>JAEYAU010000160.1 GCA_023404705.1 Pseudomonadota bacterium
GCGGCCCCTGGGAACGCGGCTGGCCGGGGGCGCGATCCAGGGGATCGCGCGCCAGCTCGGTTTCGAGCGTTCCGAACGCGTCGAGCTGGAGACGCCCGGCCGACGTCTCGAAGACGCTCTGCGAAACGACTGGATCGAATTCTGGTACCAGCCGAAGATCGACCTCCGAAAGAAGAAGCTCGCCGGGATCGAATCCTTTGCGCGCATGCGGCATCCGCAGGACGGCATCGTTCTGCCCGGGGCCTTCATGCAGGACGCGGATGCCGCGACCCTGATGAGCCTTGCGGAAAAGACCCTGATCAATGCCCTGAAGACGAGCGGGCACTACGGCGGCATGGGGATCACGTTTCAGATCGCGTGCAACTTCTTCGTGCCCGCATTGAGAAGCTTGCCCGTCGCTCAGATCGTCCGTGATCTGCGTCCCAAGGCCGAGAACTGGCCGGGGCTGATCCTCGATATCACCGAGGCGCAGGTCGTGGACCAGCTCGACGACGTCGCCGAGATCGCGCGCGAGCTGCGCAGCCATGGCGTGCAGCTCGCTCTGGACGATTTCGGCCGCGGCTCACTGCCGTTGAGCCGGCTCAAGGATCTGCCCTTCGCCGAGCTCAAGCTCGACAGGTCGTATATCGAGGAATGCTCGACCGACAAGGCCAAGGCCGCGGTCTGCAAATCCCTGATCGACGTGGCGCACAACTTCGAAGCCAGCGCGGTCGCGATCGGCATCGAGAAGCCCGCGGACGCCCTGACCCTATTCCGCATGGGGTGCGATCTCGGCCAGGGCTATCTGTTCGCGCAGCCGATGCCGGAGGAGAGCTTCGTCACGCTTCTGCGCCAACGGGCCGCCTCCCAGGGCCGCACGATCTGACGGTCTCCCCGAGCAGTGCTGCGTGCTGCGAAGTCGTGATCCTTTCACGACGGGCGCTCACAAATTCCCGCAGTAACGCCACGAAATGACAAATATGCTAGCCAGTATTCACATGTAATCCGCGTGAAAAACATGTATTCGGCCGCATTCACATCTTTCTAAGAAAATTGTCGTTATTTCCACGTATGCCATTCGACGGTGTATTCCATCGTGAGGTGTTCGGCGGGCTGATCGAAGGATCGACGTCGCCGGTGGCGCGCCATTTGTTCGCCAAGTGGAACGACATCAGGCGCGTGCGCGCGCCCACCTATGGCGACTTCCTTCCGGACTCGAGCCCGCGTGTCACCGAGAACATGATGGTGCTCGCCGAGACCGACACGCACGACTTCGTCTATCTCTCGATGGGCCCGTCGAGCATGCGCCTGGTCGGCCGCGATCTCACGGGTCGCCTCGTCTCCTCGGTAGACGGCCCGGTGATCCGCTACATCGAGAACATCTATCGCAAGGCCTGCGAGAGCTTCACGCCCGCGCACTGCATCTTCTCGGCCAACTTCCGCGAGGTGGTCGACCTCTGGGAGCGCATCGTACTGCCGGTGCAGGCCTCGACCAGCAGCGGACCGATGCTGCTGCTCCTGCATTCCGAGCCCGTCAATTTCCGCGCCGACATGCTGCAGAACGCGCTCGAGACCATCGACAACGCGATCATCTGCACGCGCCCGACCGTGGACGGCGGCGGCCAGATCGCGGATGCCTGGATCGCCTTCGCGAACCGCGCGGCACGCAAGCTGTTCGGCATCGCGGACCGACCCGACCAGCTCACGCGCAGCCTGCCCTTCCTGTTCTGCGAGGGCGATATCTGGACGCGCCTGACGCAGCCGCGTCCCGAAGAGCAGCGCACGATCTTCCATCGCCATCCCGCGACCCAGGCCGAATACATGGTGTCGAGCCGGCTCGCCGGCGATCACCTGATCTTCTCGGTCATGCCCATGGGCGCGGGCGAGGGCGACCTGGTCTGGGTCTGACGCGTCCGATCGTTCGGACCCAATTCGGCCATCACGGTCGTTCACGGCTCTCTGAATCGACAGGGCTCGCGCGCCTCGCTAAGCCCTCTCGCCAGAGGTGTGCCGATGCTTGTTCCGCCGAAATCCGCTCCGGGAATTCTCCAGCGCGATCCCGCCATCGTGGGCGCGCTGGTCGTGGCGCTCGCGGGCGCCGCGACCATCGCGGGCGCCTGGTTCTTTCAGCTCGTCATCGGGCTGCCGCCCTGTCCGCTGTGCCTGGAGCAGCGCTGGTTCTATTACATCGGCATCCCGCTTGCGCTCCTGATCGCGTTCGCGGCCTGGCGCGGCGCCCCGCGGCGTGTGTCGGGCGTCGGACTCATCCTGCTCGCGCTCGTGATGCTCGCGGGCGCGGGACTCGCGACCTACCACGCGGGCATCGAATGGAAGTGGTGGCCTGGCCCGCAGGAATGTTCCGGGCCGCTGCCACCGCCGAGCGCGGGCGGCCTCCTCAAGCAGCTCGAGAGCGTCGCGATCGTGCGCTGCGACGAGATCCCGTGGCAGTTTCTCGGTCTCTCGCTTGCGGGCTGGAATGCGCTCATCTCGCTGGGTCTTGCCCTGGTGTCGCTCGCCGCGGCGCGCGTCACGTTCCGCAGCGATCTTCGCACGCGCTGAACAGCGGCGCGCGCGCGCGAAATACGACCTTGGCTGGAACGCGAGACCTGGAACGCCGTTGAGCCGGCAAGGCATGAGCCTTGCTCCAGCACATCGAGCGTTCGCATGTCACAGGTCTCCAAGGGATTCGCCTCTCTCGCGGCTGCAATTCTCGGAGGTGGTGCGGTCGTCTTCAGCCTTGCTGCGCTTTCCGACCCGCTGCCGCCCGACACGACCTATCGCCCGCTGCCGACGCGACCTTTCTCGGCCGTGAAGGCCGATGACGAGGCGCAGAAGCCGCGCGTGATGCAGCGCCAGTCGGAGCTGCTCAATCGCCGCTACGATCTCGCCGATCGACCGATGCCCGGCATGATGATGTCGGGTGGCCGCAAGGCCGTGCAGGCCGGCGTGCGCGTGAAGCTGCCGCAGGGCCTGAGCTGGGATCAGCTCGCGGCCATGAGTGCCGACGAGATCCGCCAGCGCGGCGTCATGCCGGAAGGCTTCATGCCGCTGCCGCACGTGAAGCAGGCGACGGGCGGCCAGGTGTTCCCGGAACGCGAGATCGAGGAGATCCGCCGCCAGGAGGCGCGCGACCTGCGGCGCTTCGATGTCAACTTCGATCTGCCGGATCATCTGACGCCCGAATTCCCGCCGCCGATCTTCCTCACCACGCATCCGCATCTCGGCGACGTCTCGCGCGGCGAGCTCGTCACCATCAAGAACTTCTACGAAGTGTTCGCCGGCATCATCACGCCCGTGCAGATGGAAGGCCTGCGCCTTCTGCTGACGCCGTTCCCGCAGGAGGAGTTCAACCAGACCGAGGACCGCAAGGTGGCGACGCAGAGCACCGGCGTCGCCTGCCTCGACTGCCACGCCAACTTCCACACCAACGCCGCCTTCCACCTCACGCCGGACGTGCGGCCGCAGGCCGCGCGCTTCCGCCTCGACACCACGAGCCTGCGCGGCATGTTCAACCAGCAGATCCACGGCTCGAAACGCTCGCTGCGCTCGGTCGAGGACTTCACCGAGTTCGAGCAGCGCACCGCTTATTTCAACGGCGACCACGTCAGCGCCACGCGCAAGGGCGTCAACCTGCCGGACCGCCCCAACCAGGTCGCGATGATGGCGCAGATGCAGAACATCATCGACTTCCCGCCGGCGCCCAAGCTCGATCCGTTCGGCCGGCTCGATCGGGCGAAAGCGAGCGAGCAGGAGCTTGCCGGGGAGGCGGTGTTCTTCGGCAAGGGACGCTGCGCCGAGTGCCACGCCGCGCAGACCTCGTTTCTCGACAACAACATGCACGACCTGAAGCTCGAGCGCTTCTATCAGATCGGGCAGACCGCGAACGATTTCGTCGCGCTGCCGGACGGGCCGATCAAGACCTTCACGCTGCGCGGCATCAAGGACTCGCCGCCCTACATGCATGACGGGCGGCTGATCACGCTCGCCGACACGGTCGAGTTCTTCAACCTCGTGCTCGGCCTCAAGCTCTCGCAACAAGAGAAGGATGCGCTGGTCGCCTACATGCTGACGCTGTAAGGCGCGATCCACAGGAGGAAATGATGCGTCATACACTCGCGCTCGCGGCGGCGCTGATGCTGAGCGGATCGGCGGCTCTCGCGCAGATCGGCAATCCGGCGGGCGTTGAACCCGGTACCAAGCAGAGCGAGCCGGGGGTGCCGGCGCCGCACCAGACCAACACGCAGGACCAGCTGTTCGCCCAGCAGGCCGCGATCGGCGGCCAAGCTGAAGTTGCACTCGGTCGGCTCGCCGAGCGCAAGGCGCAGAACAGCCTGGTGCGCGAGTTCGCGAAGCGCATGGCGAACGATCACGGGCAAGCGAATGCGAGCCTGACCGATCTCGCCAAGTCGGCAAAGATCCCGCTGCCGAGCGAACCGGATCCGGAGCACAAGGCCGTGCAAGAGAAGCTGGAGGCTCTGAGCGGCGCCGAGTTCGACCTTGCCTATCTGGCGGCGCAGACGACGGACCATCAGAAGAGCGTGCAGCTGCTGCTGTGGGAGATCAATTCCGGGCAGGATGCGCAGCTGCAGCAGTTCGCGTCGCGCACGCTACCGGTGGTCCTCTCGCACCTGAAGAGCGCGCAGGACATCATGACTCAGCTCACCGGCCAGGCGCCGCGCGAGCTCGCTCCCACCTCGGGCGCCAGCAGCGACGCGCCGCCGGCGCGTCCGCCGAGCCGCTGAGCATGCCCGATCTCGCCCAGGCGCGCGCCCACATGGTGGACGCGCAGATCGCGCGCCGGGGCATCAAGGATCCGCACGTGCTCGAGGCGATGCGCCGCGTGCCGCGCGAGCGCTTCGTGTCCGACGATCTCGCCGAGTTCGCCTACGAGGACACGCCGCTGCCGATCGAGGCCGGCCAGACGATCTCGCAGCCCTATATCGTGGCGCACATGATCGAGGCCGCCGAGATCCAGCCGGGCGACCGCGTGCTCGAGATCGGCGCCGGCTCCGGCTATGCGGCCGCCGTGATGAGCCGCATTGCCGAGCGGGTCTACACGATCGAGCGCCATGCGGACCTCGCGCGAATCGCGCGCGAACGCTTGGCGGCGCTCGGCTACGAGAATATCGAGGTGCGCGTGGGCGATGGCACGCTCGGCTGGTCCGAGGCGCAGCTTTTCGATGCAATCCTCGCGGCTGCGGGCGGGCCGACGATCCCGCAGCCGCTGCGCAAGCAGCTCGCCGTGGGCGGCCGGCTCGTGATCCCGGTCGGGCCGACCGATCACCAGCAGCTCGTGCGGCTCACGCGCGTGAGCGAACGCAAATATGAGGAGGAGAATCTAGGCGACGTGCGCTTCGTACCGCTGATCGGTGCGCATGGTTGGGGCGAGGGGAACCGCCGCACGCGCCCGCCGCTCGCGCCGGTGCGGCGCAAGAGCATTCCGACGTTGATCCGGGAGGCCGCCAAACCGCTGCCCGATATCGAAGATGCGGGTTTCGCGCCGTTGTTCGACCGCTACGCGGGCGCCCGCGTGGTGCTCCTCGGCGAGGCAAGTCACGGCACGTCAGAGTTCTACCGGGCGCGAGCCGCGATCACGCGGCATCTGATCACGCGTCACGGCTTCACCATCGTGGCGGTGGAAGCCGACTGGCCGGATGCCGCGGTGATCGACCGGCATGTGCGCGGCCTGCCGCAGCATGCCGAGGCGGAGCCGCCGTTCCGCCGCTTCCCGACCTGGATGTGGCGCAACACCGAGGTGAACGCGTTCCTCCGCTGGTTGACGGAGCACAATCGCGCGTTGCCGCCGGCCCAGCGCGCCGGCTTCCACGGCCTCGATCTCTATAATCTGGGCGGCTCGATCGCGGCCGTGATCGGATATCTGGATCGCGTCGATCCGGAGGTCGCGAAGGTCGCGCGCGAACGTTACGGCTGCCTGCAGCCCTGGCAGAAAGAGCCGGCCGCCTATGGCCGCATGGCGCTGACGCACGGCTATGCGCTGTGCGAGCAGCCGGTGGTCGAGATGCTGAAAGAACTGCTCGCCAAGCAGCTCGACTACACGACGCGCGGCGGCGATGCCTTCCTCGACGCGGCGCAGAATGCGCGCCTGATCCGCAATGCCGAAGCCTACTACCGCGCCATGTATTACGGCGCGGCCGAGTCCTGGAATCAGCGCGACCGCCACATGTTCGAGACGCTGGAGCAGCTGCTCGCCTGGAAGGGCCCGGCCGCCAAGGCGGTGGTCTGGGCGCACAACTCGCATATCGGCAACGCGGCCTTCACCGAGATGGGGCTGGTGCGCGAGGAGATCAATCTCGGCCAGCTCTGCCGCGAGACCTTCGGTCGCGAGGCGGCGCTGATCGGCTTCGGCACGCATACCGGGACGGTGGCGGCCGCCGACGATTGGGACGCGCCGATGCGTGTGAAGCGCGTCAATCCCTCGCTGCCCGAGAGCTACGAGCGGCTCGCGCATGACAGCCGCGTGCCGCGCTTCCTGTTCGACCTGCGCGAGGGCGAGCACGCCGCGCTGCGCGACGAGCTCCTCGAGTCCCGGTTGGAGCGTTTCATCGGCGTGATCTACCGTCCGGACACCGAGCGGTGGAGCCACTATGCGGAAGCCTCGCTGCCGCAGCAGTTCGACGGCTATGTCTGGTTTGACGAGACGCAAGCCGTGACGCCGCTGCCGGCGCCGCAGGAAAGGGGGCCGGACGAGACGTGGCCGTTCGGGGTGTAAGGTGCACTTTCTGGTCATCCCGGCCAAGCGAGCGGGTGCGAAGCACGCGCGAGCGCGAGCCGGGATCCATAACCACTGTGGTCGTGATACGGAGAGGCCGGGGTTATGGATCCCGGCTCTCGCTTCGCTCGGCCGGGATGACGGCGGAGCGTAACGCATGACCTGGCTCGTGCAGGCGCGGTTGATCAACGAGCCGTTCGCGGATCCGGGGCTCTATCTCGACTTCCGCTTCGAGCGGCGCGCGCTGCTGTTCGATCTCGGCGATCTCTCCGCCGTGTCGTCGCGCGAGCTCTTGCGCGTCAGCGATGTGTTCGTCTCGCACACGCATATGGATCATTTCGCGGGGTTCGATCGGCTGCTGCGGCTCTGCCTCCACCGCACCGCGCCCTTGCGGCTGGTCGGTCCGCCCGGCTTCGGCGACCGCGTGGCCGCGAAGCTCGGCGGCTATACCTGGAACCTGCTGGACGAGACTTCGGTCGATTTCGTCATGCTGGTGGACGAGTTCGACGCCCGCGTGCAGCGCCGCTTCCGCTTTGCGGCGCGCGACGCGTTCGTGCGGCAGGAGCTGGACCCGCCGGAGCTGCGCGAAGGCTACGCGCTGGTCGAGGAGCAGTTCACGGTTGAGGCCGTGACGTTCGATCACGGCACGCCGTGTCTCGGCTTCGCTCTGCAGGAGCGGCTCAACGTCAATGTCGTGAAGGAAGGGCTGACGGCGCTCGGCCTGCCGGTCGGGCCATGGCTCACGACGGCGAAGCGCGCCGTGCGGCGCGGCGACCAAGACGATAGCGAGATCGCGATCGATGCCGCGCAGTCTGTGCGGCTCGGCCGTCTCAAGGAGCGTGCCTTGCGCATCATGCCGGGCCAGCGCATTGCCTACCTGGTGGACATGTGCGGCCACGAGGAGAACGTGAGCCGCGCCGTGCGCCTCGCCCAAGGCGCGCACCAGCTTTTCATCGAGGCGGCATTCGCCGAAGAGGATGCGGCGCTGGCGATCCAGCGCTGCCATCTCACGGCGACGCGCGCAGGCGAGATCGCGCGGCACGCCGGCGTGCGGCAAGTGATCCCGTTCCACTTCTCGCCGCGCTATCTCGACCGACCGCAGCATCTGGTGGAGCAGGTCGAGCGCGCATTCGGGGCTGCGCCGGCGCAACTGCGCGTCAGCGAAGCAGGCTGATCAGATTGTAGAAGCAGAGCGCCGCGATCACGAGGCCGACCAGGATGAGCGCGAGCCGCATCGGCAGGACGCGCAGGACATAGCCCGCGAGCGGCGCCGCGAGCGCGCCGCCGATGATCAGGCCCATCACGAGCCGGCCGTAGTTGGCCAGGTCGAGCTGCATCAGGAAAGTCACCGAGATGCTCACCGTGATGAAGAACTCGGCGAGATTGACCGAGCCGACCGACGGACGCGGATTGTCACCGGTCGCGATCAGCGTCGAGGCGACCAGCGGACCCCAGCCGCCGCCGCCGACCGCATCGAGAAAGCCTCCGCTCGCGCCGATCACGGGCGTCGGCGGACGCCAGTGCTTGAGACTCCAGCCCGCGACACGCGCGAAGATCAGCACCGCCATGGCGGCGAGATAGAGGGTGACCAGCGGCTTCACGATGTTCTCAGGGAGTCCCGTGAGCACATAGGCGCCCGTGACGCCGCCGAGCACGCCCGCGATGACGAGCCGAATGAACAGCGCGCGATCGACGTTGCGGTTCCACACGTGTGACGCGCCCGAAAGGCCCGTGGTCACGATCTCGGCCGCATGCACGGCGGCGCTCGCGATTGCGGGCGGCGCGCCGGTCGCGATCAGGCTCGAGCTCGCGATGACGCCGAAGGCCATGCCGAGCGCGCCGTCGACCATCTGGGCCAGGAAGCCGATCAGGATGAACAGGGCAAGCTGCGCGTCCATGCGGTTCCCCGAGGCAACCTACGGAAACGGTACCGTATGCCTCTGGTTCCCGGAACCCGGATGCGTGCGTGTCATGGCCAACCGGCGCGCCCGCGCAAGTCGGCGGCCGACTCTGCGGCATCACGCACGATGCGGGCGTGGTCGAGCGCGGTGAACGTGCCGCCGCGGCGCATGATGCGGCCGTCCACCATGACCGTGTCGACATTGGCGGGCTGCGCAAGCGAGACCAGCGCCTCGAAAGGATCACCCATCGGGCTCATGTTGATGTCGGTGGTGCGGACCAGAATCAGGTCGGCGCGCTTGCCGGGCGTGAGCGAGCCGACCTTGTCGGCGATGCCGAGGTCGCGTGCGCCATCCATTGTGGCGAGCTCGACCAGGCGCCGGCTCGTCAGCTTGATGCGCTCGCCGATGCGGTGCTGATGCAGATTGTAGAGCGTGCGCATGCAGGCGAAGCAGTCGCAGTTGTAGGTCGTGGTGTGATCGATCGACATGCTGATCTTCACGCCGGCTTCCATCAGCTCGCCGAGCTGGATCACGCCGGAGCTCGCCGGACGGCGGGACTCGCCGATCGGCGCCATGCTGTAGCTGGCGCCGCGCGCCTTCAGGATGGCGCGGTCTTCCGGCGTGGTCTTGAGCGGATGCACGAGCTGCACATCGGGGCCGAGCAGACCGGCCTCGTCGAGCAGCTTGACCACGCTCTCGCCCGAGGTGTGCAGCGTGATGGCGGCGCCGAGCTCGCGCGCCGCGCCCCATTCGCGCTTCGCCATCTCGGTCGTGACATTGCCGCGCAGCGGGTTCGGATCGGCGCCGACATTGCGCGAGCAGATGCCGAGGCTAATCATCGGGTCGTTCGAGATCTCGCGCTTGAAGCGAGCGAGGTCGGCGAGGTCCATGGGTTTGTCGTTGGCCGCGCCCTGCGCGGTGCCGTAGCCGAAGCGGCCGCGCATGCCGGTCTCGCGCATGGCGCGCAGCTCGGCGTCCGCATGGGCGGGGCTGCGGATATTGTGGGCCCAGTTGTGCACCGTGGTGACGCCCGCGCTGAGCGCCACGGCGAGCCCGAGGCGCACCGCGCGGTAGCTGTCGTCGGGCGTGAAGTGCGGGCCGAGGCGGGAGGTGACCGGAAAGTAGCCGTAGCGGCCGTCGTCGGAGCGCGCGAGCGGGCGCAGCGCGCTGGTCCAGAGATGCCAATGCGTCTCCACGAAGCCCGGCATGCAGATCATGCCACGGCCTTCGATCACCTCGGCGCCGGGCGCCGCAAGGTTGGCGCCCACCGCGACGATGGCGCCGTCGCGCACATGTACGTCGCCGGCCGGCAATTCGCCGAGCGCTGGATCCATGGTGAGCACGAGGGCGCCGCGCACGACGAACTCACGGCGCGCCGGTAGATCCGCGCTCGCTTGCGCGTGGGCACGCGCCGGCAGCAGGTTCGCGGCCGTGACGGTGGCGGCGGCCGCGAGCGCGGTCCGCCGCGTGATGCGAGGTGGCATGTCGACCTCCCGTTGTCCCGGCTTGTTGCGGCGCCGGGCGAAAGGTCAGTTTGCCTCAGGGCCTGGCGCGGTCCAAGGCGCGCACGGTCACGACCGCGAGAGCGGTCTTGAGCGCGGTCGCGAGCCAGAAGGGCGCAAGACCGATGGCGATTGCCTTGCCCCAGCCGGCCACGCTCGCGAGCCAGGCGACGCCGAAGCAGAAGATCACCGCGTGGCCGAGGAGCAGCGTGAGCGTGGCGCGCCCGATGTCGCGCGTGCCGCCGCGCTCGGCGAGGAAGCCGACCAGCACGGCAGCGGCCAGGAAGCCGATCAGATAGCCGCCGGTCGGACCGACGAAATAGGCCGGCCCCGCGCCCCAATTGGCGAACACCGGCAGGCCGAGGAGGCCTTCCGCCAGATAGGCCGCGACCGTCGCGCCCGCGAGCCGCCAGCCGCAGACGGCGCCGATCACCAGCACCACATAGGTCTGCATCGTCATCGGCACCGGGATCATCGGGATCTTGATCCAGGCCGAGAGCGCGAGCAGGAGCGTGCCGAGCGCCACCAGCGCAATCCGGGTAGCGAGCGTGGTGTCGGCGAGCGCGAGGGGAAGGCGCGTGCGAGAGCTCATGCTCATGGGATGTCCTTACGTGGGGGTGCCGTCTTAATAGACGGCGCAGCCACGGAGGCAAGCATCTCGAGCGGTGACGCGAGCGCGACCCGGTCCGGAAGACCAGGTCGCGCAGGTAGTCAGACGATATCGAGATAGCTGAAATCGGCGAGGCTGGTCAGCCCTTGCAGGATGATGCCGGTGTCGATGATGCCGTTGCTGTCGAGATCGGCGAACAAGTAGCCGTCGACCTGGTCGGTGACGAACGCGTAGGTGTCACTGCCGTTCAGCAGGAAGAAGTCGGCGCCGTTGCGCGCGACATCGTAGCCGCTGCCATAGGCGATCGAGACCTCGACATAGTTGCCTGCTGTTCCGGTCGTCGGCAGATCGATGATGTCGTCCACCGAGCTGAAGTCCAGGATCTCGTCCGGATCGCTGGCCAGGCTCTCGCTCCCAGAGAAGTAGTGGAAGGTGTCGTAGCCGCTGTCGCCCGTGAGCATGTCGGCGCCGGCGCCCCCGTTGAGGAGGTCGTCAGCGGAGCCGCCGTGCAGATTGTCCGTGCCGGCTTCGCCATACAGCTTGTCGAAACCGGATCCGCCGTAGAGCGAGTCGCTGTTTGCTCCGCCATAGAGCGTGTCCTGGCCGGCACCGCCCAGGATCCAGTCATTGCCGGCGTCGCCGCTGATGAGGTCGTTGCCGCCCTCGCCATAGAGCTGATCGAAGCCGTCGCCGCCGCCGATGTAATCATTGTTGCTTCCGCCGAAGATCTGGTCGTTGCCGTCCTCGCCGTAGAGCAGCGCGACTCCGGTCGTGAGCTGGAAGTCCAGTGTGTCGTCGCCAGGTCCGCCGTAGACCGTATCCTGCCCCCAGTCTGCGGTCGTACTGCTGGTGTCTGGCGTGCCTGGCCTGATGTGATCGTTGCCGGCGCCGCCGTAGATCGTGTCCTTGCCGAAGTTGCCCCAGATCACGTCGTGACCCCCGAAACCATAGATCGTGTCATCCGCGCTGGTCCCGATGAGCGTGTCGTCAAAGTTGCTATTGAAGACGCCGTTCGCGTAGGTGAACTTTCCGTAGATCGTGGCCATGGGGCACCTCCTCACCCTGTCGGGTGAATGCATGTGAGTTGCGGTAGCCGCCGCCTGCCTGGAGAGGTGAGCTGTTGGTCACCCTCACGACTCGATAGTCTCGACGAGTCGTGCAGCGGTTCACGACAGCGCGAAGTCGCCGCAGACCAGGCTGTGCTCCTGCGTTTGATGGAACTTTCCCAGGGCGATGATCCTCGTGGTGGGCGAGCCTGTGCGCTTGCTTGCTCCGGGGCGAGGCTTCACACTGTGGCGCTTGGGGCATGGCGCCTGTGGGGAGGCGGGGGCTCGCGCGTGGCGATCGGCGTACCGTTTCGCGTCTCGCTGGGGTTCGTCCTGATCGCGGTCGACGCGGTCGTGACGGCGGCCGTTGGGCAGGGGACGCAACAACTCCCGCCGATTCAGGTCTGGGCCCCCGCCACTTCAGACGGCGGTCCACCCGCTGTCATGACGACGGCCGGACCCGTCAGCGGCTACAGGGCCCTGACGGCCACCTCGGCGACCAAGACCGACACGCCGATCGAGCACATTCCGCAGACCATTCAGGTCGTGCCCAACTCGGTCATCCGCGATCAGGCGGCGCTCACGCATAACGAGGTGCTGCGCAACGTCGCGGCGACGAGCGGCATGCAGGCGAGCTTCTTCTACGGCGCCGGCTATCTGGTGCGCGGCTTCGAGGCCGATCGCTTCGTCGACGGGTTGCCGCTCTATATCGACGGCGGCGACTACACGTCACTCGTCAATATCGAGCGCATCGAGGTGGTGAAAGGACCGGGCGGGCTGTTCTTCCAGAGCGGCACCGGTATCACGGGCGGCGTCATCAACACGATCTCGAAGCTGCCGACACGCGAGGCCGGCTATGAGGCTGGACTGAAAGCGGGCAGCATCGGTCTCGTGAATCCGTGGTTCGACGTGAACCAGCCGCTCGGCGCCGGCGCGCTCTTCCGCATGACGGGAGAGTTCGAGACCTCGCGCGACACGACCGAGGTGATCGAGCGGCGGCGCTATTCCATCAATCCCACGCTGCGCTTCACGGATGACGAGCGAACCTCGCTGACGATCCAGGGCCGCGCCTCGCGGCGCGACCAGCAGTTCTTCGTCGGCTTGCCGGCGACCGGCACGCTCGATCGTTCGCGCTTCACGCTGCGGCCGGAGCTCTATGTCGGACCGGCCGACATCCCGAAGTCGGAGTCTGAGAACGCCGGCCTCACGCTGCGCTTTGATCATGCTTTCGATCACGGCTGGTCGTTTCAGCTCGCCGCCCGCTACAGCGAGATGCGCAAGATTGAGCTGGCGCAAACCACGCTGTCGAACGTTCCGACCTTCGGCACCTCGTTCGTGCTGACCAATGTCGCCACGCCGTGGGAGGCGCGGGAGATCTCGGTCAGTCCCGCGCTCGTTGCCAAGTTCCAGGCCGGGGACACGTCGAACACGCTGCTGCTCGGCGCCGACTATGACCGGGTGACCGACAGTCTCTCGATCTGGTCGACGCTGGCGGGCGTGACGGATTTCGCCCGGCCGAGCCCCGTGTTTCCGCCCTACGTGAACCCGACCGGGATCGGCGTCCAAACCTTTGCGGCCGACACCGTCAATCAGAATGGCGGGCTCACCGCGCAGCTGCAGACCTCGATCCGGGAGCGGCTCCATCTGCTGCTCGGCCTGCGCTGGGCGATGATCGATTTCGTCGGGGCGCGGCCGTTCGGCGGCGGGGACTATCACATCGCCGAGGGCAAGCTGCTGCCGCGGCTCGGAGCCGCTTACGACGTTCTGCCCGGCGTCACGCCTTTCATCGGCTACAGCGAGGGACTGCGCACCGTGCGCTTCTTCGCGGGCGCCGGAATGCCGAAGCCCGAGGAGGCGCGGCAGCTCGAAGGCGGCGTCAAGCTCGCATTGCCCAGCGGCTTCGCGGCGACGCTGGCGCTGTTCGACATCACGCGGCTCAATGTGGTGAGTACCGATCCGGTCAATCCTTTCCTGCAGATCCAGACCGGCGAGCAGCGTTCGCAAGGCTTCGATGCGGCGATGACGTGGCATCCGCTGCCCGGGCTCTCCCTGCTCGCGAGCTACGCTCATGTCGAGGCGCGGGTGACACAGGATCAGGTGCTGCGGCCCGGCACGCTGCTCGCGCGGGTGCCGCGCGATTCCGGGCGCGTCTGGGCAGACTGCAAGATCCAGCATGGCGCCTTGCGCAACGTGACGCTGGGCGGCGGCTTCTATGCGGCCTCGCGTCAGGCGATCGGGCTCGACAACGTCTTCTTCACGCCGGGCTTCATCACCTTCGATGCCAAGATCGGCTACGAGACCGAGACCTGGAGTCTCGCGCTGGTCGGAAAGAATCTCACGGACCAGCGCTATTTCATTCCCTATCCGTATGTGCGGGGCCGCGTCGCACCGGCGGAGCGGCTCACGGTGCTCGCGGTCGCATCATTGCGAAGCCGGTGACGTCAGCGGGCGCGTCGCCGGCCCGCGAACGATGCGATCAGGTCGGGCGCGGATTGACGCACCTCTTCGGGCACGACGTCGATGCCGAAGCGCTCCACCATGAGCGTCGTCACGGGGCGCAGAATATTCTCGCGGTGCTCGGGCAAGCGGTAGAGTCGCGCGACGATGTAGTTCAGCCACACCAGCATGGCGCTTGCGAAGGTCGCGCTCATGCGCTCGAGCATATGGATCGCCTCGGGTGCGACCCGGTCGGGCGCGGTCTCGGTGTAGAAGATCGCGAAGGCCCCTCGCACGTTCGGCCGCTTCGCATAGAAGATCTCGAGCGCAGGTTCGAGCACGTCACGGTCGCCGGCCGCGAGCAGCGCCTGGGTCTTCAGCACCAGCAGATAGAGCTCGAACTCGCTGCCGTGCTCGCAGAGCTCGAGCCCCTGGTCGAGCAGCGAGACCGCCGTCTCGATGTCGCCCTCATTGGCACGCATCTGCCCGAGGATCGCGAAGGACGTCGCGAGCGCCGTCGACGAGTTGAACGCCTCCTCGGCAAGCTGGATCGCCAATGGCCGGTGGCCGCGATCGATGAAATAGAGCAGCTTGCCGGCGGCCATGCGGAATATCGGATTGTCCTGGACATGCGGCAGGCTTGCGAGCACGTTCCGCTCGATCTCGTCCTCGTCCTGGACCCGAAGGTCCTGCTGCGCGAGGACGCTCATCGGCCCGGACTGCACGTATTTCGAATGGATGCAGGTCGCGAGCATCAGGCGGGCCTGATGGTCCTGCGGGTTGTCGTCGAGCCGGGCGCGAAGGCGGCGCATGCTCTCCATCCAGGTGTCCGTATTCGCCAGGGCCATTGCGGCGTTGTGCATGCGAACCGCAAGCGGCTCGGTCGACGGCTCGCCCCATTCGGTTCCGCGTGCGGTCAGCGCATCCCAGATCGCGCCCGCGATCTCGTTCACCTCCGTCTCGAGCGTCTCGCGCCCTTTCGTCTCGCCCGGGTCGTCCGCCACCACGACATGGCGCGACAACCGGATGATCTGGCCGGTGGCGTAGGCCTTCAACGCCATGGCGCAATCGAGGCGGTTGCCGGCGCGCACGAAGTTGAGCTCCACCGCGAACTGCGGCTTCGCACCGATGTAGTGCTTCGCGGGCGGGCAATTCTCGTCGAGCACCACCCGGCTGCGCGCAGCGGTCTGGCGGTCGAGGTTGCGTCGCAACTCCTCCGCATAGGCGCGCGCCGGCGTGGCGAGCGGACCGATATGCCTGAGGCCGCGCACCGGCCCGACGACCAGGAAGGCGCCTTCGGTCACCTCGGACTGCACGGGCGCGGCGATCCAGACATAACCCTCGCCGTATTGGGTCTGGATGTAGCTCGGGCTGCGCGCCGAATCTCCGAGCTTGCGGCGCAGCCGGTTGATGACGAAGTCGATGTTGCGATCGGACGCGTCCGAGGACGGGCCCGAGACGACGTCCAGCAGATCGTCGCGCCTGAGGATCGCTCCGGGGCTGCGCGTGAACTTCGCCAGCAGCAGCCGCTCGGCGCGGCTGAAACGGATGGTGCCGTTCTGCGCGTCGGTCCCGAACTTGAAGTCCGAGTCGAAGATGATCTGTCCGTACCTCACGGATGGCATCGCGGTCCTCGTCCGTGCCGACCCAAATATTCGTGCAACAATCCTAACCTAGGTTTCGTCTTGCCAATCAAGGCCTGACTCGTCCGGCGGGTCAGGGGAACGGAACCGCCGGGGGCCCCGCCCCCCCGCCCCCCCCCCCGGCCCCCCCCGGGGGG
>JAEYAU010000023.1 GCA_023404705.1 Pseudomonadota bacterium
CGCATCGATCCGAACGCCAGCGGCTCTGCCGTGGACTGCCATCCGCGGCAGAGCATTCCTCTCGGAACTCTCTCAGAATAGACGAAGTCGATGCTACAAGGGCGCAATAGCGAAGCGTATTGCGCCAGCTGAGTCACAACGGCGCAATACGCCGCTGACGCGGCTATTGCGCCCTACATACCGAGCAAAGAGCACCCGCCATGAAGCTCGCCTCCCTCAAGCATGGCCGTGACGGCCGCCTCGTTGTGGTCTCGAGCGATCTCAGCCGCTGCGCGGGCGCGGCCGCGGTCGCATCCACGCTGCAGGCCGCGCTCGACGACTGGGATGCCGCCGCGCCGCGTCTACAGGAGATCGCCGACGCGCTGGAAGCGGACCGCATCGCGCATCTCCCGTTCGATCCGCGCCAGTGCGCCTCGCCGCTGCCGCGCGCCTATCAGTGGGTCGACGGCTCGGCCTACGTCAATCACGTCGAGCTGGTGCGCAAGGCGCGCGGCGCCGAGATGCCAGCCTCGTTCTGGACCGATCCGCTGATGTACCAGGGCGGCAGCGATTCCTTCCTCGGCCCGAGGGATCCGATCGCACTCGCGGACGAAGCCTGGGGCATCGACTTCGAGGGCGAGGTCGCGGTCATCGTCGACGACGTGCCCATGGGCGTCTCCAGGGAGCGGGCGGCCGCGGCCGTCCGCCTCGTGATGCTCGTGAACGACGTCAGCCTCCGCAACCTGATTCCGGGCGAGCTCGACAAGGGTTTCGGCTTTCTCCAGGGCAAGCCCTCGACCGCCTTCTCGCCTGTCGCCGTGACGCCCGACGAGCTCGGCCATGCCTGGGATGGCGCCAGGCTCAATCTCCCGCTGCTCAGCCAGCTCAACGGCAAGCTGTTCGGGAAGCCCGAAGCCGGCGTCGACATGACCTTCGACTTCCCGACGCTGATCGCCCATGCGGCCAAGACGCGGCCGCTGGCCGCCGGCTCGATCGTCGGCTCCGGCACGGTCTCCAACAAGGATCGCGACGGGAGTCCCGGCCGCCCTGTCGCCGAAGGCGGCCTCGGCTATTCCTGCATCGCCGAGGTCCGCACCGTGGAGACGATCAAGACCGGCAAGCCCGTCACGCCCTTCATGCGCTTCGGCGATCGCGTGCAGATCGACATGCAAGACGGGGAGGGACGCTCGATCTTCGGCGCCATCGACCAGGAAGTCGTGCGCTACACGCCGCCGGAATAACCCACAATCCCGCACGTGTGATTCCGTCCCTGCGATCGCTGCGCTAGTATCGCGCGCCCAGGGAGTCCCGCATGGCGCAGCTCATCGTCCCCGCTCTCGCGCGCGTCTACGACACGCTGCGCCCTTTCACGGAGCCCGCGATCCGCGTCATCGCGGGCGCCTCGCTCGCCGCGCACGGCTTTCCCAAGCTGTTCGTTGACACGGTGCGCACCGCCGAATGGTTCGAGAGCATCGGCTGGGAGCCCGGCCTCTTGTGGGCGATTCTGGTCGGCCTCACCGAATTCGTCGGCGGCGTCTGCCTCGCGCTCGGCGTGCTCACGCGTCTGGTCGCGGTGCCGATCCTGATCTTTCTCATCACGGCGATCTTCCACCACTGGCCGTCCGGCTTCTACTGGAACATCCAGGGCTTCGAATATCCGCTGTTCTGGACCATCGTCGTCTTCCACTTCCTGATCCGTGGCGGCGGCGACTATTCGATCGATGCCCTGGTCGGCCGCGAGGTGTGATGCGGGAAGCGTCACTCCGCGAACGGATTGGCGATCCGCAGTTTTCCATCGATGACGGCGCCGTGCTGCATGTCTTCCGTCCACACCACGTAGCAATTGGCTCTGATCGCGGCCGCCAGCACCAACGCGTCGAAAATCGAATAGCCATAACGTTCCGCGATGCGTATCGCCTCGTTATGCGTCTCGACGTCGATCGTACGCACGTCGTGACAAAGGATTCGTATTGCCGCGAGCGCATCGCGCACGTCGTCCCAATTCATGCCGAGCTTGCGGCGAGCCACATTGACGAATTCATTGAGTGCCTGGACACTGATTGTACAATCGCGCTCGAGCAATGTCTGCGCCGCGGCGGCTCGTGAGTCAGCCGTGAATGCGTAAATCAGGACGTTGCTGTCTAGAAACTCGCGCGGCATGACTCACCGCGCATTCGCGTCGTCGCGATCGAATTTCCAGTCGGGAGGAAGCGGCTTGCGAAAGGCGCGAATGCGCGCGAGCGCTCGCTGACGGCTCTTGTCGCGCGCGATGTCGAATGCGCGTTCGCCGACGACGTGCACCTCCACCTCGTCGCCTTCCTTCAAGCCCAACGCTTCGACGACGGAAGAGGGGAGCCGGATGGCAAGGCTGTTACCCCATTTCGAGACCTGCATCGTGATCTCCATGATATACGTTGCGCAACGTATATCAATTTGTGAAGGTCGGCAAGGACTTGCGCGGTCTCGCACGCTGAACGGCCGATGAATGCGCGCTCCAGCACGCATTCAGGCGCGCTCGCGATAATGCACGGCGGATGTCGCCTTCTTGCTGGAGAAAGCCATGTTCCGCAAAGTGCTGCTCGCTGCTGCCGCCGTTCTCGTCCTCGGCAGCGGTGCGCTCGTCTCGTCCGAAGCCTCCGCCCGTCCTCGCCATCACGGCTGGGGCCATCATCACGGCTTCCACAAGCACCACCACTGGCGTCATCACCACTGGCGGCGTCACTGGGGCTGGGGCCACCATCATGTCCGTTGCTGGCGTTGGGTCGTCACGCCCTATGGCAATCGCCGCGTGTGGGTCTGCGGCTGATCGCCTGACGCACGGCATAATCTGAACCGGCCGTGGGGTGGGACGCGAGGTGTCGCGCGAGGCCCACCCCGCGAAGCAGCCGTGAACTCTCGCGCGCGCGGCGCGTTGATGCGGTGATGCCCTCCGACCGCTCACCCCAATGCACCGCATGACCAAGCCCATCGAGGATTACGGGTTCATCGGCAACATGGTCTCGGGCGCGCTCGTTGCGCGCGACGGCTCCATGGACTGGCTCTGCCTGCCGCGCTTCGATTCCGACGCCTGTTTCGCGGCGCTGCTCGGGACGGAGGAGCACGGCCGCTGGCTGATCGCGCCGGCCGGCGAGGTGCGGACCAGCTCGCGCCGCTATCTGCCTGGCACGGCGATCCTCGAGACCACGTTCGAGACCGAGACCGGCAAGGTCGCACTGATCGACTTCATGCCCTTCATCGACAACCCCTCGAAGGTCGAGGTGGTGCGCCTCGTCTGCGGCGTGTCGGGCCGCGTCGACATGGCGATGGAGCTGCGGCTGCGTCTCGGCTATGGCCGTGTCGTACCCTGGGTGCGCCGGCGCGACTACGGCCTCTCGGCCATCGCCGGCCCGGACTGCATCGAGGTGGTTACGCCAGTGCCCATGCACGGCGAGAACATGCGCACGCTCGCATCCTTCACGGTCGCCGAGGGCGACGTCATCCCGTTCACGCTCGCCTATCACCCGCACCATTCCGCACCGCGCTTCATCGACGATCGTCGCATGGTGCTGGACCGCACGCGCAGCTGGTGGCGGACGTGGTCTCATCGCTGTGCTTTTCCGGGCCCCGAGGGTTGGCACGACGCGGTCGAACGTTCGCTCATCACGCTCAAGAGCCTCACCTATCAGCCGAGCGGCGGCATCATCGCGGCCGCGACCACGTCGTTGCCGGAGCTGCTCGGCGGCGTGCGCAACTGGGACTATCGCTACTGCTGGATCCGCGATGCGACGCTGCTGATCTACGCGCTCATCAATGCCGGCTATTTCGAGGAGGCGGGCGCCTTCCGCGAGTGGCTGCTGCGCGCCGCCGCCGGCGCGCCCGACCAGATGCAGATCATGTACGGCATCAGCGGCGAGCGGCGCCTCACCGAGATCGAGCTGCCCTGGTTGCCCGGTTACGCGGACAGCCGGCCCGTGCGCATCGGCAATGCGGCCCACGATCAGCTCCAGCTCGATGTTTACGGCGAGCTGATGGACGTGCTGCACGCGGCGCGGCTCTCGCGCCTCGGGCCGGACGAGGACACCTGGGCCTTCCAGAAGACCATGCTGGCGCGCTTGGAGAAGCTCTGGCGCGAGCCCGACGAAGGCATCTGGGAGGTGCGCAGCGGCCGCAAGCATTTCGTCTATTCCAAGGTCATGGCCTGGGTCGCTTTCGATCGCGCCGTGCAGGCCGCGCAGGAGGCAGGCGTTGCCGACGCGGCGGCGCATTGGTGCCGGTTGCGCGACGAGATTCACGCCGAGGTGCTCGCCAAAGGCTTCGACGCGAAGCGCAACACCTTCGTGCAGCACTATGGCGGCACCTCGCTCGATGCCGCGCTGCTGCTGATGGCCGAGGTCGGCTTCCTGCCGCCCGAGGACCCGCGCTATCGTGGCACCGTGGAGGCGATCGAGCGCGAATTGATCCAGGACGGGCTCGTGCGCCGCTACGACACGCGCGAGACCGACGACGGGCTGCCAGGCGAGGAGGGCACCTTCCTGGTCTGCAGCTTCTGGCTTGCCGATGCCTACACGATGATCGGCCGCCACGACGACGCGCTCGCGCTGTTCGAGCGGCTGCTCGCCCTGCGCAACGATCTCGGCCTGCTCGCCGAGGAGTATCACCCGCGCCTCAAGCGTCAGCTCGGGAACTTCCCGCAGGCCTTCTCCCATGTCGGTCTGGTCAACACGGCCTACAACCTGGCGCCGACCGCCGGCCCCGCACAGCAGCGCGCCGGTCGGGACGGCGCGCCGAAGCCCGCCAAGGCCGAGAAGCCGCCGGCGCACCCGCCGCAGCCCGGGGTCGCGCGACCACTGCGTTGAACCTCCGCAACGTCAAGGGACGTAACTTCGCGTGACGGCGCCGCACGAGCCGACTATGTTCGCGCGCCCCCAAGCAAGTGCGAGAATCGTCATGAGCAAAGGCTTCGCTTCCACGGCCGACATGGCCGAGAAGAAGATCTCCTTCGACGAGATCGGCCCCGGTCTCTACGCCTTCACGGCCGAAGGTGATCCGAACACGGGCGTGATCGTCGGCGACGACGGCGTGATGATCGTCGATGCCCAGGCGACACCCGTGATGGCGCAGGGCGTGATCGACCGCGTGCGCCGCGTCACCGACAAGCCGATCCGCTACGTGCTGCTCACCCATTATCACGCGGTGCGCGTGCTCGGCGCGTCCGCCTATGCGGGCGCCGAGATCCTCGCCTCCGATGCGACACGCGCCCTGATCGTCGAGCGCGGCCAGCAGGACATGGACTCCGAGATCGGCCGCTTCCCGCGCCTGTTCCGCGCCGTCGAGTCGATCCCGGGACTCACCTGGCCCAGCATCACGTTCCCGACCGAGATGTCGGTATGGCTGGGCAAGCGCGAGGTGCGCATCGCCTTCATCGGCCGCGCCCATACGGCCGGCGATGTCGTCGCCTATGTGCCGGACGCCAACATCGTGTTCTCGGGCGATCTCGTCGAGTATCACTCGGCCTGCTACTGCGGCGATGCACATTTCAAGGACTGGTCCGGCACGCTCGATCGTCTCGCCGCCTACAAGGCGCGCGCCCTGGTGCCGGGCCGCGGCGCCGCGCTCGCCACTCCGGACAAGGTCGCCGAGGGCATCGCCATGACGCGCGACTTTCTCTCCACGCTCTACGGCTCGGTGAGCGATAGCGTGCGCAAGGGGATGTCTCTCAAGCAGGCCTTCGACGCGGCAAAGGCGGTGATGGACCCGAAATTCTCCTCCTTCGCGATCTACGAGCACTGCATGCCGTTCAATGTCTCGCGCGCCTATGACGAGGCGCGCGGCATCGATCACCCGGTGATCTGGACCGCCGAGCGCGACCGCGAGATGTGGAAGGCGTTACAGGGGTAGCCTGCGACTTCTCGCGTACGCGAGACATCGGTGTAGACTTCGGTCATGTCCACCGCTGCCGGTCTGATGTCCCGCCTGCTGCACGTTCTTGCGGTGCTGCTCGTCTGCGGTCTCTCAGCGTTCGCGGCCGAAAAGGTCGATCTGCAGCTCGTGCTCGCGGTCGACACGTCGGGCAGCGTCGATCAGACCCGCTTCGAGCTGCAGCGCGACGGCTATGCGGCCGCCTTTCGCAACCGCCAGGTGCTCAACGCGATCCAGTCCGGCAGCACCCAGGCGATCGCGGTCACCATGTTCCAGTGGACCGGCCCCGAGCTGCAGACCCAGGTGATCCCCTGGACCCTGATCCGCGACGCCGCCGGCGCCGAGGCTTTCGCAGCGAGGATCGAGGGCACGCCGCGCCGCCTGTTCAGCGGCGGCACCTCGATCTCCGGCGCCATCGACTTCGGGGTCACGCTGTTTCCGCAGAGCCAGTATCAGGGCCTGCGCCGCGTCATCGACGTCTCGGGCGACGGCCACAACAACCGCGGCCGCTCCGCCGCTGATGCGCGCGACGCGGCCGTGAAGGACGGCATCATCATCAACGGCCTCCCGATCCTCGCGCTCGAGCCCGAGCTCGACCGCTACTACTGGAACAATGTGATCGGCGGCCCCGGCTCGTTCATGATAGCGGTCGAGAGCTATGAGCGATTCCCCGAGGCCGTGTTGAAGAAGCTGATCCAGGAGATTGCCGCGAATGCGAGGTGAGGGAGGTCTGTGGTCATCCCGGCCAAGCGAGCGGGTGCGAAGCACGCGCGAGCGCGAGCCGGGATCCATAATCCCTGTGATCGCGATGCGGATAGACCGGGGTTATGGATCCCGGACAGCGGCTTCGCCGCTTCCGGGATGACGGCAGAGTAAATCGCATGCGCCGCATCCTCCTCGCCACCGTCATCCTCGCGCTCTCCTTCGCCGGCGCGCTCTTCGCCATGGACCGGCTCTGGCCGCGCGCCGACAAGAAGCCGGCGCTTGCGGAGGTCAAGCCGCTGCCGCCGGCGACGCGCACCTCTTACGCGGTGACGCCGGTCGCGATCGCGCTGCCGGCGCTGCGCGAAGCGCTCGACGCGGCGGCGCCGCGCGATCTGTCGGGCAAGCGCGACAATTTCCTCAAGGAGCTCCTCTCCAATGCCGAGCTCGGCTGGACCGTCTCGCGTGGCCCGCTGAGCGTGACGGGCCGCCCCGAGGGGCTCGCCGTCACGGCGCCGCTCAACGGCACGTTCCGCGCCACCGGCCAGCTCGCGAGCCAGGCCGCCCAGGTGGGTGGCGCCATCGTCGGCATGCTCGGTCAGGATCTCGGCCGTGGCGTGCAGAACCTCACCGGCAAGGTGCTCGACCAGCGCGCCGATATCCGCGGCAATGTGGTGGTGCGCTCGCGCCCCACCATCCTGCCCGAGTGGCGCATCGAGCCCAATCTCGCGGGCCAAGTCACGCTCGCCGAGGCGAACCTTTCGCTCGCCGGCGTGAAGCTCAACGTCGGCAACGAGGTGAAGCCGCTGATCGATCGCACCGTGAACGAGCAGATCACGGCGCTGCAGGCACGCGTGCGCAACGATCCGTTTCTCGAGCAGGCCGCGCGGCGGGAATGGGCCAAGATGTGCCGCTCGCTCCCGCTCGGCGCGCCCGGATCGAACCTGCCCAACCTCTGGCTCGAGATGCAGCCGACGCGCGCCTTCGCGACGCAACCGCGCATCGACGCGTACAATCTCACGCTCGTGCTCGGCGTCCAGGCCGAGACGCGCGTCAGCGCCACCGAGACCAAGCCGAACTGCCCGTTTCCTGCGACGATCGAGATCGTGCCGCCGGTCGAGGAGGGCAAGGTCAGCATCGGCGTGCCGATCGACGTGCCATTCACCGAGGTGAACCGCCTGATCGAGCTGCAGCTCAAGGGCAAGACATTCCCGGAGGACGGCAGCGGATCGATCGACGTAACGGTGCAGCGCGCGACGCTCTCGCCCTCGGGCGAGCGGCTGCTTCTTTCGTTGCGCGTCAAGGTGCGCGAGAAGACGAGCTGGTTCGGTTTCGGCAGCGAGGCGACGCTGCATGTCTGGGGCAAGCCGGTGCTCGACCACGAAGCCCAGATCCTGCGCCTGACGGATCTCACGCTCGACGTCGACTCCGAGACCGCCTTCGGCCTGCTCGGCACCGCCGCACGCGCCGCGCTGCCCTACCTGCAGAGCGCCTTTGCCGAGAAATCGACCATCGACCTCAAGCCCTTCGCGGCCAATGCGCGCAAGAGCATCGCGGCCGCCATGGCGGACTTCCGCGAGAGCCGGCCCGGCGTGAAGGTCGATGCCGAGATCGACGACCTGCGCCTCGTCGCGATCGCCTACGACGCCAGGATCCTGCGCCTGATCGCCACGGCCTCCGGCACCGCCAAAGTCGCCGTCACGGCGTTGCCGCGATGACACTTATATTCTGCCGGAGCGATGCACCTTTGGAGAACAACAAGATGCGCCTTCTCGTCGCCGGCTTGCTCGTGCTTCTCGCGTCCGCGCCGGCCTTCGCACAGGCACCAAAGCAGCAGAAGGCGGCTGACGACGCCGGCCTGCGCAAGCTGGTCGCCGAGGGCCTCGACAACCTGCCGAAGCTGCCTTGCGCCAATCAGCAGCCCTGCGCGCCCGCGACCGCGCAGGAACGCACGAACCCGCCGCTGACCATGGCAGAGGCGCGCCGCGTGGTCGATCGCGGCGCGATCAGCGGCGCCGCCGAGCATTGCGGGCTCGCCTGGCGCGAACGCAATCTCGCGCCGCTGGTCGGCTACTTGCGCAGCACGCTGAAGAAGAGCGATCGTGGCATGGCGCTCGCGGCCTATCTGCACGGCACCATGCAGGACCGCACCCGCGCGGCTTTCGCGGCCAAGGGTCCATGCAACGACGAGATGAAGCGCAAGCTGGAGGCGCGGCTGAGCTTCCGGCCGTGAGGTGAGGGGCATGACGAGAAAGGTCCTCTATCACTACGCCTATCAGCGCTCGCGCGATCAGGACGCGAAGGCGCCCGCGCGCCATCCCGTGGTCGTGGTCGGCGCCGGGCCCGTCGGGCTCACGGCCGCGATCGATCTCGCGCTGCACGACATCCCGGTGGTGCTGCTCGACGACGCGGACCGCATCGGCGAAGGCTCGCGCGGCATCTGCTACGCCAAGCGCACGCTGGAGATCTGGGACCGGCTTGGCGTCGGCGAGCGCATGGTGGCGCGCGGCGTCACCTGGAAGCTCGGCAAGGTCTTCCTCGGCAACGACATGGTCTACTCCTTCGACCTGCTGCCGGAGGACGGGCACAAGATGCCCGCCTTCATCAATCTGCAGCAGTTCTACGTCGAGAAGGATCTGGTCGACCGCGCGAACGAGATCGACGCCATCGATCTGCGCTGGAAGAACAAGGTCGTCGGCCTGCAGCGCCGCAATGACGGCGTCCGCCTCTCCATCGACACGCCCGACGGGCGCTATGATCTTGACGCCGACTGGGTGATCGCCGCCGACGGCGCGCGCTCGACCTTGCGCGATCTTCTCGGTCTCACCTTCAAGGGCCTCACCTTCGAAGACAAGTTTCTGATCGCTGACGTGCGCATGGCGTCGGATTTGCCGACCGAGCGGCGCTTCTGGTTCGACCCGCCCTTCCATAACGGGCAGTCCGCGCTGATGCATCGCCAGCCCGACGACATCTGGCGGGTCGACCTGCAGCTCGGCCCCGACGCCGACAGCGAAGCCGAGCAGAAGCCCGACCGCGTCATCCCGCGCCTCGAGCGCGCGCTCGGCGGCCGGCCCTTCGAGCTCGAATGGGTCTCGATCTATCGCTTCAACTGCCGCCGCCTCGATCGCTTTCTGCACGACCGCGTCATCTTCGTCGGCGATGCCGCGCACCAGGTCTCTCCCTTCGGCGCGCGTGGCGCCAATTCGGGCGTGCAGGACGCCGAGAATCTCGCCTGGAAGCTCGCGGCCGTGCTCAAGGGCGAGGCCGGCCCGACGCTGCTCGAGAGCTACGATCTCGAGCGCATGCAGGCGGCCGACGAGAACATCGGACACTCCACGCGCTCGACCGACTTCATCGCGCCGCGCTCCTCGGCGGAGCGCGAGCTGCGCAACGCCGTGCTCAGCCTCGCGCCGAAGGCCGAGTTCGCGCGCCGCATGGTGAATTCCGGCAGGCTCTCGGTCGCAACCACCTATACGAGTCCGCTCACCACGCCGGACAGCGACGCCTTCGCGGGCAGCGCGCGGCTCGGCGCGCCGGTGCCCGACGCGCCATTGCGAGGGGAAGACGGCGAGGGCTTCCTGATCGAGCGCCTGCCCGGCGCCTTCACGGTGATCACCGTGCAGAACGGCACACGCCCGCAGCCGCCGGCCGGCGCGCAGCTCATCGTCATCGGCGAGGACCTGCACGACGAGGCCGGCATCTTCGCCAAGCGCTTCGATGCGACGCCGGGCGCGACCTATGTGCTGCGTCCCGACCAGCACCTCACGGCGCGCTTCCGCCACTACGACGCCGCGACAGTGCAGGGCGCGATCACTCGGGCGCTCGGAAGCTGATGGCAGGTGAAAACCCGTTCGTCCCCGCGAAAGCGCGGACCCAGAAGGCAGCGATCCGCAGCTCTGGATGCCCGCTTTCGCGGGCACGAACGGAGTGTCGGTCAAGCGCTTCGGGTAAAGTGCTAGGCGGCTTCCGCAACCGGCAGTGTCTTGAGCAGGTCCGCGCAGGCGAGCGCGCAGGCCTCGCAGGCTTCCATGCAGATGCGGCAATGCGCGTGGTGATCGGCGTGCCGCTGGCACTCCTGCGCGCAGGCCCGGCACGCGAGCGCACACGCCGCCATCTGCGCGGCGATCACGGGCTGCGCGATCTCATGCAGGGTCGGGCGGCCGAGCACGCGCGCGGTCGCGGTGCAGATGTCGGCGCAGTCGAGACACATGCGGATGCAGGCCTTCAGGCTGGCCGCATGCTCGTCCGCGAGACAGGCGTCGGCGCAGATCGTGCAGGTCTCACCGCATGTGGCGGCGGCGAGCACCGCGCGCGCCGTGGCCTCGGTGTCGTGCGGGCGGTCGGGATGCGACATCAGCATGGCGCGCAGCGGCATGAGATCTCTCCGGGTCGGCCCCGTGAGTTCCAACAGCCGGTCGCGCGATAGGTTCCATCTGGGGAAACTCATGCCAAAGCTCGTCACCGCCTCGCAATTTCCCGATCCGGACGCGGCCTATCTGGCGCTCGTCGAGGCGCGCCGCGGCCTCGACGCGGCCGCCGCCGCGGCCCTCGACACCCGCCTCGTGCTGATCCTGGCGAACCATATCGGCGACCCGGAGGTGCTGGCCGAGGCGATCGCGCTCGCCAAGTCCTCCTTGCCGCAGGCGTCGTGAGCTTCCGGATCCGCGGGGCGAGCCCCATATCAGCGCCCAGGATCGACCATGGGAGCCAACATGTCCGCTGCGCTTCGCCTCGTTGCCGTGATGCTCGCGCTCGCCTTCGCGCTGCCGTCAGCCCGGGCCGCTGAAGAGCCCGACCTGATCTTCCGCAAGTCCACGGTCTTCCACTGGGTCTCGCCCAACGACAAGCTCGCGACCTATGCGCTCGACGATCCGCTGGTCGAAGGCGTCGCCTGCCACTTCACGGTGCCCGAGAAGGGCGGCTTCAAGGGCTGGATCGGGCTTGCCGAGGAGGTCTCCGACATCTCGCTCGCGTGCCGGCAGATGGGACCGATCCGCTTCAAGACCAAGTTCGAGCAGGGCGACGACATGTTCCGCCAGCGCCGCTCGCTCTTCTTCAAGAAGATGCAGATCGTGCGCGGCTGCGACACCAAGCGGAATGTGCTGGTCTACATGGTCTATTCGGATCGCCTGATCGAAGGCTCGCCGAAGAATTCGACATCGACCGTGCCGATCATGCCCTGGGGCAACAGCGGTGAAGTACAGAAGTGCAGCGATTGGGTGACGAACTGACGGCGCTCTCTGCGCCGCCATCCTGCAAGCCGCTCAGCGCGTGCACTCGATCGCGACGAAGGCCTCGCACACGCCGGCCTTGCAGCCGTCGCCCATGCTGGCCGGGATCGCGCCGGTGATCTCCTCGCGCTCCACCTTGCGGTAGGAGACCGCCTGGGTGAACTGCTGCGACTGGCAATAGGCCGTCGCGACTGTGCGCCCGCAGCTCTGGCCCTGGGCCAGGCAACGGTCGACGCCATAGCCGTCGGCGTTGTTCGCGATGATGAAGATCCGGCTTTCCGCGTTCGCGGCCGATCCGAGCATCACGCTCAGGACGAGGCCCGCAAGAACTGACCGCAACCGCATGGTTCCCCCCAGGGTCAAACGCAGCGTCCGGGAACACAACGTACGGGAGAACCCGTTGACGGAGTGTTAACCGTTTCACACGAGGCGCAACCGATCGCGTCCGGAATCAGTCCCCGGATCGTCGTCCGCGCCGGAAAATCGAGCTGAATCAAAGGAAGGTCGCTCGGGAGCGGGGTGCTTACAGGAGTACGCCGGCTCGCCGCAAGCGGGGCGGCCTCACGAGTGCTTGAACTGGCTTCAGTGCAGGATCAGGCCGCGCTCGGTGCCGAACAGGGCCCAGCCGTCGAGGGGCTTGGGGCTGCCGGGCAGCACGATGGCGTCGCGGGCCGCGAAGCCCGGGATGCCGAGGATCTCGTCGAGCGTGGGCAGGAGGACATAGGCCCGCGCGTCCGAACCCATCTCGGCAGGGGCCTCGACGGGGCGGAGTACCGGGGCAGTCATCCAGCGAAAGCTCATGTCGGTCTCTTGCTTCGGACGGGCGCATGGGAGCACGCGCCCCCTTAAACCGCCCCTAATTCGTCGCCACAACTTGTCGACAGGTTCATCCGGGAGTCTCCGCATGCAAACCGGCGTAAATTCGATACTTCGGCGCTCTTCCGGGGCAATGTCGGGGCAAAGATGTGGCGCCGGCTCGGGGCCATTTCCGGCCGTATGGTCTCGAAATGCTTGACGCAGGGCAGACTCGCCCGCATTCTCCGCCGCCATGAACGGCCTTTCACCGATCTGCGGCATTTGCCGGGAGATTATTCGCTAGCGCACTGCTGGCTCGGCCGTCTTTTCTCTCGACAGAGACCTGACAGACGCCCGGCCAGCCGCCGAGGTGTCCGATGCAGTTGAAGCTGTACGATACACTGACCCGCGAGAAACGGCCGTTCGAGCCGATCGATCCCGCGCGCGTGCGCATGTATGTCTGCGGGCCGACGGTCTACGACTTCGCCCATATCGGCAATGCCCGGCCCGTGATCGTTTTCGACGTGCTGTTCCGCCTGCTGCGGCACATCTACGGCGCTGATCACGTCAGCTATGTGCGCAACATCACCGACGTGGACGACAAGATCAACGCGCGCGCGGCCGAGCGGAATATCTCGATTCGCGAGCTGACCGAGGTCACCTACCGCGACTTCCGGGAGGACGTGGAGTCGCTCGGCTGCTTGCCGCCCACCGTCGAACCCCGCGCGACCGAGCACATCGGCGAGATGAAGACGCTGATCGAGCGTCTGGTCGCCTCCGGCGCGGCTTACGTGGGCGAAGACCACGTGCTGTTCAGCGTCGCCGCCATGAAGGATTACGGCAAACTCTCCAAGCGCTCGCTCGACGAGATGCTCGCGGGCGCCCGCGTCGACGTCGCGCCGTACAAGCGCGAGGCGATGGACTTCGTGCTGTGGAAGCCCTCGAAGCCCGGCGAGCCCGCCTGGGACTCGCCCGCCGGCATCGCGACGCCGGGTCGTCCCGGCTGGCACATCGAGTGCTCCGCCATGGCCTGGAAGCACCTCGGCGAGACTTTCGACATCCACGGCGGCGGCATCGATCTTGTCTTCCCGCACCACGAGAACGAGATCGCCCAGTCGCGCTGCGCCTTCGACACCAAGGTGATGGCGAACTTCTGGCTGCACAACGGCTTCGTGCAGATGGAAGGCGACAAGATGTCGAAATCGCTCGGCAACATCATCAAGATTCGCGAGGCGCTCGCCAAGTGGCCGGGCGAGGTGCTGCGTCTCAACATGCTGCGTACCCACTATCGGCAGCCGACCGATTGGACCGAGCGGGGCTTGGAAGAGAGCTGGCGCATTCTCGACGAATGGTATGCGGTCGCCGCCGATGCGCCGGAGGACCGCGTGTCCGGCCGCGTGCTGGAAGCGCTCACCGACGACCTCAACACGCCGGAGGCGATCACGGCGTTGCATGCGCTGCGCACCCTCGCGCAGGCCGGTGACAAGTTCGCGCGCGACGAGCTCGCGACCTCGCTGCGCTTCCTCGGGCTCTTGCGCGACACGGCCGTGATCTGGGAAGCGCGCAAGCAGGTCGCCAAGGGTATCGATTCGGCGCGGGTCGAGGAGTTGATCGAAGCGCGCAATGCCGCGCGCCGGGCGAAGGACTTCGCCGAGGCCGATCGCCTTCGCGGTGAGCTCACCAAAATGGGCGTCGAGATCCGCGACTCCAAGGATGGCACCACCTGGGAGGTCGCCACCTGATGGCGCGCGCCCATCCCACGCCCGGGCTGAGGCCGTTCTTGCCGGCCGACGTGCCGCTGCTCGCCGAGATCTTCCGCGCCAGCATCGAGGAACTCGCCGCGGATGATTACAGCGACGCGCAGCGTGAGGCCTGGGCCGCCGCGGCCGACGACGAGGAGTCGTTCGGCGAGCGGCTTGCGAGCCGGCTCACGCTGATCGCGACCCTCGATGGCGCGCCGGTCGGCTTCGCCAGCCTCGAAGGCGCCGATCACCTCGACATGCTCTACGTGCATCCGGCCGTGGCCGGGCAGGGGATCGGCAGCATGCTCTGCGAGGGCTTGGAGAAGCTCGCGGCCGGGCGCGGCGCCAAGAAGCTCATCACCGAGGCGAGCGACACCGCGCGGGAATTCTTCGCGCAGCGTGGCTACGTGGCGCAACGCCGCAACACCGTGGAGCGTGGCGGCGAATGGTTCGGCAACACGACGATGGAGAAGCGTTTCGGTCCCGCGGAGGCGCCGCAATGAAGCGCCCCGACACGCCCTTTCCGCGCCACTGGCTCTACTACATCGTGCTCAAGGTGGCGCTGATCGCGGCCGCGGTCGTGCTCGCCCTTTATGTCTACGGATTGATCTGAGGTCGCTGTCTTGTCCCGCGAACGCCTTTATCTCTTCGATACGACGTTGCGCGACGGCGCGCAGACCAACGGCGTCGACTTCACGCTGCACGACAAGCTGATCATCGCTGAGATGCTCGATGACCTCGGCATCGACTATGTCGAGGGCGGTTATCCGGGCGCCAATCCGACCGACACCGAGTTTTTCGCCCAGGACCGCGGCCTCGACACTACCTTCACGGCCTTCGGCATGACGCGCCGGCCCGGCCGCTCGGCCTCGAACGATCCAGGTCTCGCGGCCCTGCTCGAGGCGAAGTCCGATGCGATCTGCTTCGTCGCCAAGTCCTGGGACTACCACGTGCGCGTTGCCCTCGAGACAACGCTCGAGGAGAACATCGCCTCGATCCGCGACAGCGTGCGCGCCGCCAAGGCGAGGGGGCGCGAGGTGCTGGTCGATTGCGAGCACTTCTTCGACGGCTACCGCGCCAATCCCGACTTCGCGCTCGCCTGCGCCAAGGCCGCGCATGAGGAGGGCGCGCGCTGGGTCGTGCTCTGCGACACCAATGGCGGCACGCTGCCACATGAGGTGGAGCGCGTGGTCGGCGAGGTCTGCCGGGTGATCCCCGGCGATCACATCGGCATTCATGCACACAATGACACCGAGCAGGCGGTCGCGAACTCGCTCGCCGCAGTGCGCGCCGGCGCGCGCCAGATCCAGGGCACGCTCAACGGCCTCGGCGAGCGCTGCGGCAACGCCAATCTGGTGTCGATCATCCCGACCCTGAAGCTCAAACCCGAATTCGCCGAGCGCTTCGAGATCGCGGTCAGTGAGGACAAGCTCAAGCATCTCGCCCAGGCCTCGTATCGGCTCGACGAGATCCTCAACCGCGCGCCGAACCGGCACGCGCCTTATGTGGGCGAGAGTGCGTTCGCGACCAAGGCCGGCATTCATGCCTCTGCGATTCTGAAGGAGCCCGCGACCTACGAGCACGTCACGCCCGAGGCGATCGGCAACAGCCGCAAGCTCCTGGTCTCCGATCAGGGCGGGCGCTCCAACGTGCTCGCCGAGCTCGAGCGCATCGGCATCACGGTCGACAAGAACGACACGCGCGTCTCGCGCCTCCTCGACCTCGTCAAGGAGCGTGAGTCCAAAGGCTATGCCTATGAGGCGGCCGACGCCTCGTTCGAGCTGCTCGCGCGCCGCACGCTCGGCACGGTGCCGGGCTATTTCGACGTGGTGCAGTTCGATGTCACGGTCGAGCAGCGCTACAACGCGCTCGGCGAGCGCGTCACCGTCGCGATGGCGGTCGTGAAGGTGAAGGTCGGCAACGAGACGCTGATCTCGGCCGCCGAAGGCAACGGCCCGGTCAACGCGCTCGACCTCGCGCTGCGCAAGGATCTCGGCAAGTACCAGCCCTATATCGACGGCCTCGCGCTCAGCGACTATCGCGTGCGCATCCTCAACAGCGGCACGGCCGCCGTCACGCGCGTGCTGCTCGAGAGCAAGGACGAGACCGGCGAGCGCTGGACCACCGTCGGCGTCTCGCCCAACATCATCGACGCCTCGTTCCAGGCGCTGATGGACTCGGTCACCTACAAGCTGGTCAAGGCCGGCGCGCCCGCATGATCGATCACGTCTCGGTCGGGGTTCGCGATCTGAGCCGCGCCCGTCGTTTCTACGAAGCCGTTCTCGGAGCGATCGGTTATTCCCGGCTCGAGGTCCGGCCAAGCACGGTCGCGTTCGGCAAGCGTTATTCCGAGTTCTGGATCAATCATCGCCCTCACATGACGCCGATCGGACCCGATGCGGGCGGGCATGTCTGCCTGCGCGCCGCGTCAACGGCGGTGGTCGATGCGTTTCACGCCGCTGCGCTGGCTGCTGGCGGCAGCTCTGCCGGCGCGCCCGGCTTCCGTCCGCAGCACGGCGAGGGCTATTACGCGGCTTTCATCCGCGATCCCGACGGCAACTGCATCGAAGCTGTGACCTTCGTGACGACGCAGGAGTAAGGCCAAGACCGCGCATCGCGTGTCCTGCATTTTCAGAGATTGTTTCGGAATAACACCCTCGTGACTCGCGCATAGGCTTTATTCTTGACTTGATCGACCCCCGGGCGTTCAATCATACCAGTTCAACGCACTCTTCGATGAACGCGGGCATCCGCGTCTGATCTGTGTCGGCGCCGTGCAGCGCGCATGACCGGTTTGTGCGTTCGCGCCCCGCGATGGCACAGCCGCTCGCGTCTCTTGCCGTCGCCGGTCTGCGTCGTGCAGGCCCGAAGGAGGCGGCGATGTTCGCACCGGCGACACCCACGAGCGCGGTCGAGCGCCCCTATGTCTCGACCGGGCATCTTCCGCCCGAACCGGATGTGCAGCGATTGGTGGCCGAAGCGCATGCGCGTTTCCGCACCAATCAGGACGGCGAGACGTCGCGGGTCTATCCCGCGCTCGCGCGCGTGCCGAGCGATCTCTACGGGGTCTGCATCGTCGACAGGGCAGGGCATGTCTTCGGCGCCGGCGACACGGCCTATGAATTCACGATCATGAGCATCTCGAAACCGTTCCTGTTCGCGCTCGTCTGCGAGACGATCGGGCCCGAGGGCGCGCGCGAAAAGCTCGGCGCGAACGCGACCGGGCTTGCCTTCAATTCCCTGGCCGCCATCGAGCGGACGACGGACGGGCGCACCAATCCCATGGTGAACGCCGGAGCCATTGCGACGACGAGCCTCGTGCCGGGCGACACGCCGGAAGAGAAGTGGCGCTTCATCCTCGGCGGCCTGTCGAGCTTCGCGGGACACCGGCTTTCGGTCAATGAGGAGGTCTATGCCTCGGCCTCGGCCACCAACTTCCGCAATCGTAGCATCGCGCGGCTGCTGCAGAGCTACGATCGCATCTACGCCGATCCGATGATGGCGACCGACCTCTATACGCGCCAGTGCTCGCTCAACGTGACGGCAGAGGATCTCGCCGTGATGGGCGCGACGCTCGCCGACGGCGGCGTCAACCCGCGCACGCGCGAGCGCGTGGTCGATGCCGCGGTGTGCCACTACACGCTCGCCGTGATGGCGACCGCCGGACTCTACGAGACCTCCGGCGACTGGCTCTACGACATCGGCCTGCCTGGCAAGAGCGGGATCGGCGGCGGCATCGTCGCGGTCTCGCCCGGCAAGGGCGGCTTCGGCACCTTTGCGCCGCGGCTCGATGCCGCCGGCAACAGCGTGAAGGGACAGCTCGCCGCGAAATTCCTCTCCCAGAGCCTCGGAATGGATCTGTTCGTCTCGACCGCCGAACCCTGAGAGTCGCGTTCTGACGTTTGCGCAACCGACACGGAGCCAGCCATGTCAGTGCAAGCCATCCCGGTGCCCGGCGCGAAGTCGGAGTCGCACGCGTCCTGGGTGCCGATGATCGCCATCGCGTTGGCGCAGGTCCTGATGTCCTACAATGTCGCCTCCCTGCCGGTCGCGCTCGGCGGCATGGTGGCGAGCTTCAACGTGCCGCCGACCACGGTGGCGAGCGGCATCGTCGCCTATTCGATGCTGGTCGCGGGCTTCGTCATGCTCGGCGCCAAGCTGTGTCAGCGCTACGGTGCGCTGCAGATCTTCCGGGCCATGGTGGTGGTCTTCGGACTGGCCCAGGTGCTGATGACCTTCAGCCCGAATGCCGCCCTCATGATCACGGCCCAGGCCCTGAGCGGCGCGGCGGCGGCCGCGATCGTCCCGTCGCTGGTGGCGCTCATCGCCGAGAACTACAAAGGCACCCAGCAGGCGACTGCGGTCGGCGCGCTCGGCTCGGCGCGCGCCGCCGCCGGCGTCGCGGCCTTCATCATCGGCGGCGTGCTGGGCACTTTCATCGGCTGGCGCCCGGCCTTCGGCCTGCTGATCGTGCTCGCCGGCCTCATCTTCGTGCTCAGCTTCAGCCTGCGGCGCGACGAGGGGCGTCCTGACGTGCAGATCGACGCGATCGGCGTTGTGCTGGCCGCCGCCGCCATCATTCTGATCAGCTTCGGCTTCAACAATCTCAACGGCTGGGGCCTGCTCACGGCGCGACCCGCCGCGCCCCTCAACGTGCTCGGCCTGTCGCCGGCGCCGTTCCTGATCGTGCTCGGCATCGTGATCGGCCAGATGTTCCTGATGTGGACGCGCCGGCGCGCCGCCGAAGGGCGCACGCCGCTCCTCGACCTGGCGGTCATCGATTCGATGCACGAGCGTGCGGCGGTCATCACCTTGTTCACGGTGGTCGCGCTGGAGGCCATGCTCAATTTCACGGTGCCGCTCTACATCCAGATCGTGCAGGGGCGCACCCCGCTCGCGACCGCGATCGCGATGATGCCGTTCAACCTGTCGGTCTTCTTCTCGGCGATGCTGATCGTGCGCTTCTACGAGCGCTTCACGCCGCGCCAGATCGGTCGCATCGGCTTCGTGCTCTGCACGATCGCGCTGCTCTGGCTCGCCTTCGTGGTGCGCAACGACTGGAGCGAGATCCCGGTGCTGTTCGGCCTCGTGCTGTTCGGCATCGGCCAGGGATCGCTCGTCACGCTGCTGTTCAACGTGCTGGTCACGGCCTCGCCGAAGGAGCTTGCCGGCGATGTCGGCTCGCTGCGTGGCACCACGCAGAACCTCGCTTCCGCGGTCGGCACCGCGACCGCGGGCGCCCTGATGGTCGGCCTCTTGAGCGCCAACGTGCTCAGCAGCATCGCGGCCAATCCGCAGCTGCCGGCCGAGATCCGGTCTCAGGTCGATCTCGACAACAATCTCACCTTCGTCAGCAACGACCGGCTGCGCGAGGTCATGGGGCGGACGACCGCGAGTCCGGAGCAGGTTGCCGAGGCCGTGCGGGTGAACACCGAAGCGCGCCTGCGCGCGCTGAAGATGGGACTGCTCATCATGGCCGCGCTCTCGCTGCTCGCAATCTTCCCGGCCGGCCGCCTGCCGGACTATCGGCCCGGCGAGCTGCCGGCGGATCCGCCGCCGGAGCCAGCGCGGGCTGCCATGCGCTGACGCGCAAGATTGACGACATCGAAGGAGGATCACATGACCACCTATGACACCCCCAGCCTCGCAGCGCCGCGTCCCTGGGTTCGCCTCGCGCTCGGCGTGGTCTTCATCGCGGCGGGCCTGCTGGTCCTCGCCGATGTCACCATCGCGACCGTGATCAGCGCCTTTGTCATCGGTGCGATCGCGCTGGTGACCGGCGTGTTCGAGATCGTGCATGCCTTCTGGACCCGCGGGTGGGGCGGCTTCGTCTGGCAGATCCTGCTCGGCATCCTCTACGGCGCGTTCGGCCTGGTGCTGCTGAGCCAGCCCGTCGCCGGCGCCATCATCATGACGCTGGTGCTCGGCTTCGCGCTCTTCGCCTCCGGAGTCGTGCGCATGGTGATGAGCCTCGGCCGCTGGCGCGAAGCCGGATGGATGATGCTTCTGTCCGGCCTGATCGGCGTGATCGCGGGCCTCATCATCGTGTCCGGATGGCCCGTGACCGGCCTCTGGGTGCTGGGCCTGCTGCTCGCCGTGGACCTGATCAGTCACGGCGTCGCGTGGCTCGCCTATGCCTGGTCTCCGACCGCGCGGAGGGCCTGAGCCGTCTTAGGGTGGCTCGTCCGCGACGTCGTCCGCTGGAGCGAACAGCCATCCGATGAACGGCTCGAACTGCCGCCACCATGGGACGGCTGCCGGCGCGGGCGCCGCGAGTGCGACAGGCGCCGTTGTGACCGGCGCGTCGATCCCTTGCGTGATGCGCTCCGCCACATAGGGAAAGAAGGGGTTCGACGCGACGCGCAGCAGCGCATCGAGGCTTGCGATCAGCACGTTGCGCTCGCCGCGCGGCATCAGCGTGCCGAGATTGACCCCGAAGTCCTCGCGCGGATCCGGCGTGAGCCCGTAGAGCGCGTCGCTCGTCGGGAACGGCAGCGCGACGTGCGAGAGCGAGAACAGCCCCGGCGGAAACGCGACGCTGAGCGCACGCTCCTGGGCGACCGTCTGTCCGGCCTCCGTGCTCTGCTCGACCACGCCGTCCTCCCGGCTGGTGATCACCGTGGTCCGATAGGCGCGGGCGCCGGCCGGCAGCAGACGCTCGACCGCGGTCTCGGCGCTCGGGCGCAGCAGCAGCCCGAATTTCTCGCTCCGGTTCACGTCGAATAGCACGAGCTCGCTGCCATTCGCGGGCAGGTGCGCGTAGAGCCCGGAAACGATCGCGGACGTGCTGACCGTGAAGTCCATGACCGACTGGAACGTGATCACCGGAGGCAAGCGATAAAGGCGCTCGCTCTCGCGCACGATCTGGCTCTGCAAGATCTGCGTCGCCCGGTAGGACTGGCGCGCGCCGTTCACCGGGAAGGAGTTGTACTTGAACGGATTGAACTCCGGCACGATGCCGAGCCAAGCCGTCTTGGCGAAGGCCGGCAGGATCGAGGGGAGCCCGGCGAGCCCCGCATATCGCGCAAAGCGCGTGACGCCGATCATCGGTGAGACCAGCACGATGCGGTCCGCGCGCGCGAGGCGTGGGTTGCCGAGCGCGTCGAGCGCATAGTTCATCGCCAGCGCGCCGCCGTTCGAGAAGCCGACGATATGCAGCGGCGCCGGCGCCGGCACGCGCCGCCGCGCTTCGCGCACCGCGAGCCGTGTCGCGGCCGCCCAGTCTTCCCACACGGCTTCCGTGAGGCCCGCCGGCACGGTGCCGTGGCCCGGCATCCGGATCACCACCGCGAGAAATCCGCGATCCCGATAGAGGCGGGCGATATGGCGCTGGCTGTAGGGCGCGTCGGTCAGCCCGTGCAGCAGCACGACGGCGCCGACCGGCGCGCGGTCCGGCTCGAGGATGAAGGAGCGGTTGAAGTCCTGCGCGAAGCGCGCCGGATGAATCGGCGCGCCGTCGAAGTAGCGGTTGAAGGCAACGCGCTCCTCGTCGCGCAGCTTTTGCGTCACCTCGCGGCGCACGTCGTTCATGAGACGCGCCTCGCGCGCCAGATAGCGCGCCCAGTCGGCGCGGTCGATCTCCTCGGCGGTGAGGTCCTTCGGCACATAGGTGTGCCAGAGCGCGAGCGGCGGCCCGCTCTCGGCCTGGTAGATCCGCAGGCCGAGGAACGTCACGCCGACAAGGATCAGCAGGAAGAGCGCGCGCCTCGTATATTTGAGGAGAATGCGTCGCATCGTGCGGCCCCCCGTACCTCGGCAGGTACCGCTACGATGCCCCTGCGCGCGGGCGCCCGCAACGCCGTCGCGCGACAAGGGCGGTCTGCGTCACGGGAAGTTGCAGAGATCAGGTGCGCGACGAGGCGCCCGCCGGCTCACATCCGTTGGACGGTCTGCGCCTCGGCCTTGCGTTCCTCGGCGCCCGCGGGCGGCGGCGCGGCCGCGCGCAGCCTCGGCAGGATGTCCTCCACCTTCTCGGCGACCAGGAGCTCGAAGCGCGCGCCCGAGTGAATGAAGTCTAGACCGCGCATGTGGTCGATGAGATGGCAGAGCGGATCCCAAAAGCCCTTCACGTTGAGCACGAGCACCGGCTTACGATGCCGGCCGAGCTGCGCCCAGGTGAGCTGCTCGACCAGCTCCTCGAGCGTGCCGATGCCGCCCGGCAGCGCCACGAAAGCGTCGGCGCGCTCGAACATGGCCTGCTTGCGCTCGTGCATGTCGCGCGTGACGATCATCTCCTGCGCGCCCTTGAAGGCGACTTCCTTCGCCTTCAGGAACTCCGGGATGATTCCCGTGACGTGCCCGCCGTGATCCGCGACCGCACGGGCGACCGCGCCCATCAGGCCGGTCGATCCGCCGCCATAGACGAGACCCACCTTGTTTTCTGCGAGAATCTGGCCGAAATGCCGGGCCGCTTCCACGAAAGCGGGGTCGGTTCCCGGGCTCGAGCCGCAGTAGACGCAAACCGATTGAATCTCGGGCATTTGAATCTCGGACATGGGCCCGATGTGACACCCGTTCCGGAGTGCGTCAAGTTGGCCGGTTCCCTGACGTCCAAGCCCTTGGCGGGCAGGTGAAACCCGCGCGCGAACCGCTTATATGAGGGCTCCAGGACGGCCATCGGCCGCCGAAGTGAAGGCCGCTGCATGACCGATTCTTCCCCGAGCGCTCAGCCACGCGTCTCCGCCGACCGCGGCGCGCTGTTTGCGACGCTCGTCCACCTCTGGCCCTATATCTGGCCGCACGACCGCGCCGACCTGAAGCTGCGCGTCGTCGCCGCCATGGTGCTGCTGCTCGCGGCCAAGCTCGCCACCATCGCGGTTCCGTTCACCTTCAAATGGGCCGTGGATGCGCTGACCGGCGACAGCCGCACCACGACCGACGTCGCCTGGTGGGCCTGGGTGCTCGCGGCGCCGATCGCGCTCACGGTCGCCTATGGCGCGACGCGTGTCCTGATGGCGCTGTTCACGCAGGTGCGCGACGGCCTGTTCGCCAAGGTCGCGATGCACGCGGTGCGCCGCCTCGCGATCCTCACCTTCGAGCACATGCACCAGCTCTCGCTGCGCTTCCACCTGGAGCGCAAGACCGGCGGGCTCACGCGTGTGCTCGAGCGCGGCCGCAACGGCATCGAGACCATCGTCCGCATGGTGATCCTCCAGCTCGTCCCGACGATCGTCGAGCTCGCCCTCATCATCGGCGTGCTGCTCTACATGTTCGACTGGCGCTATGTCGCGCTGATCGTGGTCACGGTCGCGCTCTACATGTGGTTCACCTACCAGGCGACCGAGTGGCGCATCGGCATCCGCCGCAAGATGAACGACAGCGACACCGAGGCCAATACCAAGGCGATCGACTCGCTGCTCAACTACGAGACCGTCAAATATTTCGTCGCCGAGGCGCGCGAGACGCGGCGCTACGACCGCTCGATGGAGCGCTACGAGGATGCGAGCGTGAAGGCCTATACCTCGCTCGCCGTGCTCAATGCCGGGCAGGCCGCGATCTTCACGGTGGGTCTGAGCGTGGCGATGGTGATGGTCGTCTACGGCATCCGCGCCGGCACCCACACGGTGGGCGATTTCGTCATGATCAACGCCATGATGATCCAGCTCTACCAGCCGCTGAACTTCATGGGCATGGTCTATCGCGAGATCAAGCAGGCCGTCACCGACATCGAGATCATGTTCTCGATCCTCGGCCGCGATCCCGAGATCAAGGACAAGCCCGGCGCCGCGCCGCTCGCGGTCGAGAAGGGCGCGATCCGTTTCGAGAACGTCGCCTTCGCCTACGAGCCTGCGCGCCCGATCCTCAAGGACCTCAGCTTCGAGGTGCCGGCCGGCCGCACGGTCGCGATCGTCGGCCCCTCGGGCGCCGGCAAGTCGACGCTCTCGCGGCTTCTGTTCCGCTTCTACGACGTGACCGGCGGCCGCATCACCATCGATGGCCAGGACCTGCGCGACGTCTCGCAGCAATCGCTGCGCTCCGCCATCGGCATCGTCCCGCAGGATACGGTGCTGTTCAACGACACGATCCGCTACAACATCCGCTACGGCCGCTGGGATGCGAACGACGCCGAGGTCGAGGAGGCCGCGCGCCTTGCCCAGATCGATGCGTTTATCCGCATGTCGCCCAAGGGCTACGAGACCGAGGTCGGCGAGCGCGGCCTGAAGCTTTCGGGCGGCGAGAAGCAGCGCGTCGCCATCGCGCGCACGATCCTCAAGGCCCCGCCGATCCTGGTGCTCGACGAGGCGACCTCGGCGCTCGACAGCCACACCGAGAAGGAGATCCAGGACGCGCTCGAGCGGGTATCGAAGAACCGCACCACGCTGGTGATCGCGCATCGTCTCTCGACCATCGTCGGGGCCGACGAGATCATCGTGCTCGACAAGGGCGAGATCGCCGAACGCGGCACGCATCACCAGCTCCTGTTGAAGAACGGCCTCTACGCCAGCATGTGGAATCGCCAGCGCGAGGCCGAGGAGGCCCGCGAGCGGCTCGCCCGCATCGACGAGGCCGCCGCCGCGCCCAACCGCAATCCGCCGGCCGTCGAGGAGGCGCCGGTGCCACCCGCGCTCCCCGCCGACGCCGCCGAATAATTCAGAGAACAACCATGTCCGTCATCGACTCGATCCGCTCGCAGTTCGTGCCCATCAACCGCGAGGGATATCCCTTCATCGGTATCTTCGCGCTCGCGAGCCTATTCCTGTTCTGGCTCTGGTCGCCGCTCGGCTGGCTCGGCGCGCTGCTCACCGTCTGGTGCATCTACTTCTTCCGCGATCCGCCGCGCGTCACGCCGGTCGCCGACGGCCTCGTGATCGCGCCCGCCGACGGCCGCGTCAGCCGCGTCACCTATGCGGTGCCGCCGCCCGGCCTCGAGCTCGGCGAGCGCCCGCTGCCGCGCGTCTCGATCTTCATGAGCGTGTTCGACTGCCACGTGAACCGCAGCCCCGTCAGCGGCCGCATCGAGCGCATCCTCTATACGCCCGGCAAGTTCCTCAATGCCGACCTCGACAAGGCCAGCGAGGACAACGAGCGCAACGCCTTCGTGATCTCGACCCCGAACGGCCGCATCGGCGTCGTGCAGATCGCGGGCCTGATCGCGCGCCGCATCGTCTCCTGGGCCGAGACCGGCCAGGCGATCGGTGCCGGCGAGCGCATCGGCATGATCCGCTTCGGCTCGCGCGTCGACATCTTCTTCCCGGAAGGTACCAAGCCGCTGGTGGCCGAAGGCCAGAGCGCCTATGCGGGCGAGACCGTGATCGCCGACCTGCGCGCCCCGGACCGCGCAATGAGCTACCGGGTGGATTGAGCCGTAGGGTGCGCTAAGCGCGTTCGCGGCGCCGAAATGCGCTCTGAGCCGATCGCGCGTGCGCACGCGGATCGAACGATGAGTTCGACCGTAAGGCACGGGCCGCTTAGCGCACCCTACGCGCCGATGATTCCGCAAACCGCGCAAGGATTCGGCAACCCTGCGCGTGACCGCCGCAAGTCTTAACAAGAACTAACCAAAATCCATCAATTCGATTAGCGGAACTCATTGCACCCGGGCTGTACCGGTCGTGTGATGAAGCTCAATCTGCAATCCCTCGAAGAGCTGGCCCGCGAAGGTTCGGGCGGGAAGCGCCGAGCACTGCTGCATTCGGTGACCGAATGCTTTTTCGTCGGGGAGGGGCAGCACTCGGACGTCGAGCTCGCGCTGTTCGACGACGTGATCGGCGCGGTCATCGCCGAGGTCGAGCCGCTCGTGCGCGCGCAGCTCGCCGCGCGCCTCGCCGCCGTCAAGCAGCCGCCTCCAATGCTGCTGCTCCGGCTGGCCAATGACAACATCATGGTCGCCGAGGAGATCCTCAAGTCGTCGCCGGCGCTCAGTGACGCCGATCTCGAGCGCCTCGCCCGGGAGCAGTCGCAGGACCATCTCGCCGCGATCGCGGCGCGCCCGTATCTCGCCGAGCGCATCACCGACATCCTGGTCGTGCGCGGCGACGATCGCGTTGCGGTTCGCGTCGCCGGCAACGAGGGCGCGCGCTTCTCGGTGTCCGGTTTCGCCGTCCTGGCGGACCGCGCGCAAGTGAACGAGATGCTGCGCGAGCGGCTCGCGGCCCGCACCGATCTGCCGGACGCCATCATGCGGCGCATCGTCCCGATGATCGGAGAGATGCTGATCGCCAAGATCGCGGCCGAGTTCGAGGCCGGTGCGGCATCGCCCGAGGAGGGCCCGCCGCCATCCGGTGCAGCCCGCGCGCTGGGCGAACTCCTCGATCTGGTCGCCCGCGGTCTCCTCAGCCTGGACGAGGCCGCGGCCGAGCTCGCGGACTCGGACGGCGCGCCCTTCGTGGCGGAGCTCCTTGCCCGCCGCACGGGACTGCTCCCCGCGTCCGTGCTGCGCGGCCTCTTCGCGAGCTCCGACGAGCCCGTCACGGTCTTGTGCCGCGCTGCCGGCCTCAATCTGGACGGCTACTCGGCGGTCCTGCGCATGCGCCGCCGCCGTCGCCGCCGGACGGGATCCAATCCCGCACAGGCGCTCACCGCCTTCCTGCAGATGCCGCCCGAAACCGCGCAACGCGTGGTGCGTTTTCTCAAGGTCCGCGAGGGTAACTGAGGCTTGTTGCGGCGCAATATCGGGGTTCCCCTCGCCATGGCGCCGCCACAGGAAGTGGGTATATTCCTGCCATGCTGTTTCCGCCCTTCGAGCCTGACCGCAACGAGCCCAAGCGCCGGCGTTTCCGCCCGGTCCCGGTTCGCATGCTGGTCCCCAACGTGATCACCCTGCTGGCGCTCTGCGCCGGCCTGACCGCGATCCGGCTGGCCATCGAGGGCAACCTCGCTTTCGCCATGTACGCGATCGTCTTCGCGGCGGCTCTCGACGCGGTCGACGGCCGCATTGCCCGCATGATCAAGGGCACCTCGCGCTTCGGCGCCGAGCTCGACAGCCTGGCGGACTTCGTGAACTTCGGCGTCGTCCCGGGCCTGATCCTCTATTTCTGGGTCCTCCAGGACCTCAAGACGGTCGGCTGGATCGCCGCCATGGTGTTCGCGATCTGCGCGGCGCTGCGCCTTGCCCGCTTCAACGTCATGATCGACGATCCGAACCGGCCGGCCTGGGCGGCTAATTTCTTCACCGGCATGCCGGCCCCGGCCGGTGCCATCGTCGTGCTGCTGCCGATCTATCTCTGGTTCCTCGGCGTGCCGAAGCTGCCGGTGATCACCTTGCTGTTCACGCTGGCGATCGCGCTCCTGATGGTCTCGCGCGTGCCGGTGTTCTCCGGCAAGAAGTGGGGCGCCCGGGTGCCGCGCGAGATGGTGCTGCCGATCTTCGTGGTCGTCGTCCTCTTCGTGGGCCTGCTCATCGGCTACACCTGGGAGGTGCTGACCGTCGGCGTGCTGGTCTATCTCGGCCTGCTGCCCTTCGGCTGGATGTCCTACCGTAACCACGAGCGCGGCGCCGTGACGGCCTCCGCGGCCCCGGTGGCCGAGCCCGAGAAGCCGCTCATCACGGGCAGCACGACGCCCGCGCCGCAGGCCGAGGAGGAGCGGCCCGCGCGCTTGAACTGAGCCGGGCCTATTCTGGAATCTCCGTCTTCGCATTCCCGCGCAACCTCCTGCGGCGATTCGGAATTTGCTGCACACCGATTGTCCCGCCAGGCTCGCGCGTGCATATCAGGCTCTTGAATCTGAATCTGAACTTGAAGTGTCCCGATGAAACGGGGGCGCTGGGGCAGGGCACATGGATCGCATCACGCAGGTGATCTCGGGCGGAGCGCGCGGCGACGCGCAGCTGATCGACGCGGTGCTGCTCGGCCCCGACGCGCGTCAGGTTCAGCACGGCGAATTGACCACCCTCAAGGGCCAGCACCTGAGGCTCGAGCTGCCGCAGCCGGTGCGGTTGCGCATGGGCGATGCGCTCCGTCTCGACGATGGCCGGCTCATCGAGGTCGTCGTCGAGCCCGAGCCGCTGATCGAGCTGCGTGCGACTGACCTCACGGCACTTGCGCGGCTCGCCTGGTGGCTTGGCGACCGTCACGTGCCGGTGCAGATCCTCGCCAACCGGCTGCGCCTGCGCCACGATCCCGCCCTCGAAGCGCAGCTCGCCGCGCTCGGCGCGCGTGTCGCCCGCATCGAGGCGCCGTTCGATCCCGAGGGTGGCGCCTACCAGATGCCGGAGCCGGGCGACCACGCGCACCATCATCACGACCATCACCACCACGACCACCACCACGGTCCCGGCTGCGATCATCCCGACCACGATCATCATCACCATGGTCACGACCATGACCATGCGCACCATGATCATCATCACCACGGCCCCGGTCGTCACGGGCGCTGAGCGCACGTAGCTCCGCACCCCCACGTCGGCCTCCGACACGACGGGTGCATCCCGTCGTCGCGACGGGCGCAGTTCGCACGCTTTCGCGTTGATCTTCAAAATGTTCCAGCGTTTCCCGAACAAAGCATATTGCGGCGTCGGCGCCATTGCGGTTAGCCGGAACACGGTTGTTTGACCTCGGTTGCCCCCGCAACTAGGGTCGTCCCAACACGCAAACAGCGCGCCCGGATGGGCACGCAAGAAACCCTGGGAGGGTCACCATGAAGCTTGCTCGTCGCCAGTTGCTGAAGTTCGCGGGCGCCGCCGTCGCGGCGCCGGCCGTCGCGCGCGTCGCCTGGGGGCAGTCGCCGCAAGTGACGCTGAAGATGCATCACTTCCTGCCGCCGGTGTCGAACGGCCACGCCAAGCTGCTCGCGCCCTGGGCCAAGAAGGTCGAGAGCGAGTCCGGCGGTCGCATCAAGATCGACATCTTTCCCTCGATGCAGCTCGGCGGCACGCCGCCGCAGCTCTTCGACCAGGCGCGTGACGGCGTTGCCGACATCGTCTGGACGCTGCCCGGCTCGACGCCCGGCCGCTTCCCGCGCGCCGAAGCCTTCGAGCTTCCCTTCATCGCGGCCAAGCGCGGCGTGCCGAACGCCAAGGCGATGCAGGAATTCTACGAGACGCAGGCGAAGGACGAGTTCAAGGAAGTCCATCCGATCTGCATGTGGGCCCATGATCACGGGCTGATCCACACCTCAAAGCTGATCAAGACCCAGGAGGACCTGAAAGGCCTCAAGCTGCGCTCGCCGACCCGGCTCGCCGGCGAGGCGCTCAAGGCGCTCGGCGCCAACGGCATTCCGATGCCGGTGCCGCAGGTGCCCGAGGCGCTGGCGCAGCGCGTGATCGACGGCTGCGTCATTCCGTGGGAGGTCGTGCCGGCGCTCAAGGTGCAGGAGCTGGTCAAATTCCACAACGAGATCCCGGGCTCGCCCACGCTCTACACCGCGACCTTCATCCTCGCGATGAACAAGCCGAAATACGACGGGCTGCCGGCGGACTTGAAGAAGGTCATCGACGACAACTCCGGCCAGGTCGCGGCCACCATGGCGGGCAAGATGTGGGACGACCAGGCGGTCGTGATCGAGGAAATGGTGCGCAAGCGGGGCAACACCATCGCGGCGATCTCCAATGAGGAAGCGGCGCGCTGGCGCAAGTCCACGGAACCGGTGCACGAGAACTGGATCAAGCAGGTGAAGGAGCGCGGCATCGATGGTGGCAAGCTGATCGAGTCCGTACGCAGCCTGGTCGCCAAATACGAGAAGGCCTGAGGCTTGTCCGAGCTCGGGGGGGAAGGGCGGCGCGGACCGCTTGCCGCCATCACGGGGCCGCTCGCGATCGCGGGCGGCCTGCTCATGCTGGCGACCGCCGCCATGGTGGTCACCAGCGTGAGCCTGCGCTACCTGGTCAACTGGTCGGTGCCCGGCGACATCGAGCTGGTGCAGATCGGCACGGCGCTGTCGGTCTTCGCCTTCCTGCCCTTGTGCCAGGCGCGCGGCGGCAACATCGTCGTCGACACGTTCACGACACGCCTTCCCCTGCGCGTGCGTGAGGGCCTCGATGCGCTCTGGGACCTCGTCTATGCCTTGATCGCCGGCGTCATCGCCTGGCGGCTGGCGATCGGCGCCTGGGACACGTTCCGCAGCAACACCGTCTCCATGATGCTCGGCCTGCCGATCGGCTGGGCCATTGCGGCCTGCTCCGTGATGGCGGGGCTGCTCACTCTCATCGCGGTCGCGACCGCGATGGGTCATCTGCGGGTGCGGCCATGAGTGCCGCGGCTCTCGCGGGTTTCGGCTTCGTCGCGATGCTGCTGCTCATCGCGATCCGCATGCCGGTCGGCCTCGCCATGCTGATCGTCGGCAGCCTCGGCTATATCCAGCTGGCCGGGCTCGGCACCTTCCTCAACTACATGAAGTCGACGCCCTATCACCTGTTCGCGAACTACACGCTCTCGGTGATCCCGCTGTTCATCCTCATGGGCGCGCTCGCCGAGCGCTCCGGGCTCTCGACTGCGCTGTTCAAGGCGGCGTCCGGTCTGGTGGGGCACCGCCGCGGCGGCATGGCCATGGGCGTGATCGGCGCCTGCACGGCGTTCGGCGCGATCTGCGGGTCGTCTGTCGCGACCACGGCGACCTTCGCGCGCGCCGCACTGCCGGAGCTGCGCCGCTACAACTATTCCCCGGCGCTCGCCACCGGCACCATCGCGGTCGGCGGCACGCTCGGCATCCTCATTCCACCATCCGTGATCCTGGTCGTCTACGCGATCACCACCGAGCAGAACATCGCCAAGCTGTTCCAGGCCGCCTTCATCCCGGGCCTCCTGGCGGCGCTGTTCTATTGCATCGTCATCGCGATCGTCGTGCGGCGCAATCCCGAAGCCGGCCCCGCGCATGCGCCGGTGCCGATGGCGGAGCGCTTCAAGGCGCTCGCCGCGGTCTGGCCCGCGATCCTGATCGCCATCGTCGTGGTGGGCGGCATCTATGGCGGCGTGTTCACGCCGACCGAGGGCGCAGCGGTCGGCGCCATCGCGATGCTCATCACAGCGCTCGTTCAGCGCACGCTTGGCTGGAAGGGTCTCAAGGAAGCACTGATCCAGACCGCCGAGACATCGGCCATGATCTTCGCGATCCTGCTCGGCGCCGAAGTGTTCGACGCCTTTCTCGGGCTCTCGCAGATGCCCGAGCAGGCCGCCGAGCTGGTCGCCGGCATGGGGTTGCCGCCCTACGGCGTCGTGATCATGCTCATGGTGTTCTACATCCTGCTCGGTGCCGTCATGGACGAGCTCGCCATGATCCTGTTGACGCTGCCGGTGTTCTTCCCGATCGTCGCCAAGCTCGAGTTCGGGCTGCCGACCGAGGAGGTCGGGATCTGGTTCGGCATCCTGGTGCTGATCGTGGTCGGCATCGGCCTCACGGCGCCGCCGATCGGCCTCAACGTGTTCGTGGTTTCCTCGATCGCCCGCGACGTGCCGATCACGACCACCTATCGCGGCGTGCTGCCCTTCATCGCGGCCGACGTGATCCGGCTCTCGCTGGTGCTGCTGTTCCCGTCGCTGGCGCTCGTCCTCGTGCGGCTGCTCAACTGATGAACCTCGATCCGCAGATCGATGCCCGCGTGCGCGAGAGCTTCGCGCGCCAGCACGCCATGGTGACCATCGGGGCGACGCTGAGGCGCGTCGCGGCCGGCGAGGTCGAGATCGAGATGCCGTTCGACAAGAGTCTGACGCAGCAGCACGGTTTCATCCATGCGGGTGTCACCGCGATGATCGTCGACACGGCGTGCGGCTTCGCGGCGCTCTCGCTGATGCCCGCCGATGCCGCGGTGCTCACCACCGAGTTCAAGATGAACCTGCTCGCGCCCGCGCAGGGCGCGCGCTTCGTCGCGCGCGGCCGTGTCATCCGCCCCGGCAAGAAGCTGATGGTCTGCCTCGGCGAGGTCTTCGCCGAGACCGACGGCAAGCCCGACAAGCAGGTCGCCCTGATGACCGCCTCGATGATGGTCATCGACGGCGCGACGGGGCTGAGCGGCTAGGGAGCAAGCTCCGTAGGGTGGGCAAAGGCGCGAGACTCTGAAATCGGAACGGCGCTCTGTGTCGCGCGCCTTTGCCCACGCGGACGACGGCGCCTCAAAGGACGCGTGGGCAAAGT
>JAEYAU010000076.1 GCA_023404705.1 Pseudomonadota bacterium
GGCCTCGACCGAGCTCTGCCTCGGCAGCCTGATGAGCCGCGAGCAGCTGCGTGTCGAGAACCAGCTCCCGTCGGACGGTCTCGGCCGGCGCATCGATCCTGCCACCGCCGACGCGGTGCGCGCCCGGCTGCGCGAGCGCCACGAAAGGATCCGCGCGCTGCTCGCCGCCTATCAGCAGGCGGCGTCCACCGCGAACGCCGAAGCCGCTGACGGCATCGCGCGTGATCTCGAGCGCGCGCTCGCGCCGGCGCAGCGCTGAAGCTCAAGCCGCGGTCCAGCCGCCATCGACCGGGAGCACCGCGCCGGTGATGTCGCGCCCGCCGGGGCCACAAAGGAAAGCGATCAGTCCGGCGACGCTCTCGGGCGCGACGAAGCGGCCGACCGGGCGGCGGCCCGCCAGATAGCCGCGGATCGCCTCGTCCTCGCTGATGTTCTGGCTCTCCGCGATGCGGGCGATGCGGCCCATGATGTCGGGCGTCGGCACGGTGCCGGGGCAGATCGCGTTACAGGTGATGTTGGCGTCGCCGGCCTCCAGCGCGATCGCGCGCGTCATGCCGATCAGCGCCGTCTTGGTCGTGACGTAGTCGATGCGCTGCTCGGCGCCGCGCACACCGTAATAGGACGAGAGGTTGAAGATGCGCCCGAACCCTTTCGCGCGCATCATCGGCAACAGGAGGCGCGCGATATGGAAGGGCGCCGACAGGTTCACGGCGAGCGAGTGCTCCCACTCGGCCGCGGTCAGCTTCTCGACCGGCGCGAAATGGCGCACCACCGCGTTGTTCACGACAATGTCGGCGCCGCCGATCTCCGCGATCAACCGCTCGATCTGCGCCACGTCCGCGAGATCGGCTCGCGCGTAGGTAACGTCCACGCCCGCAGCTTGCTGCAGGGCAAGCGCCGCAACTTCGCCCTCATCGGACGGCACGATGCCGTTGAGCACGACGCGGCAGCCCGCGCGCGCGAGCGCCTCGGCGATCGCATAGCCGAGGCCCGCATTGGCGCCGGTGACGAGCGCCGATCTTCCGGAGAGTGGTCCCACCATCCGTCAGCCCATGTTGCGGTGGGCACGTCCCACGCAGTTGGATTCAACTCATATCCGATCCGCGCGCGAAAGCGGACTCTGGCTCGTGGAGGATCACGCGATATGATCGCGTGATCCGCGCGAGGCCGCGCGAGAACAACAAGATCCGGGGAGGAGTCGCATGAAGACCTGGGGGAGGCTCTCGCTCGCCGCCGCGCTCCTGTGCGCGCTCGCCGCGCCCGCCGCCGCGCAGGACTATCCGAGCCGCGTCATCACGCTGGTGATGCCCTTCGCGGCCGGCGGTCCGGGCGACACCATCGCGCGCCTCGTCGGCGGCGCCATGAGCCAGACGCTCGGCCAGCAGATCATCGTCGAGAACACGGCCGGCGCCGGGGGCACGATCGGCACGAACCGCGTCGCGAAAGCTGCGCCTGACGGTTACACGCTGCTGATGATGCATGTGGGCCAGGCGACGAGCGTGAGCCTCTACAAGAAGCTGCCCTACGATCCGGTGAACGATTTCGAGACGATCGGGCTCGTCACCGACGTGCCGATGATCATCGTCGGGCGCCCGGACCTGCCGCCGAAGAACCTCACGGAGCTGATCGCCTATGTGAAGGAGCGCGGCGAGAAGGCCACCTACGCCTATTCGGGCATCGGCTCGGCCGCGCATCTCTGCGGCCTCATGATCCAGAGCGCGACCGGCGTGAAGCCGACCTTCGTGCCGTACAAGGGCGGCGGCCCCGCCATCAACGACGTGATGGCCGGCCACATCGACTTCTATTGCGATCCCGCCACCGGCCCGACGCCGCTGATCCAGGCCGGCAAGCTCAAGCCCTATGCGGTGACCACCAAGACGCGCCTCAAGACGCTGCCCGACATGCCGACCACCGCCGAAGCCGGCGCGCCGAAGATCGAGGTCTCTACCTGGTACGGCCTCTACGCGCCGCGCGGCACGCCGAAGCCGATCGTCGAGAAGGTCAGCGTCGCCTTGCAGAAGGCGCTGAAGGACGCGGAGGTGATCAGCCGTTTCGCCCAGCTCAGCATGGCGCCCGTGAGCCAGGAGCAGGCGACGCCGGCGGCGCTCGATGCGTTCCTCAAGGCCGAGGTCGCCAAATGGGCCGCGATCATCCAGGCGGCGGGCGTTCAGCCGGAGTAAGGGCGCATACAATGCGCCCCGACGAATTGTCGGAAGCCCGACACATGGGTCAGTGAAGCGCTTCGGAAGGGTCCTGGCCGGTCCACTGCGCGTCGACCGCAGCCTCGAACGCCCCCTCGGGAGAGTATTGTCCGGGCAGCAGGTTGAGCCATCCCTTCGCCACCCAGATCCAGGTGGCGCGGTCGTGCTCGTCTTCCGCCAGCTCGGCCTGGCTGAGCGCATAGCTGGCCCGCGAACGATAAATATCCTCAGCACTCATGGCTTTGGTGCCCTGGTCGCGGCCTCTCTTGCAGAGTCAACAAAGAAGGACAGGTCGCTGTTCCATGGCCTGACCCTGCGACCCATCATTTGAGGGTGCCCGCTCCCGCCTTGTCGGCTAACTCAGCTGGATCGCGGCATCGGTTGCAAGCCGCATGAACAATGGCTGCGCCCGGCCTCAGGTCGCGGTCCCGGAACGCCGCAGCAAAGTAGGTCGTTGTCGTCAAAAGACGGCTGGAGCGAGGTTGGCGTGTTGCAAAGCCTCACGAAAGAAATCGCCGCGTGTTATCAGAAAGCCGGCGACTGCCGCGCGCGCGCGGAGCGGAGCCAGGATCCCGCGCAACGCAAGCACTACCGCGACGCCGAACGCCGCTGGCTGCTGCTGGCGAAGAGCCACGAGATGCAGCAGCGGCTGACGCACTTCACGGCCGAGGTGCGGCGACGACTGCACGGGCGGGAGCCGTTGCATCCGGCGATCCCGCGCGTGATGTGCCCCGACTGCGGGCGAAACATGCGCTTGGCTCGGATGGAGCCCACGGGCGGAGAGCGCCGGGCCGACAAGGTCAGCTTTCAGTGCGACTGCGGCTTCGAGCTGCAGCAGACGATCGACCGCGTCGATTGAGCGGCGGGACACCGGCGGAGGGCGGCCTCAGCCGCGCCGCAGCCTGAGACTGGCGATGAAGGCGAGCCCTTCCTCCACCAGCTTTGCCTTGCTGCGCTCGCCGCCATGGTGCGTCGACAGAATGCGCTTGAGCAGCGCGTCCTTCGCCTTCGCGACATAGGGCTCCGACGCGTAGGGGCTTCCGGACGCGGCGACACGTCCCCAAGCTTCCTCGAACGCATCCGCCACGAGGCCGGACGTGCCGAGCCGCGCCAGTGATGGTTCTGCTGACAATTCCCCGCTCACTTCCCCCTCCGTCTTGTTCGCAGCTTATCAGGAACGCGACGCCGGGTCGCCAGAAATGCGACGGAACACGCACGAATGAAGGGCGTTGAGTCGCGCGGTTCATCTGTGGAGTGTGTTGCGTGAGTGATCCTGTCGACCTGTACGCGCGCCGGCTCGAGCGTGCAATCATTGAGGCGCAAGCGATCCTGGGCCGCGCCACCCAGCCCTGGGGAATTCCCGCCGGCGAAGCCCTGCGCGAGCTCGTTGCGGTTCTCGATCACGAGGACCTGCTGCGTGTCATGGTGCACAACAGCGCGCATGAGCGGCATCCCGATGCCATCCAGCTGCTGGTCGAGCCGTGGCGCGCAAACGGGTAGGCGGCGCTTCTGCGCCGCCGAGCGGCTGGAGCAAGCGCCTGCCGACCCCCGTGGAGGTGCTCGCGGGCAAGCACAAGAAGGTGCTGCGCACGCTGCGCGACGTGCGCGGCTATATTCTGGAAGATCTCCCCGAGGAGGTGAGTCACAACAAGCTGTGGCAGGGCGTGGCAAGCGCCGCGCTCGACGCAGCCGAAGGCGAGGCGCACACGTCGCGAGTCGAAGTCGCGTTGCGCATGGCGCGCATGATGACGCCGAAGGCGAGGCAGTAGCGCGGCCGCGCCGTGCAGGAATGACCTGACGCCGATGCCGCAGAGGCGCTAAGCTGCCTCGATTTCTCAGAACCGGGAGTGTCGCCAGTGACTCTCGTTTCGCCCGACCTGAAGGCGTTCCTGGCTGCCACGCCGTTCTTCGGCGGCCTGTCGGACGCGAGCCTCGAGTTGCTGATCGAGATGCTGGTGGAGCGCCGCTTCGAGGCCGGCGCGACGGTCGTCGCCGAAGGCGAGCCGGGCCGCTCGATGTATATCGTTCACGCCGGTGCGCTTGCGGTGAGCAAAGTCGGCGAGGCCGGTCACGCGGTGCGCATCTCGGCGCTTGCGCCGGGCGACTTCTTCGGCGAGATGACGCTGATCGAGATGCACAACCGCTCGGCCACCGTGACAGCCGAGAGCCCGGCCGTGCTCTACGAGCTCACGGCCCGCGACCTCTACCGGCTCTACAAGTCCGACATCCAGGCCTACGCGATGGTGCTGCAGAACATCAACCGCGAGCTCTGCCGCCGCCTGCGCCGCGCCGACACGCGCATCGCCGAGCTGGCGGATGCGCCCGGTGAGGAGAGCCCTGAGGCGCCGGTCGGTGCGGCTGAGCGATCTGGATGAGGACAGGGGCGTCGCCGCCTGGCCTCGACGGCGCGCGCATGCTTTAACGGGCGTCCCTCCGGACCGCCTCATGCCCGCACCCATCCGCTTCTATTTCGACTTCGCTTCGCCCTACGGCTACTTCGCGGCAACCCGCATCGCGGCGATCGGCGCCGAGTTCGGCCGCGCCGTGGAATGGCGGCCGATCCTGCTCTGGGCCGTGTTCAAGGCGCACGGCTTGGCGCCGCCGATGGACGTCGCGGCGCGCCGCCCCGCCCGG
>JAEYAU010000122.1 GCA_023404705.1 Pseudomonadota bacterium
CCCGGACAGCCGCTGCGCGGCTTCCGGGATGACGGCCGAGTGAGCCGCCCGCACCTCGTTTCCGACGCAATCCTGCGGCCAGATCGCGGCTTCTCGGGTTGGGTAAACGCTCCCTTAACGTATGTGAGCCACGACAAGGTCGCGCCGCGATCCTGCGCGGCGAGGACCTGTTTCGATGAGCATCACACGGCGCGGCTTGATCCTGCGCGGGTTCGGCGTGGCGAGCCTCGCGGGCGCCACCACGGCCGGCTATGCGGGCGCGATCGAGCCGTACGAGCTGCAGACGACCCGCTACACGCTGACGCCACCCGGATGGCCGGCGCGCCAGCGGCTGTCGATCGGCGTGGTCGCGGACCTTCATGCGGGCGGCCCCAATATGGGGCTCGAGCGCATCCGCGAGGTCGTCGATGCCACCAACGCGCTCGGCGCCGATCTCATCGTGCTGCTCGGCGACTATTTCGCGACGCACCGCTTCGTCACCGAGGTGGTCCCGCATATGGCCTGGGCCGCGGAGCTCGCGCGGCTCAAGGCGCCGCTCGGCGTCCATGCGATCTTCGGCAATCACGACTGGTGGCACGACATTCACGGCACGCGCGCGGCGCTCGCCCATGTCGGCATCCCGGTGCTCGAGAACGACGCGGTGGCGATCGGCGAGCCGGGCCTCGGCTTCTGGCTCGCGGGCCTCGGCGACCAGCTCGCCTATCGGCTGGGCCGGCGGCATTATCGCGGCGTCGACGACCTGCCGGGCACGCTCAAGCGCATCACCAACGACGATCCCGTGATCCTGCTCGCGCACGAGCCGGACATCTTCACGCGCGTGCCGGAGCGCGTGTCGCTCACCCTCGCGGGCCACACCCATGGCGGCCAGGTGCGCGTGCCGTTCCTGTGGCATGCCTGGGTGCCCTCGTCCTACGGCGCGCGCTTCGCCTATGGCCATATCGTGGAAGGCGGACGCCACATGATCGTGTCGGGCGGGCTCGGCACCAGCGGCCTGCCGGTGCGCATGGGGTCGCCGCCGGAGATTTTGCGCATCGATCTCGGGGGATAGAGCTGCTGTACGGCGCATTAGCTGCGAAGCAGCGTAATGCGCCGGCAGCGCGGCCTCTCACTCATAGGCAAGTTGTGATTCACACGGCGCAATACGCCGCTCACGCGGCTATTGCGCCCTACAAAACGAAAGCGCCGGGCCAAGGCCCGGCGCTCGCGACTATCGAAATCTCAGGTCGGATCAGCCGGCGCGACCGCCCGTGAAGGCGACCTGCGGGTTGGTCGGCGAGTCGCCATGGCCGGGCGCGAGCACTACGACCGGCGAGCCGGGCTTCACGCGATTGTAGAGGTCGATCACGTCCTCATTGGTGAGGCGGATGCAGCCCGACGAGATCGCATGGCCGATATATTCGGGCTGGTTCGTGCCGTGCACGCGATAGAGCGTGTCGCGCGAACCCTCGTAGATGTAGAGCGCGCGGGCGCCCATCGGATTGTGCGGGCCGCCCGCCACGTAGGACGGGATGTTGCCGAGGCGCTTCTTGATGTCCGTGGTCGGCGTCCAGGACGGCCACTCTTCCTTGCGGCCGACCTTGGCGACGCCCGAGAAGGCGAGCGCCTCTTCACCGACAGTCACGCCGTAGCGGATCGCCTTGCCCTGCGGCAGCACGTAGTAGAGATAGCGCGCATCGCTATCGACCACGATCGTGCCGGCGGCTTCCTTGCGGTGATAGTCGACCACGTGCCGACGATACGGCTCCGGGATCGTCGCCTGCTCATAGGGCGCGTTGGCGAGCAGCTTTTTGTCCCGCTCCGTGAAACTGGCCTGTGAGGCAGGCTCGAGCGTCGACTGCATGCAGCCGCTCACCAGCACGCCGAAAGCCAAGATTGCGACAGCCCTCGCAAACATGGATTCCCCTTTTTCTTTCGCGGTCTCGCTCAATTCCGGATCGTCATTTCTGTTAACTGAAACCCCGACCCGGTTCCAGGTTTTCCAACCCTTACGCGTGCTCGTCGTCGCAACCTGTTGCGCGAATGCCGCAGTGCGGTGCCTACCGCATTACCGAACACAGCAGCGCCACTGCGCCACGGGCGCTCGATCCTTTGACAAATCGCATGGTCTCGGCTGGCCGCGGCATTCAGCCTGCGGTTTCGGGGGCAGAATGCCCGGAAGAAGTAAACGACCGTTTACCATCCGCCTGTAGGCTGAGATCGAACGGGGTTCCGCGTCAGGACTGAATGCCCAGGAATCCCCCAAAACGGTCAAACATTTAGGCTAGGTCACTACCCAATTCTGCCGCACGCGAGCGCGAACAAGTCCTCGGAAGGGCGGCAGGCACAGGATGGAGGAAATGATGGCCACGCAACGATCCGAGCCACGACCGCGACCCGAGCAGCGGCGCGAGCGTGCGGAGCTCGATGCGCGTTACGGCAAGATCGGGATCTCGGCCGTCGCGGCCGCGGTCCGCTATCAGAGCGAATCACGCAACCCGGCCTATGCGCCGGTGAGCCCGCACGACCGCGATCGCGACGAGGACGCGGCCTGAGCCGACGTCCTGGACCGCGCCCGCGGTCGCTGATCCCTCTTCGTGCGGCTGTGAGACCAGCCAACGCCACCGATCGCTTGATCTGACGCGGCGCGATCCGCATCGGCATCGTTTCGCAACGGCGCGTGCCATCCGGCGCGCGCCGTTTGCACGTCTGTCACAAGGTATGCCAAGTCGGCAGCGCGGTGGACGGCGGCCCGAGCGCGCGCTACGGATTCGCACCTCTTCTTCTCCACGTGGGTCGTCCGCATGCTTTCGATCTTCGTGCCCCACGGGGCTTCGCTCGAACGTCACCCGTGGGACGGCGGCGCGATCCCGGACAATGCGGTCTGGTTCGATCTCGTCTCGCCCACCATCGAGGAGGACAAGCTGGTCGAGCAGGCGGTCGGGGTCGCGATCCCGACGCGCGAGGAGATGCAGGAGATCGAGGTATCGAGCCGTCTCTATATCGAGAGCGGCGCGCGCTACATGACCGCGACGCTGATGTGCAACTCCGATACGTCAACGCCGAAGACGACACCGGTCACCTTCATCCTCGCGGGCCACAAGCTCGTCACGGTGCGCTATGACGAGCCGCGCCCGTTCGTGCTGATCGGCAACAAGCTCGCGCGCCAATGTCCCTCGGGTATCACGGGCGAGATGCTGCTGCTCGAATTGTTCGACGCCGTGATCGATCGCGCCGCCGACATCCTCGAGCGCGCTGGCTCGGAGATCGACCGCGTCTCACATGACATCTTCGAGCCGGAGGGCCGGCGCGTCGACCGTACCCTCACCTATCGCTTCGTGCTCAAGACGATCGGCCGCAAGGGCGACCTCACCTCGAAGATCCGCGAGAGCCTGGTGTCGATCGGCCGCGTCGTGATCTTCCTGGTCAACGACGCCGAAGGGCTGAAGTGGCAGAAGGAGATGCGCGGGCAGCTCAAGACCATGCAGCGCGACGTGCAATCGCTCTCGGACCACGCGACCTATCTGAGCAACAAGATCACCTTCCTGCTCGACGCCATGATCGGCCTGATGAGCATCGAGCAGAACAACGTGATCAAGATCTTCGCGGTGCTCTCGGTGGTGTTGATGCCGCCCACCGTGATCGCCTCGATCTACGGCATGAACTTCAAGCACATGCCCGAACTCGACTGGACCCTCGGCTACCCGATGGCGCTCGGCATCATGCTGCTCGCCGCGCTGGGGCCGTACTGGTTCTTCAAATGGAAGCGGTGGCTGTGAGGCACGGCTCCGCTACACGTGCTGGCCGCCGTTGATGTGGATCTCGGCGCCGTTCACGTAGGACGAGGTCTCGGTGCAGAGCACGTAGATGATCTTGGCGACCTCGTCGGTGGTGCCGAGGCGGTGCATCGGGATCTGGTGCGCGACGATGTCCTCGGTGCCGGGCGAGAGGATCGCGGTGTCGATCTCGCCGGGCGCGATCGCGTTGACGCGAATGCCGAGCGGGCCGAAGTCGGCCGCCATCTCGCGCGTGAGCGACGCGAGCGCGGCCTTGGAGGTCGCATAGGCGGTGCCCGCGAAGGGATGCACGCGCGAGCCCGCGATCGAGGTGACGTTGACGACCGCGCCTTTGGTCGCTTTCAGCTCATCAATGAGACCGCGCGCGAGCATGATCGGCGCGAAGAAGTTCACCTGGAAGACGTGCTGCCAGGTCTCGAGCCGCGTCTCGATCGAGCTCAGGCGCTTGCTGCCTTCCGCCTTCGGCGAGATGCCGGCATTGTTGACCAGCGCATGCAGCTCGCCATGGACCCGGCTCTTGATCTCGGCGATCGCCTCCTCGGTATTGGCGGGATCCGAGAGGTCGACCTGGATGTGGTCCTCGGGGCCGGCTTCCCACGGGCAGTTCTCCGGGAAGGCATGGCGCGAGCACGTGATGACGCGCCAGCCCGCGGCCGAGAAGCGTTTCACGGTGGCATGCCCGATGCCGCGGCTCGCGCCGGTGAGCAGCAGCGTACGGCGTTGCTGGTTGGGCTGTGTCGGCATCGATCGATCCCTGGTCCGGCGCGGTTACGGATAGAGGCGCGTCTTGGTCCAGGGCGCGCCGATGGCGTCGCGGCGGAACTCGATGCGGTCGTGAAGACGGTACGGACGGTCGTGCCAGAACTCGATGCCCACGGGCACGATGCGATAGCCCGACCAGTGCGGCGGACGCGGCACGGCGCCGATCGCGTGCTTGGCCGTGTAGAGCGCGACCGCCTTCTCGAAGGCGAGCCGGCTCTCCAGCGGACGCGACTGCTGGCTCGCCCAGGCGCCGATCTGCGCGAGCTTCGGCCGCGTCGCGAAATAGGCGTCGGCCTCCTCGGGCGTGACGCGCTCCACGGGGCCGCGCACCCGCACCTGCCGCTTGAGCGACTTCCAGAGGAACACCAGCGCGGCCTTGGGCGTCGCGTCGAGCTCGCGGCCCTTGCGGCTCTCGGTATTGGTGTAGAACACGAAGCCGCGGTCATCGATGCCCTTCAGAAGCACGATGCGGGCGTTGGGGAACCCGTCCTCGCCGATGGTCGCGAGCGTCATGGCGTTCGGATCGGCGGGCTCGGAGGCGCGGGCCTCGTCGAACCACGCGGCGAACAGCCGTAAGGGTTCTTCCGCCTCGGTGAAATCACCGGACGTTAACCATGTCGGATGTTCTATGGACTCCATGTCCGACATCGCGCACCTGACCCATCTTTCGATGTCCCGGGCGCCCAGCGCGCCCAAGCCCACCGCGTCTAAGTCGTCCCGTTATAGTGGAACGTCGGTGACGCGACTATGGCCGCGGTCCCTGCTCGCGGGACTGTGCGCGATCGGCCTCGGCCTTTCGGTCGGCGGTTGCAGCATCTCCTACAAGCTGGACGCGATGTTCGGCGACAAGGAGGACGCGAAGCCTGCAACCACCGGATCGGTGCCGGCCGCACCGGCCGCCGAGCCCGCGAAGCCCGGTCCCACGAGCGCCGTACCGCAGGAGCGCGACCTCGCCTACACCAAGGCCGCCGTGTCCGAGGTGCTGAGCCGGGGCGGCAGCGATGCCAGCCAGCCCTGGGAGAACCCGCAGACCGGCGCCCGCGGCACCGTGACCCCGGTCGCGGCCGCCTATACCCAGGACGGCTTCACCTGCCGCGACTTCCGCGCCAGCTATGTGCGCGGCGAGAGCGAATCCTGGCTGCAGGGCGAGGCCTGCCGCATGCACCGGGGCAAATGGGAAGTCCGCTCGCTGCGGCCCTTACAGCCATCCTGATCACGGATTCCGTTGCGAAACGACGCCCTTGTCCCCACATTGGGGGCGAGATCCAGGTTCCCTCCTGGCGAGTCGTTTCCGGAGAGACGTGAGAATGCGCGACCCCTATGAGGTGCTGGGGGTGCCGCGGGCCGCAAGCTCGCAGGACATCAAGAAGGCCTACCGGCGCCTTGCCAAGAAGCTGCATCCCGACACCAACAAGGACACGAAGGCCGCCGCGAAGTTTGCGGAGCTGAATTCGGCCTACGAGATCCTGGGTGAAGAGGACAAACGCAAGGCATTCGATCGCGGCGAGATCGATGCCGACGGGAAGCCGCGCTTCCACGGCTTCGAGGGCTTCCGGCCAGGCGCTGGCGGCGGCTTCGCGCCCGATGGCTTCGAGACGTTCACCTGGGGCCCGGAGGGCGTGCGCCGCTCGGCCGGCGGGCGCGGCGCCGGGGCGAACCCGCAGAATTCGCGCGCGTTCGAGGATCTGCTCAACAGCGTGTTCGGCGGCTTCGGCGGCGCGGGCACCGGTTCGCGGCCGCCCTTCGGCGGCGCCGAGTTCGAGACCGAGGAGTTCGCGCCCGCGGGCCGGGGCCGCGACCTCAATGCGGCGATCACGATCACGCTCGAAGAGGCCGTGAACGGCGCGACCAAGCGGCTGCGGCTGCCGACCGGCAAGGACGTGGACGTGAAGATCCCGGCCGGAATGGCCGAGGGTCAGCAGATCCGCCTGCGCGGCCAGGGTTTCCCGAGCCAGACGGGCGAAGCCGGCGATGCGCTGATCACAGTCTCGATCGCGCCGCATGCCTGGTTCCGGGTCGAGGATGCCAATCTGCGGCTCGACCTGCCGATCACGCTCTACGAGGCGGTGCTCGGCGCCAAGGTGCGCGTGCCGACGCTCGCGGGCGCGGTCGAGCTCGCGATCCCGCCCGGCACCGCGGGCAACCGCACGTTCCGGCTCAAGGGCAAGGGCCTGCCTGCCAAGGGCGGTGCCGGCGACCTGTTCGTGACCACGCGCATCGTGCTGCCCGAGGACAAGGACAGCGCGCTCGAGGAGCTGATGCGCGCCTGGCAGCAGGACAAGCCGTACAACCCGCGCTCCGGAATGGAGTGAGCGGCGGCCTCGCGTCACACTCCGTTCGTGCCCGCGCAAGCGGGCATCCAGGGCTACACACGCCGGGCACGCGATTCTGGGTCCCCGCTTTCGCGAGGACGAACGGATTCAGCGCACTACCGCAGCGCGCCCGTCCGCGTCGTGCGTTGCTCGAGCTGCCGATAGGCGGTCTGGGCGATCACCTGCAGGCGCGAGCGGTCCGCGGGACCGCTGATCACGCAGGCGGTCTCATCGCTCACCCAGGAGAACGCGCCGACTTGGCCGGCGTCCTGATAGTGCGGCGTGCTGCCGGGCGCCTTGGCGCGGCGGCAGTAAAGCGTGAAGCGCTCGCCGGACGTCCCCTCGTACATGAACAGCGCCGCCGCGTGGCCCGACATGCCGGGCAGCAGCCGGCCACCGAGCAGGCGCAGGCCGTGCGGCTCGAGATCGGGGGCTGGCAGGCTGGTGCCGACGCGGCGCGACAACCACGGAATGAGATGGCTCTCGCCGGCGCGGACCTCGATCGGATGGCGCGGCTCCGCGATGTAAAGGCGATGCGCATCGATCGCCTCGGTCATGACCCGCTGGGTCGGGCTGCCGTCCCACAGGTTGCGGCCGAACCAGCCGACGCTCGCACCGGCCGCGAAGGCGAGCAGCACGACGGCCGCCGCGATCGCGCGCCACGGCCGCATCGCGGGCACAAGCTTATCGAGGGCGAAACGTGCCGGCACCGGCTCGTCGGCGACGCCGCCATAGCGGGCGCGGATCTCCTCGGCCTGCGTACGCCAAGCCGCGACGCGCGCCGCATCCTCGGGATGTGCCGCGAGCCAGGCCTCGACCTCCTCGCGTCGGTGCACGGCGAGCTCGCCGTCCACATAAGCGTGGAGATCTTCTTCGTGAATCGTGTTGCGCTCGATCATCTCGGTTCACTTCACGCGGCGGAGCGCGGGGCGCTCGCCGTCGAGATAAGCCTTGATATGTGCACGCGCCCGCGCGAGCCGCGACATCACGGTCCCGATCGGGACTTCCTGAATCTCCGCCACCTCGCGATAGCTCATTCCCTCGAGCACCACGAGCAGCAGCGCCGCGCGCTGCTCGTCCGGCAGTGCGGCGAGCGCCCGCTCGATGTCGCGGCCGCCGCCCTCGGGGCCGGCGAAATCCGCCGCATCCTCGTCCTCGATCGGCAGCAGGGCCGGACGCCGCGCCAGGGATCGGAGCCGGTTGCGATTGAGGTTCGTCAGGATGGTGTAGAGCCAGCTGCGCACCTCGCCGCCGTGAAACAGATGCTCTGAACGAAGGGCTCGCACCAATGTGTCCTGCACCAGATCGTCCGCGACCTCGACATCGCGCGTGAGCGCGCGCGCATAGCGCCGCAGCGCAGGGATCGCAGACTGGATGCCCTGTCGGAAGCCGCTCACGCGCGTCTCCTGGCGCGGCCCATGTCCTCCAGCGCGGCGCCTCTGATGCAAAAACACCGCGGATGCGCCGCAAATTCCCTCGAAATCACGGGTTTCGGGCCGTCGGACCGTGCCCGGACCGCTGCTTGAAGGGGGGCAGACCCTATGCCATACGAGGCCATGGGCGCCGCGCGGGCGTCGTTTTGGAGTAAACCATGGCAGACGCCTCCGGCCTCATGCGCGGCAAGCGCGGCCTGATCATGGGAGTTGCGAACAACCGGTCGATTGCGTGGGGCATTGCCCGGGCGGCGCGCGCGCAGGGCGCGGAACTCGCCTTCACGTACCAGGGCGATGCCCTCAAGAAGCGGGTCGAGCCCCTCGCCGAGGAGGTCGGCGGCCTGGTCGTCGGCCATTGCGACGTCAGCGACGAGAGCACCATCGACGCCGTCTTCGAGGCGGTGCGTTCCAAGTGGGGCGCGCTCGATTTCGTCGTGCATGCGATCGCCTATTCGGACAAGGAGCAGCTCGACGGCCGCTATGTCGACACCACCGCCGACAACTTCTCCAAGACGCTGCTGATCAGCTGCTACTCCTTCACGTCGATCGCGCAACGCGCCGAGAAGCTGATGCCGAACGGCGGCGCGCTGCTGACGCTGACCTATTACGGTGCCGAGAAATGGATGCCGCATTACAATGTGATGGGCGTCGCCAAGGCCGCACTGGAAGCTTCGGTACGCTATCTCGCGGCCGATCTCGGCGCGAAGAACATTCGCGTGAACGCGATCTCGGCCGGGCCGATCAAGACGCTGGCGGCGTCCGGCATCGGCGACTTCCGCTATATTCTCAAGTGGAACGAGTACAACGCGCCGCTGCGCCGCAGCGTGACGATCGAGGAAGTCGGCGACACCGGCGTCTATTTCCTCTCGGACCTGGCGCGCGGCGTCACGGGCGAGATCCATCACGTCGATGCCGGCTACCACATCGTCGGCATGAAGAACCCCGAGGCGCCGGATATTTCGGTCGCCAAGGACTAGACCCAATCCCGGACATTCGCAGCATCCTCCGTTCGTCCCCGCGAAAGCGGGGACCCAGATCTGTCCGCCGATATGTGTGGCACTGGGTGCCCGCTTCCGCGGGCACGAACGGAGTGGGTGTCTAGGTCATCGAGAAGCGCACTCGGCGTGGCCCCTCACCTCTACCTGATCCGCCACGGCGAGACCGACTGGAACGTCGCGGGCCGCCTGCAGGGCCATCGTGACATCCCGCTCAACGGGCGCGGCCGCTGGCAGGCGCGCCGCTGCGGCGAGATTCTGCGGGACCTGCTCAAGCGGCACGGCAGCCAGGCGATGAACCTCGTGTTCGTCACCAGCCCGCTGATGCGGGCGCGCGAGACCATGGAACTGGTGCGCCAGGAGCTCGCGCTCGACCCGGCGCTCTACGACACGAACGTCTGTCTCAAGGAGCTCTCCTTCGGCGACTGGGAGGGCTTCACCTATCCGGAGCTGCGGCTGCAGCACGCGGCCGCGATCGCCGCGCGGGACCGCGATCCGTGGGGCCATGTCGTTCCCAACGGCGAGAGTTACGGCATGCTGGCGGAGCGCCTGCGCCCCTGGCTCGCCGGACTCGAACGCGACTGCGTCGTGGTCACCCATGGCGGCACCATGCGCGCGCTGTTGGCGCTGCGTGGCGTCGCCGAGCCCGCGAAGGCCGCACGCATCGAGATCCACCAGGGCGTGGTCTACCGGATCGGCCAGGGCACGCTGGCGCGGCACGATTGAGGTCTGAGAAGCCCCTCTCTTCCTGGTAGGCTACGCCGCCCTGAGCCGCGTCAGCTCCACTTCGAACTCGAAACGCAGCTGCGCTCCCTCGTCCTCGGGCAGACACTGCGTCATCTGCGGGAAGATCGTTTGATAGAGTGCTGCTTTTCTCGGCTCCCACGGGAGCGTGTTCGCGGCTCTCGCCTCCGCGAGGATTCGCTGGAGCTGCGCGCGCACCTCGTCGGGATCGGGACGATAAACGGGTGTCGGAGCGTCATCGAACAGTTCGGCCTGTTCTTCGTCGTGGAACAGGTCAGGCTGGCGGGGTGAGTTCATGGTGCTGGTTCGGTGATCGAATCAACGAATCATGCGCGATCTTCGGCCCTTGCGCGACCGATCTGTGGCACTTGTCCCCGAAGCTCACGGTTCCGGCTTTTTGATCTTGCGTTTTGGCGGCGTCATGATGTCCGGCATTTCCAACGCCCCGGCCACGCGCAGATCTTCTGCGTTCAACAGCGGGTTGTTGCAGATTCGGGCAAGGAGGTCAGCCTGCTTGGGCTCTAACTCGATTAGGCGCCCCAGCACATGCAGCAGATCGATCAGGTCGCTGGTGTACTCCGGGAGCCAATGATCCGGCTGGATAGAGTCGAGCGGCGATGGCGGGCGGCGGTCACCGATAACCGGACGGGTGCGGTCGCGCCGGCGATAGCTGAACCAATACCAAAGCACCTGCTTGCCGGAGATTTCGTAGCTCCACACTTCCGGCGCGACATTCGCCACGTAGCCCTTTCCGATCTTAAGTCGTCTCGTCGCAGGATCGTAATCCATGTGTTCCGGCAGCGGTTCGGGTGCTCCCGGGATAGCGCCATCTGACGGAATGTAGGGCGCATTCTCCTTTGACAGACGCGGAGCCTGCTTCGGTCGCCCTGCTTCAGGATCGATAAAGCGTTCGCCATACGTGTGCAGCCAGCCCACGCTGCTGCCGAGTGCGACAGCCTCACCGAACAATTTGGCATCCGCCGTGAGCGGGACGCGCAGCCCGGGACGCGTGAGATCGCCCTTGAAGCGCGCCGTAAACGCAGGATGCGCCATAATGGCCGCAAGGTACGCCATCACATCCTCTGCCTTCACGGGCCGCGCGTAGAGGTTCGCAAGATGCGCAAGCAGTGCTGGCTTGATGTTCGGCTGTGTCGCAGCGCGGTCACGCCAGAGGAGGTATGCCCGCCCAGCAAATGAGCCTCTGTAGTGGTCATGGTCAGGTATGAGACCTGAAAACGAGATCGCGGGGCCGGATTTTGGCGAATGACGTTCGAGCGCGGTCAGATGCACTTGCCGAGTGGAATATGCGCTCCAGAGCGTCGGATTAGCCTGATTGATCAATCTCGAGTCAGGAATGATCCACTGACGGTCGAAAGACCGGAAGCCATAGCGCACCGGCGCAATCACCGGCCTCTTGTCATCCTTGACTGCTTCAGGCCGACGCTCATGACCTGTCAAGCCGACCTTGGCCGTCTTTGCGAGAGTCTTGTCTCCGCGTTCGTGTGGATGAAACAAACGCTCCTTCCTGTCCAAGTCTTTCTCGCTGACGAGGCGATTCCATCTCGCAATAAGGGTCCCCTTATCGGGCGCAATGACCCAGGTGCGACCCGGCATAACGCCGGACCCGTCATAAACGAACAGATCCTTGAGGTGGGGAAATGTTGCCCAGGCGCCGGTCGCCGCGGGTAGAAACGGATCGCGCCATCCGGCAGGGCAGTCGGTCCACTCCGCTCCGTCGAGCGACAGCTTGGCGAGCGCCGAAAACTTTTGCTCGCGTCGTCCCTTTGGCAAGGCATGGAATCGCACATGCGCTGGCGCGTCGCTAGCCTTGCTGAGCTTCCGTGCCGCAAGCACGATGCAGACCGGCTGCTGCACGCCTTGGAAAATGCGCGTGGGGACGTCCGGCTGGTGACCCTCGGGCGAGCAATCGACCACCCAGATCTCGGAGCAGGTGCGCCGCAGATCGTCGCGCATCTTCTCGAAGCCGGGGCCATTGAGGAAGCCGGCCACCGTGATGAAGCAGACGATGCCTTCCTCATCCTTATCGGGAGCGCCTGTCGCTGCATTGGCACCCGCCCCGAACACCTTCCAGGTCGCCCAGCGCCAGAAGTAGATGTAGAGGTTCTTCAGATGCTTGGCGTGCGCGCCGACGCCCCAGTTGGCCGGAGGCCGCCATCGGTCGAGCGGAGCGATCAGCTTTCCGCCGGAGCCTGCCTCGATCCATCCCCCGCGTCCCTCGGCCTTTTCCTTGTATGGCGGATTGCCGATGACAACCGTGATGCGCTCCTCCTTCTTGACCTTGTTGGCGGCGCGGCGCGATATCGCGATCGGCTCATAAGTCTGCCCCAGCTTCTCTTCCTCGATGAACGGATTGCCGAGCGTGTCGGTGATGAAAAGGCGAAGCTCCGGCAACGGCGGCTTTCCCATCAGCTCCTACAGCTCGGCGAGCAAGCGAAGCTGTGCCACTGCGAAGGGTCCGAACTGCAGCTCGAAGCCGATGATGCGTTTCGCCGCGCTCTCGATGGCGCCGCGAACCGCGCCCGCCCCCAGGTCATCCGTCACGGTTTGCGCGATACGGCGTAGGACTCCGAGCAAGAACGTCCCGGTACCGACTGCGGGATCGGCCACCACTACATCGGCCGCCGCGAACCCGTTGGATCGCTCAAAGAGGGGGCCCCGCAGGCACTCGTCCACGAGATTGACCATCGCGGACACGACCTCGGGCGGCGTGTAGTAGGATCCGGTGCGCTTTCGCAGCGTGTTGTCGTAGACCTCGAGAAAGTCCTCGTAGAAGTACAGCCACGCCTCGGCCTTGTCCTTGCTGATTGCGTGCCAATTGACCTCGTTCAGAACACGGGCAAGCGTCCCGAGAGACGTCTTGAGCTCCTCCTGGTTCGAGGGGTCCTCGGTAAGCAGTCGAAGCGCGGTGCCGATCAGCGAGTTCGACTTGCGCAATTCCTGCGCCGCAGCTTCGGTGCCCTTCTCCAACGAGATATCCCGGGCTCGCGCCATCAGCAGGCCGAACGTCACCGCCTGGGCATACCCGTCGGCGAACTGCGCATTGTCGGCTTGGGGGAAGAGCAACTTGCGCCAGTCTTCCGCAAGTCCAGTGAGTCCGGGACTGCCTCGCTCCATCTGCTCGACAACTTCGTCGCGCAACAATCGACAGAGCCGCGCGCTGATCTGCGCCAGCTGCTTCGGTGTCTTCGGCGGAATGGGCTTCCATTGAAAGAAGCTGCTGAAGAGCGGCAGCAAAGTGTCCGGAGCGGCGAGCTTGGCGCCGGCGCTTTCGATGCTTCCTTCCAGAACAACGATCGAGCCCTCGAGCTTACCGTCGCGCCACAGACTGAAAGCATTGCCGTCCGTGTAGACGAGATTCGGCAGCGACTTGAGCTTACCCCATTGCTCCTTGTCATGCGGGTCGCTGAACTTCCGCGGGTCCGCGCCCTTTCCGGGCGCCTTCACTTCCACGAAGCCGACAAGAGTGTTGGAGACCGTTACGGCGAAATCCGGACGCGTCTTCAGGTCGGACTGCGTTGTCTCTCCCACGAGGTGCACTGAGCCCACCGGCAAACCAGCGAGTTCCGCCAGATCCCGAAACAATGCATCGAGCGGACCGCGCAGCTGATCTTCGGGCGCACCACTCACCGCAATATTGGACAGCTTCGGCTTGACGCTCGCTCCGAAGCTGGCCACAGCCTCTGCGACTGTTTTCTTCGCCAACCTTTGTCCCCTTCCGCCCCCGCAGGCTTCCTCTTGGCCACCAGCGGTACTTGAATCGGCTTCTCGCGACAATCCGGCCGCGACCAGCTTGCACCCTTGGCCCACGTAAGAAAGCGGGAATTCAGTTCGATCAGGCCGAAAAATAATTTCTGCTTTCCCGAAATCACTATTGACGTCGCGCGCGACATGTGCATTACTCCACTCACTTCTGCTCGCGAGGGGCGTCAACCGGAGCCGCCGCGACGGAGCAGGAGGCGGTCCCCGCGGGCTTCGGGATGGCACCCGGGCACTCGGGCGGTTACGGGACCCACGACCGGCGGCACTATGACCGTCTGCTGGTTGGGCCAGCTAGGCGGTTCGGCCGAAAGGCTGAACCCGAAAGAGCGCCCCGTCCGAAAAGAGGCCGCGGTGGAGCGCCGAGAGGCGCGCGGGCTCCGATCGCAAGGAGCCCGCCGGGTGCGCCTCGCAAGCGCATCCCGGGTCGGGCTTTCGCCCGGCCACAGGCTCGCCTCGCAAGCGGGCCGCGCCGTCTCGGCGCTCCGCTCCCCTCATCTTAAGGGAGCACGGCTCCTGTCGAGGAGCCCAGCGGGCAAACCTCGGGCGCGAACGCGCAGCGAGATCGACAACGCATGGAGTGAGAACAGAGATGCCCTCGCCGGTTCAGATCCGCCCACGCAAGGCTCGCCAAGGGGCCGACCTCCCGCGGCGACGCGACGAGAGGGACATCAAGCAGCACATGTGCACCGCGTTCGAATGCTGGTCCTCTTGCTCGCGGCCCTCGTGCCAGCGCGACAAGCGGTGCCGCGGCGACTCCCTCGCCTGCTTCGAGCGCTATTGGATCCGGCTTCCCGACGCCTTTCATCCCTGGATCGTCGCCGCCAGTCAGGCGCGACGCGACGGCCTCTCCATCGACGACGCCAAGCGCGCCGCCGACCGACAGATCCCAAGCGGGAGTGGGGCCGCGCAGCTACCCTGGATCGCGGAGTATCTTCGGAGCTTCGACGAGGGGGCGACGACACCCCGCGCCGCGGTGGCTGCAAGGCGCGTGCAGCGACGGGCGAGCGGCGGCCGGGTGGGCCGGATTTGACCCCCGTTACCCCGCACGGTAACCAAGGGCGCGAGCGCATCCCATGTCATTCAACACATTCGGCCATCTCTTCCGCGTCACCACGTTCGGCGAGAGCCACGGGGTCGCGCTCGGCTGCGTGGTGGACGGCTGTCCGCCGCGCATCCCGCTGGAAGCGGCCGAGATCCAGCGCGATCTCGACCGGCGCCGGCCGGGCCAGTCGCGCTTCACGACGCAGCGGCGCGAGCCCGACGAGGTGCGCATCCTCTCGGGCGTGTTCACGGACGACCGCACCGGCGGCCAGGTGACCACCGGCACGCCGATCGCGCTCGTCATCGACAATGTCGACCAGCGCTCGAAGGACTATTCGGAGATCCGTGACTCCTATCGCCCGGGCCACGCGGACTACACCTATGACGCCAAATACGGCGTGCGCGACTATCGCGGCGGCGGCCGCCAGTCGGCGCGCGAGACGGCGGCGCGGGTCGCGGCCGGCGCGATCGCGCGCAAGATCGTGCCCGGGATGAGCGTGCGTGGAGCACTCGTCCAAATCGGGCCGCACAAGATCGACCGCGCCAACTGGGACTGGGGGCACGTGGCGAAGAGCCCGTTCTTCTCGCCGGATGCCAAGGCCGACGCGCTGTTCGAGGACTATCTCGACGGCATCCGCAAGTCGGGCTCGTCGATCGGCGCCGTGATCGAGATCGTGGCCGAAGGCGTGCCGGCGGGCCTCGGCGCGCCGATTTACGGCAAGCTCGACGGCGAGCTCGCGGGCGCGCTGATGAGCATCAATGCCGTGAAGGGCGTCGAGATCGGCGACGGCTTCGCGGCCGCGACGCTCACGGGCGAAGAGAACGCGGACGAGATCCGCATGGGCAATGACGGGCGTCCGCGCTTCCTCTCGAACCACGCCGGCGGCATCCTCGGCGGCATCTCGACCGGCCAGGCGGTCGTCGCCCGCTTCGCCGTGAAGCCGACCTCGTCGATCCTCACGCCGCGCAAGTCGGTCGACCGCTACGGCGCCGAGATCGACGTCTCGACCAAGGGCCGCCACGATCCCTGCGTCGGCATTCGCGCGGTGCCGATCGGCGAGGCCATGGTGGCGTGTGTCCTCGCGGATCACTATCTGCGTCATCGCGGGCAAATGGGCGAGGCCGTCGCCTGGCCCTTCCCCCGCCCGGAATAATGGAATGTCCGATACCAAAAACAATGTCGAAGCCGTCATCGAAGCCTTTGCGCGCGGCGAGCTCGTCGTCGTGGTGGACGACGACGACCGCGAGAACGAAGGCGATCTGTTCGTCGCGGCCTCGCTGTGCACGCCCGAGAAGATGGGCTTCATCATCCGGCACACCTCGGGCATCGTCTGTGCGCCGGTCGACGCGGAGAATGCGCGCCGGCTGCGGCTCGATCCCATGGTGGCCGCGAACGACGCGCCGCTCGGCACCGCCTTCACGGTCTCGGTCGACTACCGGCACGGCACGACGACCGGCATCTCCGGCGAGGAGCGGACCAATACGGTGCGGGCGCTCGCCAATCACAATTCGGGGCCGATGGATTTCGTGCGCCCCGGCCACGTCTTTCCGCTGATCGCCAAGGAAGGCGGCGTGCTGATGCGCTCCGGTCACACGGAGGCCTGCATCGATCTCTGCCGGCTCGCGGGCCTGCCGCCGGTCGGCGTGCTCTCCGAGCTGATGAACGACGACGGCAGCGTGATGCGCGGCGTGCAAGTGACGGAATTCGCCGAGCGGCACAATCTCAAGCGGCTGTCGATCGCGGATCTGATTGCCTACCGCCAGTCGCGCGAGAAGCTGGTCGAGCGCATCGGCGAGTTCACGGTCGAGACCGCGATCGGGCCGATGAAGAGCTACGCCTATGTGACGCCGTTCGACAAGGTGCACCACATGGCGCTGATCTATGGCCGCATCGGCGATGGCACCGCGGTGCCGACGCGCCTGCATCGCGCCAATGTGGTGACCGACGTGTTCGGCGGCGCCAAGTCGATCCACGCGGCGCTCGGCAAGTTCAAGGAGGCCGGGCGCGGCGTGCTGGTGTTCCTGCGCGACGGCGCGGTCGGCGTGCCGGCGCATTCGATTCCGCACGAGGGCGAGACCAGCTCGGAGGCCGCGCGCGTGCAGCAGTGGCGCGAGGTCGGGCTCGGTGCGCAGATCCTGAAGGATCTCGGCATCTCGTCGATCCGCCTGCTCTCCTCCAGCAAGCACACCTATGTCGGCCTCTCGGGCTTCGGCATCGAGATCTCGTCGACCGAGACGATCGAGGGATAGCAACACAGAGCGTCAACGACCGTTCGTCCCCGCGGAAGCGGGGACCCAGGCTGGCAGCGACTCGTGGCACTGGATGCCCGCTTTCGCGGGCACGAACGGAGTGCGGATCAACGTCATCGAGACACACTCTGGAAGCGATTCTGCTCAAGGGAGACTCGGCATGCTGGTCGGTGTTCCCAAGGAAACCAAGGACCACGAGTATCGCGTCGGTCTCGTGCCTTCGACGGTGCGTGAGCTCACGGCGAAGGGGCATCAGGTCATCGTGGAGACGGACGCCGGCATCGGCGCGGGTCTGACCGATGCCGACTATGCGGCGGCCGGTGCCGAAATCGTCAAAGCCGCCGATGACGTCTTCGGCCGCGCCGAGCTCGTCGTGAAGGTGAAGGAGCCGCTTCCCGCCGAGCGCAAGAAGCTGCGGCAGGGCCAGATCCTGTTCACCTATCTGCATCTCGCGCCCGACCGCGAGCAGACCGAGGACCTGATCGCCGCGGGCGTCACGGCGATCGCCTACGAGACCGTCACCAGCCAGCAGGGCGCGCTGCCGCTGCTCGCACCGATGTCGGAGGTCGCGGGCCGCATGGGCCCGCATGTCGGCGCACATTGCCTGCACAAGGAGAACGGCGGGCGCGGTGTGCTGCTCGCCGGCGTGCCGGGCGTGCCCTCCGCCGACGTGGTCATATTGGGCGGCGGCGTCGCGGGCACGAACGCGGCGCTGATCGCGCTCGGCATGGGCGCGGAAGTGACGGTGATCGATCGCAACCCGGACGCGCTGCGGCGCATCGCCAACCAGTTCGGGACCACGATCCGTACGGTCTTCTCGACGCGCGACACGGTCGAATCCTTTTGCCGCCGCGCGGACCTGGTGATCAGCACCGTGCTGGTGCCGGGCGCCGAGGCGCCGAAGCTGATCACGGCCGAGACCGTGAAGGCGATGAAGCCCGGCACCGTGATCGTCGACATCGCGATCGACCAGGGCGGCTCGTCCGAGACCTCGCGGCCGACCAGCCATTCGGAGCCCACCTATGTGGTGGACGAGGTCGTCCACTATTGCGTCACCAACATGCCGGGCGCGGTCGCACGCACCTCGACCTTCGCGCTCAACAACGTCACCCTGCCCTTCGTGCTGGCGCTCGCCGACAAGGGCTATCGCCGCGCGCTGGCGGAGGATCCGCATCTGCGCGCCGGCCTCAATGTCCACGAAGGCAAGGTCACCTACAAGGCGGTCGCCGACGCGCTCAAGCTCCCCTTCACCAAGGCCGAGGCGGCCTTGCGACTTTGAGGCGCTTCCGTTCGACCTGAGGTCGTGCCACGATCGGCAGACGGCTGGAGGGAGAGCGGAATGTCGAGGTCTCGTTCGGCTATCGCGGGCATTGCGGCACTCGGAGTCATCGCGCTCATTGCGGGCTGGAGCGGCGGTCTTGCCGCACCTGGCACGCACTACGCCGACATGCCGGGCCAGCGAACCACCGGCTCGGTCGACGTCGATGTCGAGCTCGTGCTGGCGGTCGATATCTCCTACTCGATGGACTACGACGAGCTCGCGCTGCAGCGCGAGGGCTATGTCGCGGCGATCACCTCGCCCGAGTTCGTGAGCGCCATTCGGAACGGCATGCATGGCAAGATCGCGGTCACCTATGTGGAATGGGCGGGCATCGCGGACCAGAAGATCGTGATGCCGTGGCGCCTGATCGACGGACCGGCGAGCGCCGAGGCCGTGGCCGCGGAGATCGCCCGCGCCCCGGTGCGCCGCGCCTATCGCACGTCGATCTCGGGCGCGCTGATGTTCAGCGCGGCGCTGTTCGAGAACAACGGCTATACCGGGATCCGCCGCGTCATCGACGTCTCGGGCGACGGTGCCAACAATCAGGGGCCGCGCGTGACCGTGATCCGCGACGACGTGCTCGCCAAGGGCATCACGATCAACGGCCTGCCGATCATGCTGAAGCGGCCGAACTACGCGACCATGGATCTCGACAATCTCGACGTCTATTACGAGGACTGCGTGATCGGCGGCCCGGGCGCCTTCGTGCTAGCGGTGCGCGAGCGCGAGAAGTTCAAGGACGCGATCCGCACCAAGCTGGTGCTCGAGGTCGCGGGCCACACCACGGACGCGCGCGTGATCCCGGCCGCCGCCAACGCGCCACGCGTCTCCTGCACGATCGGCGAGCAGCTTTGGCAGCAACGCTGGGGGAACGGGCTGGACAATCGCTGAGCGTCAGCGCGTGAAGCGAGCCACCAGCTCGACATGCGCCGAATAGCGGAACTGGTCGATGGGCGTGACGTTCGTGAGCCGGTAGCCGCCGTCGATCAGGATGCGCGCGTCGCGCGCGAAGGTCGCGGGATTGCATGAGACCGCGACGACGAGGCCGACCCGGGAGGCGGCGAGCTGGCGCGCCTGCGCTTCCGCGCCCTGACGCGGCGGATCGAACACGACGGCGTCGACGTCCTTGAGCTCCTGCGGAATGAGCGGACGACGGAACAGATCACGTGCCTCGGCCGTGATCGGCTTCAGCCCAGATGCGGACGCGGTGGCCTGGCGTAGCGCCGCGATCGCGGCGGCGTCGCTGTCCAGCGCGGTGACACGCGCCGTGCCGGCGAGCCGCAGCGCGAAGGGACCGACGCCGCAGAACAGGTCGGCGA
>JAEYAU010000148.1 GCA_023404705.1 Pseudomonadota bacterium
CCGCAATGCCCGCGATCCACGGCGCACGCGATGGGCCGCGCGGCGCGTGGGCCGGCGTGGCGGCTTGCGGCGGTGGCTCCGACGGCGCGGACTCGCCGGCGCGGTCGATCTTCAATGAGCGCAAGAGCTGCGCCTTGTCCCCTTGCATGGCGCGTCCAGTCCCACGGACCGCAGGCGCGGCCCGGTGCAGATTTACCGAGTTCGTTATTCGCACAGAGCGAGACCACATCCTGCGAGGCCCTGCAAGTCAATTGGCGCCGCCCTGTGCCACAGGGCGCTGCCAAATGATGTCATGAGCGGATTCATGTGGGAATTCATGGGATTAGACATGCCGAATGTGAGGTCGCGGCCGTGCCGGCGCGCGACCTCTGCAGCAAGGACGATCGTGGTCACACGCATGCGACATCGGCCGAGAAAAATTTGAGGCCGCCGCCGATCAGCGGGTCGCGAACTCGTGGCGCAGCTTGAGAAAGGGACCATTGGAGGCGCCCGCGCCGACGCGGTAGCCGGTCTCGAGCGTGGTGGCCGGATCCATGCGCGCTTTCACGCCGAGGCCCTGGAGTTGCAGCCGGCGCTCGCGCCTAACTTCGCCCTCTGCCTTCGGGTGGGACGGACGGACGACGCCGGTCTCCAGCGCCATGGCGGTCGCGATGTCCACGGTTTCCGCCTGGGCAGGGGATGCGGCGACAAGCAGCAGCGCCGCCACGCTCAGGCAGCGCTGGATTGCGGTTCGTCGGCGCCATCGGCGCGGAATTCCAGAATGTCGCCCGGCTGGCATCGCAGCACCTCGCAGATGCGCTCCAGCGTCTCGAAGCGGATGCCCTTCACCTTGCCGGACTTCAGCAACGAGACGTTCTGCTCGGTGATACCGATGCGCTCGGCCAATTCCTTCGATCGCATCTTGCGACGCGCCAGCCGAACAACACTAGGCTCCTCCCCATCGAGAGGGAAAGTCCGATCCTGTGCCGTGGCTCCCCGTCGTATGGCGGGTCGAAGGGCGGGATCCGATCAAGCATTTTTTGGGGATTGCCGCGTCGTGAGGACGCGGCAGCACTGTTTGAGCAGTCTCGCTCTCAATATCTTCTGTCTAGCCATTTCCTGGCGGAGCACAACAGGTCACTGCCCATGCTTCTGAGAATGGCGATTACGAGCATTTCAATAATCTCGACTGCGCGCGGTCCACGGGAGCCCGCACAAGCCGCCAGCAGTGGAAGTACGTTATTGATGAGTGTTCATTTAGAGGGTCGAGACCATTTGGATCTTGAAACCGGCGAGATATTTGAAAACCCTCGATACGCCAAAGTCCGCGGGACAAAGAAAAAAAAACATCACTGCGCAGGCTAGTATCGCAGCGGCACTGTCAGATTCAGATTATGAATTCAGCCAGATGCAATATCTCGAGGAGATGCCGTCGGATGACCTTGGCGAATTTCCCTCACAGATTTTCTTCCAAATACTTCTGCCTCCGGCCAGTATTGAGGAGCTCAAGAGAAACTTACGATCAGCAATGCACCCCGCCGCTCTAACGATTGAACTGCAACATGGCATTCTCGATGAATCGTCTCCGCTTGCTTATGGCTGGGAACCGGACGGCAGTGGCAAAACGTGGAAGAATCTAGACAAGGCCAACAGGCGAATCCGAGTTACGGAAGCCTCGTTTCAATATTATCCACTTAGGCCAAACCTGGACGAAAATACGGGCGAAGCACTCGAGCAGTCCGCGACCTCGATATCTGACATCGCTCTCACTCAAAGCCAAAAAATCCAAGAAGCCTTGGATTCTTTGAAGAATGAAACCAGACAGGTTCGGAATGCGGTACTTGTCGGAAGTCTATTAGTGGGAGCAGCGATTTATCTCTTTCGATGAACTAACGTCTTTGATGCTGGGCGGGCCGCGCGACGCCTGTCACTGGCGTCATCGAGGCGCCGAGGTCCATGGCCCGCGCCGGGGCGCTCCATCCAGCGACATCAGAAGCGCCGCCAGGCTCAGGCAGCGCTGGATTGCGGTTCGTCGGCGCCATCGGCGCGGAATTCCAGAATGTCGCCCGGCTGGCATCGCAGCACCTCACAGATGCGCTCCAGCGTCTCGAAGCGGATGCCCTTCACCTTGCCGGACTTCAGCAACGAGACGTTCTGCTCGGTGATACCGATGCGCTCGGCCAATTCCTTCGATCGCATCTTGCGACGCGCCAGCATGACGTCGAGGTTGACGATAATGGGCATGGTGAAGCCTAAACGAAGCTCGAGTTCTCGTCCGCGAGCCGCGCAGCCTCGCGGATCACGGTCGCGGCCGCCAGCAGCACGCCGCCGACGATCAGCACGAAATAGTCCTGGGTCGAGAAGGCGATCATCAGCCGGCGCCCGGCCGGGTCGTCCAGCGACAGCGCGATCGAGAGCGCCGCGCCGCTCAACGGACCGAGCGGCGCCTGCGCCAGAACGGTCGCGGCGAACAGCTGGAGCTGGCGCGCCGCATATTCGCTGAACACGTCGCCACGCGCGAAGGCCGCGAACATGCGGCGCACCGCGATGAGACCGTAGAGCACTCGCCATCACGGCGATGCGGCCGCCGGCCGAAATCGGGAACTCGAGTCCCGCGGTGCCGAGCCGCGCCAGCACCAGATTGCGCGTCCAGGTCGGGATGAAGACGGCGAGCACCGTGAGCCCTACGATCAGCACCATGCCGACGATCGCGGCGCGCTCCATCCAACGCGAGAGCCGCGCGATACGCGCCTGGGCGGGCGCCGGAAGCGAGGCGGCCTGGGTCATAGGGGCATCTCCTCCTTGCATTCTTGCACGAATAAATTATCGTATTACGATAATTTTTGTTCGTCAACGGAGAATACATGTCCATGCGTTGGGTGGCGTTCGGCATCCTTCTCGGCCTCTTGTGGCTCGGCGGCTGCGGGCACATGCCGATGACCTCCATGGTGCGGCTCGCCAAGGTGGATCTCGCCAGCACCGACCTGTCGCGGCTGCGCGCCGCGGTGCGCACGCCGCGCGGACTTTCACCGCGGCCCGATCAGTCGCGGTTGCGCGTCACCGTGCGGATCGGGGAGAACGCGGCCACGCAGGAGTTTCGCCTCAGCGCGTTGCCGGAGGACGGCAGCCTCACGGCGAGCGCCGAAACCCAAGTCACGGTGTTCGCCATCAATCCGCGCGAGCTGGCGCGCGCGGAGGTCTTCCGCGACGAGCTGAAGCTCCGGCAGAAGGCGAGCGGCCGTTCGGGCGGGCAGATCACCATCGAGGTCGCGCCCGACATGTGCCGCACGGGCGCGCTCGCGAACGGGCCGCTCCTGTTCACGACCTATCTGCAGACCGCGGAGACCGGCAGCTTCGTGGTGCTGGCGCAGGATGTGGATCTGCGCACGCTGGCGGGACGCGATCTGGTCGAGAAGATCCCGATCTGCTCGTGACGTCTCACGCGTCGGCGTCGTGGGAGACGAGGCCCGACTCGCCGGAGGTCTCCAGCGAGTGGATGATATGCTCGGCGAGCAGCTCGGCCGCCCGGGAGAGCCGGCCGGGCGCGCGGTAGAGCGCGATCTCGGCGTCGGGCAGCTGCGGAAAGCCGTGCTCCTCGCCCAGCAGCTTCACGCCTTCCGGCACCATATCTTTCGACAACACGGTGACGCCGAGGCCGGCGCGCACCGCGGCCTGAATGCCCTCGCTGCTGAGACTCGTGTAGACGATGCGCCATTCGCGCTTCACGGCATCGAGGCTCTCGAGCGCGCGCGTGCGATAGACGTCGGTGGCGGCGGTGAGCACCAGCGGCACCGGCTGGTTGCGGTCAACGACGAGCTGCTGGCCGCCGACCCAGACCAGCACGTCGCGACGGACCGCGACGCCGCCGGCCGGCCCGAGCGGCTCGCGCTTCACCAGCACGAGGTCGTATTCGCCCTTGGAGAAGCCATCGAGCAGGTTGAAGCTGAAGTTGCAGTTGACGTTGAGCGCGACACGCGGATGCGCGCGGGCAAAGCGCGCCAGAATATCCGGCAGATAAGCGGTGGCGAAGTCCTCGGGCGTGCCGAGGCGCACCGTGCCTTCGATCTCGGGCTCGAGGATGCGCGAGCGCGCCTCGTCGGCGAGCTGCAGCAGCTGGCGCGCATAGCTGAGCAGCACCTCGCCATCCGGCGTGAGATGGAGGTCGCGGCCGTTGCGCTCGAACAGCGGGCGGCCGAGCCCCTCCTCCAGCTTCTTGATCTGCAGGCTCACGGTCGATTGCGTGCGGCCGATGCGCTCGCCCGCGCGGGTGAAGCCGGCGTTGTCCACCACGGCGACGAAGGTGCGCAGCAGGTCGAAGTCGAAAGGCAGGGGTGCGATCACGGGCGGCTTTCGTTGCAGGCCCCTGATCTAGCGCGTCGGCTACATCCCCGCCAGGGCCCGTGCCACCGGCCAGACCTCGACACCGCCGCGCCAGACCATGTCGAGCGCCACATAGAGGATGATGACGAGGCCCGCATAGGCGATCCAGCGGTGGCGCTCGAGCAGCTTGGCGATATAGCCGGCCGCAATGCCCATCAGGGCGATCGAGAGGATAAGGCCGAACACCAGCACCCAAGGATGCTCGCGCGCGGCGCCCGCGACCGCGAGCACGTTGTCGAGCGACATCGAGATGTCGGCGACGATGATCTGCCACACGGCCGCGCGGAGCGTTTTGCCGCGCGGCTCGTCGGACATCATGGCGGTGCCGCCGCTGTGCGCCGAAAGCGTGCCGTCGGCATTGACCGACAGATTCGCCTCGCTGTGCACCATGTGGCCGGCGCGCAGCTCGCGCCACATCTTCCAGCAGACCCAGAGCAGCAGCACACCGCCCGCCAGAAGGAGACCGAACACTTCGAGCAGCTGGGTCGTGACGGCCGCAAAGCCGATGCGCATCAGCGTGGCCGCGATGATGCCGATCATGATCGCGCGCACCCGTTGCTGCGGCGGCAGGCCGGCGGCCGCGAGGCCGATGACGATCGCATTGTCGCCGGCGAGAACCAGGTCGATGAGGATGACCTTGCTGAGCGCGACCAGTGCGTCAGCCGTGATGAAGTCGAGCATGATGCCTCGCGGTGCGCGCGAAAGGGATGAGGGCCGCTGAGCGCAGGTGGCGCGGCGCGATCCATGTCGATTGGATAACGGCGCAGAGGCGCGCGCGGCCAATTGGAAGTTCCAATGCCAAGCATTGGCGCGGTCCGCACCGAAACATTGCGACCGTAGATCTACGGTGCTCTGATCTGCACCGCTGCGCCTGCGCATGAGGAAAGCTCATGGCGATGGGAGAACGATTTCGTTGTGCCGGGAGCTGACGCAACGCTAAGCGTTGCGCGACCATGCGAGATGCCGTGACCGATGCTTTCGACCACACGCGTGACTTGCGGATCCTGTTCGCGGCGCGGGCTTTGCGGGCCTTCGGCGACGGGTTCGGCATCATCGTGCTGCCGGTCTATCTGACGCAGATCGGGCTGACGCCGTTCTGGATCGGACTGATCGCGACCGCGGCCTTGCTCGGTTCGGCTCTCACCACTCTGCTGATCGGCGTAATCGGCACCCGCTACGACGCACGCCGGTTGCTGATCGCGGGCGCGGCCCTGATGACCATCACGGGGCTCGCGCTGCCGAATGTCGACTCGGTGCTGCTGATCGCCCTCGTCGCGTTTCTCGGCACGCTCAATCCGTCGGCGAGCGATATCGGGCTGCTCGTGCCACTCGAACATGCCGCGATCGCGCGCAATGCGGCGGATGACCAGCGCACGCGCGCCTTCTCGACCTACAGCCTGATCGGCGCGCTCGGCGCCGCGGCGGGCGCGCTCGCGGCGGGAGTGCCGGATCTGCTCAGCCGCATCGGCATTACGGATGGGCTGCGCCTGATGTTCTACGGCTACGCGGCAATCGGGCTCACGGCGGCGCTGCTCTATGCGAGCCTGCCGCCAACGCCAGTGCAGCAGGCGCAAGCCGCGCCCCTTGGCCCTTCACGCGGCATCGTGACGAAGCTCGCGCTGCTGTTCAGCCTCGACTCGTTCGCGGGCGGTTTCGTGGTGCAGTCGTTGTTGGCGCTCTGGCTGTTCCAGCGCTTCGATCTCAGCCTCTCGGCCGCGAGCCTGTTCTTCTTCTGGTCGAGCCTCTTCACGGCCTTCTCGTATCCGGTGGCGGCGTGGCTCGCGCGGCGCATCGGGCTCGTGAACACGATGGTGTTCACGCATATTCCGGCGAGCCTGTGCCTGATGCTGGCCGCGGTCGCGCCCGATCTCACGACAGTGCTCACGCTGCTGCTCGTTCGCTCGGCGCTCTCCAACATGGACGTGCCGGCACGCACCTCTTACGTTATGGCCGTGGTGACGCCGGCCGAACGCACGGCGGCGTCCAGCTTCACGGCCGTGCCGCGCACCATCGCGTCATCGATCAGTCCGGCCTTCGCGGGCGCGATGCTCTCGCTCCCTTTCGCGGGCTGGCCGCTCGTGATCTGCGGCACGCTGAAGATCACATATGATCTCGCGTTGCTCTGGTCCTTCCGCCACGTCAAGCCGCCGGAAGAGCAGCGCGTTACAAAACCGTAATTCACGGCACGTTCAGCCGTCGTCGCGCATTGTATGTGCGTGGGGGCCAATCACGTGTGCAAGGAAACGACATGAAACTTTCGCTCATTGCTGCCGGTGCCGCTCTGCTTGGTCTGGCCTCGTTCGCGGCGCCCGCATCCGCACTGCCGGCATCGGGCCTGCACAACGCTGCGCCCGCACAGATGCAAGTCGTACATTGGCGCCGGCACAAGCACTATCATCGGAACAGGCATTGCGATGTGCGCAAGGTCGTGCGCTACGATCGTTTCGGCCGCCGTCACGTGAAGGTGGTTCGCACCTGTCGTCGCTAATCTCGTGGCGCGCTTCGCGCTAGAACAACGAGGCCTGCCGGTCGTCCTTCTTGCGCTTCGACGGCTCGGCAGGCTTCGCCGCGGCCTCGGCCGTAGCGGTGCCCGGCGCGACGCGCGCGATCAGCTCCGGTGAATCGTTCGCGGTGCGGTTGACGGCGCTCGATATCTCGTAGGCTTCGAGCAGGTCGTCGCGCGCGGGCGCGATCGCGGCGCTCGCGGTCTCGGCGTCGACATTCGGATCGAGCCAGAAATCCTGGGCCTCGGGCGGGAGGATCACGGGCATCCGGTCGTGGATCGGCGCGAGCGTCCGGTTCGCCGTGGTGGTGACGATGGCGGCGGTCTCCTGCTCCTCGCCGTTGGGGCCGGTCCAAGTCTCCCACAATCCCGCGAAGGCGATCGGGCTCTCATCCTTGGCATGAATGAAGAAGGGCTGCTTCACGGCCCCATCACGTCGCCACTCGTAGAAGCCGTCGGCCGGGAAGAGGCAGCGGCGCCGTTTCATGGCATTGCGGAATGCGGGCTTGTCGTTGACCGACTCGCCGCGGGCATTGATCAGCAGCGAGAAGCTGCGCGGGTCCTTCACCCAGGCGGGAATCAGACCCCAGCGCACCAGGGCGAACTGCCGCCTGCCCTCCCACATGCGCACGATGGGTACCGGCTGCGTGGGTGCGACATTATATCGGGCCGGGAAATTCGGCTGCTCGAGATAGCCGAACAGGGCCCGCAGCACGTCCGGCGGCGACTTGATGACGTATCGCCCACACATATGGAGAAGCCCTCATGACGTGACGTTAATGCCTTAAGCCAGATTTAACCGCAGCGCGGCAAGACTGCCAGCTTCCGAGGTTGCGCCCCGCCAGCACCGATGATCTCCGCCGCCCTGCAAGAGACCGAGACGAAGCGCCGAGCGCCGCTCGATCCCGTGCGGCTGGCCGAAGCCAACATCAATCCCAAGACCGGGCTCGCGACGGACTACCTCAATCACTTCAACGAAGCCATCATGCTGCTCGAGATCCTGCCCGAGATGCCGGAATGCATCACGGAGCTGCTCGGCTGGGAGCCGCTGAGCTACGAGGAGCACTTCGCGGCCTCGAGCTTCAAGGACCGCGAGCTCGCGATCGCGGCCTATGACGCGGCCGAGCCGCGCGCGCGCCACCGGCTCGACGATCTCGCCGACACCATGAACGCGATGCTGGTCGCGACCTGCGAGGCGATGCAGACGCGGCCTTCGCTCGATGCCGCGATCACGATGGCGAGCGAGACCGCGGCGCGCCTCAAGCCGCTGGTCGCCCAGGCGGGCGCCGTGATCAACGGTGCGACGCTCGAGGTCTCGGAAGAGATCACGACCGGCGAGCAGCAGGCCGCGGTCGACGCGCTGCTGCGGTAATCCCTCCCCTGTCATCCCGGCCGAGCGAAGCGAGAGCCGGGATCCATAACCCTGTCTGTGCGCATCATAACGACCGGGGTTATGGATCCCGGACAGCCTCGCTG
>JAEYAU010000166.1 GCA_023404705.1 Pseudomonadota bacterium
AGCATGAACCACGCGGAGCTGCCGGTGCATCGCCGCCCGCAGGTCGCGATCCTCGCGACCGGAGACGAGCTGGTGCCGCCCGGCACCGAGCCCGGGCCGGGCCAGATCGTCTATTCCAATGTGTTCGCGCTCGCCGCCGTGGCGGCGCGCGAGGGTGCACGCGTGCACGATCTCGGCATCGTGCCGGACCGGCTCGACGCCACCATCGCGGCCGTGCGCCGGGCGCGCGAAGCGGGCTTCGACGTGCTGGTGACGGCCGGCGGCGCCTCGGTCGGCGAATACGATCTGGTGCAGCAGGCGCTCGCGGCCGAAGGGCTCGCGCTCGCCTTCTGGAAGGTGGCGCTGCGTCCCGGCAAGCCGCTGATGTCCGGCCGGCTCGGGCCCTTACGCGTGCTCGGCCTGCCCGGCAATCCGGTATCCTCTTTCGTCTGCGCTTTCCTTTTCCTGGTGCCGCTGCTGCGCCGGCTTTCGGGCCGCACCGATCTGCACCACGCAATCGAATCGGCGGAGCTCGGCCGCGACCTTGCGGCGAACGACGAGCGCGCCGATTACCTGAGGGCCAGCCTCAGTCTGACTGCGGATGGGCGGCCGGTCGCGACGCCCTTCGGACTCCAGGACAGCTCCATCCTGGTCAATCTCGCGCGCGCCGATTGCCTCGTGATCAGAGAGCCTTATGCCCCGTCAGCGAGCGCAGGCTCGCCGTGTCGGATCATGCGGCTCGACCCTTGAGCGGCCCATTCGGGCGCCCGGACTCTTCACCGGAAATTAAATGGTTGCGGAACAAGTATCGAACAGATAGTGTTCGTTCATGATTTGTTTCGAGTCGGGACGCGGTTGCGGCGGACCGTCACCGGGAGAGGGCAAACGATGCTCACACGCAAGCAATTGGAGCTCCTGCGCTTCATCCACGAGCGCCTCAAGGAAGCGGGCGTGCCGCCTTCGTTCGACGAGATGAAGGATGCGCTGGACCTGCGCTCTAAGTCGGGCATCCATCGTTTGATCACCGCGCTCGAGGAGCGCGGCTTCATTCGCCGCCTGCCCAACCGGGCGCGCGCCATCGAGGTGATCAAGCTTCCGGATCCGGTGGGCCTTACCCTGGCGGCACGTCGCCAGGGCTTCACGCCCTCGGTCATCGAGGGTGACCTCGGCCGTGTGCGCGCAGGCGCCGAGGACGACAGCGGCCGCCCCGTCGCGGTGCCCGTGATGGGCCGGATCGCGGCCGGCACGCCGATCGAGGCGATCCAGAACCGCAGCCACACCATCCAGGTCCCCCCCGACCTGCTCACTGCGGGCGAGCACTTCGCCCTCGAAGTGCGCGGCGACTCGATGATCGACGCCGGCATTCTCGAAGGCGACACGGTGGTGATCCGCAAGACGGATTCGGCCGAGACCGGCGACATCGTCGTGGCCCTGATCGACGACGAGGAAGCGACTCTCAAGCGCTTCCGCCGCCGCGGCGCCTCCATCGCGCTCGAGCCCGCCAACCAGAACCACGAGGTGCGGATTCTTCCGCCGAACCGCGTGCGCATCCAGGGCAAGCTGGTCGGCCTGTTCCGGCGGTATTGAGCTTCATTCCCCGGGCCCGAGATCCTCGGGCGTGGGCGTTGCATCGCGCGCGCCGGCGCGTCCCGGCAGCGCAGGTGCGGCGCCATCGCCGATCGCCCGCGGCGGCTGCGCCCAGGGGCGCTCGTGGCCGCGCGGCATGGCGGCGACCATGTTCCAGCCCTCCGGCGTCTGGTAGAGCGCGAGCGCGCCGGTGCGCGGGTAGACCGTGCGATCGACCACGGTCGCGGCGCAGCCGGGCGGCGCCGTGCGCTGTGTGACGATGACCGCGGCGCGCCCGCAATCCTCCTCGAAGGCCTCTGCCGCGAGCACGAACGCGACCGCCTTTCCGTCGCGCAGCCGCCCGATGCAGCCGACCTGGTCGCACGTGACTCCGCGCGTGAGCGTCGGGTCGGTGACGGCGCGCGCGTCGGCGTCCGCCGCAAGCCAGTCACGAATCGCGAAGGTATCGCTGCCGCGGCGCATGAACGAGAGCTCGCCACTCGCGCCACGCACCGCGACCGCCTCGCCTTCGGCCCCGATCAGCACATCCGGCAGCGGCGTGCGTGCCGCGACCAGGATGGCGAGCGCCGCCGGCACGACGCTGGTCCAGCGCAAGGGCGAGCGCAGCAGGCAAATCAAGATCAGCGCCAGCGTGCCGAGCAGCACCGGCGCGAGATTGAACGCGGTGACGCGCCCGACCGCGCCCGGCAGCCCCGCGACGAACTTCGCCACCGCGACCATCCAGTCGATCCCCTGCCCCATCAGCTGCCAGAGCGGCCCGTCGAGCCCGAACGGCGCCGCCAGCAGCGCCAGCAATCCGGCGGGCATCACCCAGACCGAGACGATCGGCATGCCGAGCAGGTTGGCGAGCACGCCATAGGGCGCGAGCCGATGGAAATGATAGGCCGCATAGAGCGTGGTCGCCGCCCCCGCGACCATCGAGGCGAGCATCAGCATGACGACCTGGCGCCCGCCCCAGAGCGCGAAGCGCGCGCCGCGCGAGGTCTCGGCGCTCGCCGTGAGCCAGGGCACGCCGCGCTCATAGGTCGCGACCAGCGCCAGCGTCGCCGCGAAGGACATCTGGAAGCTCGGATGCACCACGGCCTGCGGCGCCACGATCATCACGGCGAGTGCCGCCACCGCCAGCGTGCGCATGGTGAGCGCCGCACGGTCGACCAGCACGCCCGCGAGCACGATGGCGGTCATGATGAAGGCGCGCTGCGTCGCCACCTCGGCGCCGGACAGCAGCAGATAGAAGGCCGCCGCAATCAGCGCCGCCACCGCGGCCCATTTCTTGATCGGTCGCCGCAGCACCAGCGCCGGCACCAGCGCGAGCAACGCGCGCACGAAGAAGAACACCGCGCCCGCCACCACGGCCATGTGATAGCCCGAGATTGACAGCACATGCCCGAGGCTGGAGATGAACATGGCATCGTTCACCGCGCTGGAGATCGCATCGCGCTTGCCCGTGATCAGCGCCGAGGCGATCGCGCCCGCATCGCCCGGGATCGTGGCGCGGATGCGCGCGTCGATGGCGTCGCGCAGGCCGCTGATCGCGGTCGCGTAGCGCAGCCAGAATGTCGGCGGCTCCGTGCTCTCGATCTTCTTGATCGCGCTGAGCGCGAAGCCGCTCGCGCCGATGCGCTGAAAGTAGAGATCGCGTGCGAAATCGTAGCCGCCCGGCCGCAGCGGCTTCAGCGGCGTGTTGAGCCGCGCCTTGAGCTCCACGGAGCTGCCGATCGGCGGCGCCGTGCCCTTGCGCACCGAGAGGCGCACGCGCTCGGGCGCCTGATCGAGGCGCCGGCCGTCCAGCGTCTTCACCCGCACCACGATGCGGTCCGTGCGCTCGCGCTCCTCGCGCAGCTCGACCACGCCCGTGATGCCGACGCTCCAGGCTGCGTGCCGCAGCACCGGATGGGCGATCCGCATGGTGTGCAGCGTTGCGACCGCGAAGCCTGCCGTCAGGGTCGCGATGCCGAGCAGCACCGGAAAGGCGACCGGGCGGGCGCGGGCGAAGATCGCAGCGAGGAAGCAGCTCGCCGCCAGCGCCGCGGCGGCACGCCAGTCGGGCTCACGCTCGGCCGCGAAATAGAGCGCGATGCCGAGGCCGAAGGCGACCGGCAGCCACGGCATCAGCCGCCCGGCCGTGACCTCCAGCGACAGCCAGTGGATGAGCGTCTCGCGGGCCGCCTCGGCGCGCCCGCGCAGCCGGCGCGGCCAGGCGAAATCGCGCCTGCGCGCCTCCCTTTCGGGCCAGGTCCGGGCACGCCCCTGCTCGTCCACTCGGCGCCCCCATACGCGCGCCACCGCATGGAGACATCCTAGACGGGAAATACCGTGCTCAGCTACTGCCGGCGCGTCGTTGCGCCCTGATATCGGCAGATGCCGGAATCCCTCTCCGGCCGAAACGGTGCTAGACTTGCGCGATCCGAACGCGGAGCGCGACCATGTCGCTCGTGGACTGGCTCGGACTTGGCGCCGTCGTCCTCTTCATGGGGTTTCTGTTCTGGTCCTTCCGCCCGGAAGCCGAGACCCCGGACCACGCTGCCGGCGATGGCAAGTGGATCGAGCCTCGCGGCCCGACCGAGTGAGACGCAGCAGCCGAAGCCGCGACGGGGTCACGACCCCGCTTTGCCCGCTTCCTTGGCGTAGGTATCGCGCAGCCCGATCGTCCGATTGAACACCAGCCGGCCCGGCTTGGAGTCCGGATCGCGCGTGAAATAGCCCTGCCGCTCGAACTGCACGGCTTCCTCGGTATTGGCGCCGGCGAGCGCCGGCTCGAGCCGCGCATCGGACAGCACCTCGAGCGAGTTCGGGTTGAGGTCCGCCGCGAAATTGCTCGCATCCGGATCAGGCCGGTTGAACAGCTGATTGTAGAGCCGCACCTCGGCCGGCACCGCATCCGCCGCGTTCACCCAGTGCAGCGTCGCCTGCACCTTGCGCCCGTCCGGCGAATTGCCGCCGCGCGAGGCCGGATCATAGCTGCAGCGCAGCTCCACCACCTCGCCCGCAGCATCCTTCACGACCTCGCGGCAGGTGACGAAGTAGGCATAGCGCAGCCGCACTTCCTTGCCGGGCGAGAGCCGATAGAACTTCTTCGGCGGGTTCTCCATGAAGTCGTCGCGCTCGACGTAGATCTCGCGGCCGAAGCGGATGCGGCGCGTGCCCGCGGCCGGATCGTCCGGGTGGTTGGCGGCCTCGAACTCCTCGCTCTGCCCTTCCGGATAGTTCTCGATCACGACCTTCAGCGGCTTGAGCACCGCCATGCGCCGCGGTGCCGCGGCGTTGAGCGCCTCGCGCACCGCGAAGTCGAACATCTGGACGTCGACCACGCTGTTCGCCTTGGCGACGCCGATGCGCTTGACGAAATCGCGCAGCGCCGCCGGCGGCACGCCGCGCCGGCGCAGGCCCGCGAGCGTCGGCATGCGCGGATCGTCCCAACCCGAGACATGCCCCTGCCGCACCAGCTCGGTCAGCACGCGCTTGGAGAGCACCGTATAGGTGAGGTTGAGGCGCGCGAACTCGTACTGCCGCGGCCGCGAGGGCACCGGCAGGTTCTCGATGAACCAGTCGTAGAGCGGCCGGTGGTCCTCGAACTCGAGGGTGCAGATCGAATGCGTGATGTGCTCGATCGCATCGGACTGACCGTGCGCGAAGTCGTAACTTGGATAGATCTTCCAGGCATCGCCCGTGCGCGGATGGGTGGCGTGCAGGATGCGATAGAGCACCGGGTCGCGCATGTTGATGTTGCCCGAGCTCATGTCGATCTTGGCGCGCAGCACGCGGGCGCCGTTGGGAAACTCGCCCGCGCGCATGCGGCGGAACAGGTCGAGGTTTTCTTCCACGGAGCGGTCGCGGAACGGACTGTTCTTGCCCGGCTCGGTCAGCGTGCCGCGGTTGGCGCTGATGTCCTCCCGGGACTGGTCGTCCACATAGGCTTTGCCGGCGCGGATCAAGTGCTCTGCCCAGTCGTAGAGCTGCTCGAAATAGTCCGACGCGTGATAGAGGTGCTTGCCCCAGTCGAAGCCAAGCCAGCGCACGTCGCGCTCGATGGCGTCGATATATTCCTGCTCCTCCTTCACGGGATTGGTGTCGTCGAAACGCAGGTTGCAACGTCCGCCGAACTCCTGGGCGACGCCGAAGTTCAGGCAGATCGACTTGGCGTGGCCGATATGCAGGTAGCCGTTCGGCTCCGGCGGAAACCGGGTCACCACGCTCTGGTGCCGCTTCGCCTCGAGATCGGCCTGGATGATGTCGCGAATGAAGTCGCGGCCCGTCTCGCGTGCGGTGGTCTCGGTCACGGCCATTCTGTTGATCCCTGCTGGCGCCCGGCGCCTCGATTCGGGCCTATGTGCCAAATCCGCGGCCCAGCGCCAAGTCGCCCGCGGACGCATCCGTGATGTTTCGGAACTCCGGGAGCCGTGATAGAGGAGCGCGCAACTGATCAGGGCCCAAAGACGTTTTCAGTAGCTCATGAGCGAGATTGTCACCCGCTTCGCCCCCTCGCCGACCGGATTCCTCCACATAGGTGGGGGCCGGACCGCGCTGTTCAATTGGCTCTACGCCCGCGGCCGCGGCGGCAAGATGCTGCTGCGGATCGAGGACACCGACCGTGAGCGCTCCACCCAGGCCGCGATCGACGCCATCCTCGACGGCCTGAAGTGGCTCGGCATCACCTGGGATGAGGAGCCGGTCTACCAGTTCTCGCGCGCCGCGCATCACCGCGAGGTCGCCGAGCAGCTGCTGGCCGCCGGCCGCGCCTATCGCTGTTATGCGAGCCAGCAGGAACTGGAGGAGATGCGCGAGAAAGCGCGCGCCGAGGGCAAGACCAAGCTCTATGACGGCCGCTGGCGCGACCGCGACCCGAGCGAGGCGCCGGCCGGCGTGAAGCCCGTGATCCGCCTCAAGGCGCCGCTCACCGGCGAGACCGTGGTCGAGGACCAGGTGCAGGGCCGCGTCGTCTGGCAGAACGAGAACCTCGACGACCTCGTGCTGCTGCGCTCGGACGGAACGCCGACCTACATGCTGGCCGTGGTGGTCGACGACCACGACATGGGTGTCACCCACATCATCCGCGGTGACGATCACCTGACCAATGCGGCGCGCCAGACCCAGATCTACCAGGCGCTCGGCTGGTCGGTCCCCGTGATGGCGCATATCCCGCTGATCCACGGCCCCGACGGCGCCAAGCTTTCCAAGCGTCACGGCGCGCTCGGCGTCGATGCCTACCGCGCCATGGGCTACCTGCCCGAGGCGATGCGCAACTATCTGGTGCGCCTCGGCTGGGCGCACGGCGACCAGGAGATCTTCTCCACCGAGGAGATGATCGCGGCCTTCGACCTGCCACAGATCGGCCGCTCGCCCGCGCGCTTCGACTTCGCCAAGCTGGAGAGCGTCAATGGCCATTACATCCGGCAGGCCAGCGACGAGCACCTCGTGCGCGAGATCGAGCGACTGCTGCCACACATGTCGGGCGACCCGCAGCTCGACAAGCTCGATGCGAGCCTCAAGGCGAAGATCGCGGGCTCGGGCGCGAGCAGGCTCGCAGGCAAGTTCGACGACGCGTTCCGGACGAAGCTCCTCGCCGCCATGCCGGCGCTCAAGGAGCGCGCCAAGACGCTGCTCGAGCTGATCGACGCCGCGCACTACCTCTACGCGGCTCGGCCGCTGCCGCTGGAAGATAAGGCCGCGAGCCTGCTCACCGAGGAAGCGCGCGGCGTTCTCGCTGAGCTGCACCGGGAACTGACCGTTGTGGAGCCCTGGACCGCCGAGTCGATCGAGGCCGCGGTGCGCGCCTTCGCGGAGCGCGCCGGCCTGAAGCTCGGCGCCGTCGCGCAGCCGCTGCGCGCCGCCACCACGGGACGCACCACCTCGCCGGGCATCTTCGACGTGCTGGTCGTTCTCGGGAAGGCCGAGAGCCTGGCGCGCATCGCCGATCAGGCGGCGCCCGTACGCGAGACGGTGCGCTGATCGAGCCCCTTCCTTTCGCTGTGTGACAGAACGATTTACGCCCTGTTTACGGGCCTTGGCGCGTCCTCGGGCGGAGCTTGCGGCGCACCATGATATCGGCTACGCACAGCCGGAACGACCTCGCCACGGGCTCGCCGGGGCCTCGAGCGCACGCTCTGTCCCGGCCTCACCCTGAGCGCCGGTCTCACCTCATCGAGGGCTCGAACATGGACGCGAAGACCCCGAAATCCGGCTCGCTCACGGTGGGCGGCAAGGAGCACGCGCTCCCGATCTACGAGGGGACGATCGGGCCGAGCGTCGTCGACATCAGCAAGCTCTACGCCCAGACCGGGATGTTCACCTACGATCCCGGCTTCACCTCGACGGCGAGCTGCGAGTCGAAGATCACCTATATCGACGGCGATGAAGGTGTCCTGCTCTATCGCGGCTATCCCATCGAGCAGCTCGCCGAGCACGGCGACTTCCTCGAGACCTGCTATGTCCTGCTCTACGGCGAGCTGCCCACCAAGGCGCAGAAGTCCGACTTCGACTATCGCGTGACGCGCCACACGATGGTCCACGAGCAGATGAGCCGGTTCTTCCAGGGCTTCCGCCGCGACGCGCATCCCATGGCCGTGATGGTCGGCTGCGTCGGCGCGCTCTCGGCCTTCTATCACGACTCGACCGACATCTCGGATCCGACCCAGCGGATGATCGCCTCGATCCGCATGATCGCGAAGATGCCGACGCTGGCCGCGATGGCTTACAAGTATTCGATCGGCCAGCCGTTCGTTTACCCGAAGAACGAACTCGACTTCTCCACGAATTTCCTGCGCATGTGCTTCGCGGTGCCGTGCGAGGAGTATCAGGCGAACCCGGTGCTTGCGCGCGCCATGGACCGCATCTTCATCCTGCATGCGGACCACGAGCAGAACGCCTCGACCTCGACGGTTCGTCTCGCGGGCTCCTCGGGCGCCAACCCGTTCGCCTGCATCGCGGCCGGCATCGCCTGTCTGTGGGGACCCGCGCACGGCGGCGCCAACGAGGCCGCTCTGAAGATGCTCGACGAGATCGGCTCGGTCGATCGCATCCCGGAATATGTCCGGCGCGCGAAGGACAAGAACGATAGCTTCCGCCTCATGGGTTTCGGCCACCGGGTCTACAAAAACTACGACCCGCGCGCGAAGATCATGCAGAAGACCTGCCACGAGGTGCTGGCGGAGCTCGGCCACAAGGACGACCCACTGCTCGAGGTCGCGATGGAGCTCGAGCGCATCGCGCTGCACGACGAATACTTCATCGAGAAGAAACTCTATCCGAACATCGACTTCTATTCGGGCATCACGCTCAAGGCGATGGGCTTCCCGACCACCATGTTCACGGTGCTGTTCGCCCTCGCCCGCACGGTCGGCTGGATCGCCCAGTGGAAGGAGATGATCGAGGACCCGAGCCAGAAGATCGGCCGGCCGCGTCAGCTCTACACCGGCGCCACGCGCCGCGACTACGTGCCGATCTCGCGCCGCAAGTGATGCAGCGAGCGCCGCTCAGGCGCTCGCGGCGACACGCAGTGTGCTGGTGAGCGGACGCCCGTTCTGCCACAGCTCCTCGATCTGCCGGTTGTAGAACGCGAACCACGGACTGTTCCGGGCCACCAGCTCGAGGCCCGGACAGACCGTTCCTTCGACGCCATGTCCGAACAGCTCCACGATCAGCCGGCCGTCCGGCTGGCTGGGATCGATATGCAGCGCGCCGAAGGTCGGGATCACGTCGTAGAGCCGGACCTGGAAGCGGTCGGCGGACACGCCGTCCTTCGTCAGCGCGTCGAGGAAATCGACGAAGTATTTCTGCTGCGCCTGCAGGAACGAGACCAGTGACTGGTTGCCGCGCCCGAGGCTCGCGTCGAGCGCCGTCGCGTGCGCGCTCGCCGCGTCGAAGATGAGGAAGCGGAAGCGGCAGTTCTCGCGCAGCTTCGCGAGCAGCAGGTCGCGCTTCTCCGGCAGGAACTGGTAGAAGCCGAGCCCGACGCAGACGATCTCCTTGCGTGTCCCGCGCAGCACCTCCTCGATCGATCGGCCGCGGTGGCTCTTCTCGTCGCGGTTGGCGAACATCGCGCTCACGCCGAGCTTGCGCGCATCCGGATCGAGCATGTCGCGCAGCATGCCGTTGTAGTCGGAGATCAGCTGCCGGCGGATCAGCATTTCGTAGAGGATCGAGATGATCCCGATCGAGCACAGCACGATGCCGAAATCGCGCAGGATCTCGGACCACAGCTCCGCGGGCGGTTTCGTCGCGGCTTCGAGGCGGCTCCACAGCAGCAGGATGCAGCCGAGCAGGAAGACGATGATGCTGAGGAAGAACGCATCGCGCAGAACGCGGCGAACCGCAGCAAATCGCGACATCGGTGCCTCCGGGAGATCATTCGATCGGGTGACGCCGACCGGCCGCCGACGCGGCAGAATTTCCTCCTTGCAACCGCCCGCATTATATGTTCAACTTTAGGATGCGCACAAGCCGATAAGCAACCATGGCCGACATTTTCGAGATGCTGTTCGGTGATGAATCGAGTCAGCTGTTCACGGCCAATCTGCATGCCGCCTGGCGCGAGCAGATCATCGCCCAGCAGGTGATCCGTGCCTTCGCGGACGCGACGGCAGCGCTGTCGCTGAGCACCGCCGGCAAGCCGCCGCGCAGCATCGCGATGAGCGCTATTTTCGCGCACACCGAGCTCTTTCAACGAGCCGGGCCCGAGATCAGGCCGCCGCGTCGCGACCTGATCAACATCCGCCCCCTCTCGCAGGTGCACTACAGCCTCACCGACACGAGAGTTGCGCCGAACGACCGCGGCCTGATGCTGGCGGATGTCCGCGCCTGCATTTTGCGCCGGCCCCGCGACGTCTACGGCCGGGCTGATCGCCTGCTCTGGATTGCCGAGCAGGACGACGCGATTCAGGTGGACGTCAACGCGCTCCTGTCGAGCGACAGGCATGAGAACGGCGGCGATGCGAAACGCCTGGAGCGCGTCATGCTCTTCTATGGGCTGCCAGTGCTCAGCCGCACCAATTACTTGATCACCGAATTCGCTCACGAGAACTGGGGTTCGCTTGCGAGCGACCAGACCTATCGGCGGCCGACTGCGTTCGATGCCGTCGATGGCGACTATTTCAAGCAGCGGCGCTTGCGCGACTACCTCGATGCCAACGAGTGGAACAAGACCGCCGATCTCGCGAGCATCCTGCGCGAAAATCCCCTGCTCGGCGATGGGGCCTGGGAGGCGGTCGGCATCCCGCTGCAGATGGCAAGGGTGAAACGGACCGCGGTGGTCCTCTCGTCGGCCGACGCGGAGCCGTGCGATCGCCGGGTCTATGCCACGCACGTCAAACAGGCCTACCTTCTGGCCGGCGTGAACTGGGATAACATACCGCTTGAGTTGGCGGAGACGATCACCGACGGAGACCGTGATGGCGGTCGCGGCTAGCTGGGACCTGGCAGCCATCGGAGACATGTCCGACTGGCTGTTCAAGGGTCTGCACGAGTTCCACACCGCGAAGAGCTACGGCGAGCGCGCCTATGCGCTCGCGCCGATCGAGCTCAATGACAGCGATTATCCGTTCCTGCAGATCGTGCGCCAGGTGCGGACCTTCGACAAGAAATCGCTGCCGCGCCTGGCGGACGCCAACGACGACGCCATTCGCCGCTGGGGCCCGAACTACGGCATCCGCCCGCTGCTCGACATGATCGGCCTGGTCCAGGAACTCGGCAGCCGGTCGCTCGCCGAGCACCTCTCGGACCTGACGATCCCCTCGACGCTCAACCGGCTGACCGACGACGAGCGCAGCCAGCTCACCGCGGCCCTGGTCGAGGCCCTTATCCCGCAAAGTGGATTCCGCTTCAACGGCGCACTCTACCCGGCCTTCGTGAAGCTCGCGACCGGCTCTGTCGCCCCGCCCGAGTCGGTGCTCGCGCGGGCGCTCGCCGAGCTGGTGACCAAGACGCCCGCCGACTGGCAGAATATTCTTCGCGACTGCATCGCGCGCCTGAAGACGAAGTTCAATGTCGATCCGACGGAGAGCCCACTGAGCATCGTCTTCTTCGCGATCGAGGCAGGCCTGCCGCGCGAGCACTTCATCGACCTGTTCAGGAGTGGTGGTCAGGTCAGCTATCAGAAGGAGGATCTGTGGACGATCCCCTGGTTCTTCCGTGCGAAGCACATGGACCGTCCGGACCTGACGCCGCTGCGCATGGTCGCGAGCAACCGCGAATCCTACTGGATCGGCTTTGCCTCACGGCCCGACGACCAGATCGAGCTGAGGAAGGACGACCTGCGCGGCGCCTTGCTGCACGCTCTCGATCAGGAGGTTCGGCGCGAGGCCGTGCGCGACGAGAGCGTCACGGCGCTCGCCGCCTACTCCCGTCCCGCGACGCGCGCCGCCGTGGTTGAGGAAACCGCAGAGGAGAGCGAGCGCGACGACATCGATCTGTTCCGCGCTGCGCTCAAGAAACCGCAGTCAATGGCGGGTTGACGCGGATGAGCACCGCGACCGAACGATCTCAGCCCAAGCGCGTCGCCACCTATGTCGGCGCGAACCTGGCGCTACGCCGCGCGATCCACCAGAACGCCCGGGATACCCGCGCGCAGCAGCAGGACGAGCAGCTCTGCTACTTCGTCGACACCAATGTCGTGCGCTGGTATCTCAACCCGCTCGAGGATTTCAGCCTGGTCAAGGCCCTGATGCCGCAGGACAAGACCAAGCAGGCGAAGGTGGTCGAATTCGCCTCGAGCGTCATCGCCTCCCACTACGTGTTCTCCGATCTCCTGGTCGGCGCCAATGGCTATCCGCCCTATCTCACGCCCTTCCATGCCGACGAGCTCTTCGAGTCACTCGAGGTGGACGTCGCGGAGTTTCACGCACAAACCGCGCAGAACATCGTCACGCCGCAGCTCCGCGCCGCGGCTGACGGCCTCGTCAAGGCCTTCGACGAGTTCAAGGCCACACGCACGATGCCGGCCTTGTCCGGCCTGTTCGAAGCCTTCAGCAACGTACTGACAACTGCCTATGGAAACATCGCGTTCCGTCGCGCCCGCACGCGGCGCCTGTTCTTCGACAAGCGAGTCGTGCGGGCCGACGAGGTCGAGGATTTCGGCCTCGACCCATCCTATCTTGACCGCGCAAAACGGGCCGCTTGGCAGGATCTGCTGATCGAGTGCGGCAAGGATCCCGCGGACAGCATCAACCTCGATCGGGATGCACGCTCGCTCTGCCTGCTGGAGCAGCTCACCCGCGACGCCATCACCCGCAACAAGCCGATCCGCTATCTGATGATCTCGGCCGACGCCAGCCTGCACGATGCGGTCGATCGCTGGCGCAGCCGCAACGAGCTCATGGCGATCCCGCAATTCGACTTCCTGAGGCACCCGCGCGAATACATCCCGCTCATCAATCTCAATGCCATGCGGGCGTCCTCGAGCGACACGATCCATGGCTTCAGCGACCTGATGCAATCGGTCGACGACATCAGCTTCTCAATCCGCTCTCGCGAGACAGCGGAAAATGCCCATGAGGCCGATTTCTCGTCGCACTTCCCCGACCGGTTCAGCCGCCAGATCCGCGACCGTGTCACCGAGGAGAAGTTGCTCAGCCTCGCGCCCAAGGTCGCTCACCTTTCGGAACGATGGACCGACGCACTCGAGACCTCCGTCATCATGAACGCCGAGCTCGTGGTCGGGATCGCCGACGACTATGTCGCCAGCAGCATCAAGCCGCTCACGGACAGCGATCTCGACGAGCTTCTGCAGAAGCGCATCCTCGACGACATTCATCAGATCGCGAGCGGGCACATCGATTTCGCGGGACGCGGACAGCTCGCGGCCCAACTCAAGACCGTGCGTCGCACGAACGCGCCCGAAGGCGGCCCGCAGCAGCTGACGCGGCGTGCGCGCAGCCCGTCACTGGTCCGTCTCCCCGTGCCGCAGGCTCTCCTCCGGCTCGCCAAGAAGCTTGGCGAGACGGCACCGAAGGATCTCGCAAGCTTCATCGGCGAGTACGTCTTCTCTTACGATCCTCAGTTGCTGGACGAGTTCGAAGCGACCGTTCCGCAGCTGTCCGGCATCGAGGTTGCCACCATCGCCTGCATCGTGGCGTTTCGTCTCAATCGCTGGGAGCAGGCGCGCTACCTCGCGGACCGCCTGATCAATGCGCATGGAGCGATGGATCGCGCGCAGGGCGAGTTCGAATACCTTCGCCTCGTCACCGACCGCTTCTCCGGCCTCACGCTCGATGACCTGCAGCGCAATCGCCGGATGCTCGAGACTCGCATCAAGTTCTGCCGCGAATTCGGCGACGAGTACGGTTACGCGCGCGCACTCGCTGAGGCCGGAGCGCAGTGCCTCTTCTACGGCTATGCGCAGGCTCTCATCGTCGCGGAATCGCGCCCGATCGTGAGTGATTATGTGTGGGGCACCATCCTCGATGCCGGTGGCTATCTCGAGCGTGCCCGCCGCGCCTTCGACAAGGCCGCATCGGAGCACAAGCTCAGCTCCGCGGATCCACAAATGGTCCGCCTGCTCCGCACGCACATCCTCACCAACACGGTTTCAACGCACCTCTTCCTGGAGCTGCGTCCGATTCCGGCGCCGGACAGCATGCGCGAGCACGCCTTGCCCGAGCACATCGTCGACGAGCTCTACGGCCTCACGGCGTCGGATCAGAAAGTGTTTCGCCTCGCGGAGTTCTATGCGCTGTGCGCGCGCCGATACCTCGGCGCATCACGCTGGAGCAGCAAGGAGCAGGCGCGGATGCGCATCCTCTTGTCCGCCTTCGCGAGCGATCAGCAGCATTTCGAGGATATGGATCGCCGCGAGGTGAAGTGGCTTTCGGAGAAGCTCGGCCTGCAGGCCGTCGTGAGCTGAGCGGCGCCGATCGGAGCTCTATTGCGCGGTCGGCGCGTCGTAGGCCCAGGTGACGTAGGCGCCGGCCCAGGTGAAGCCGCCGCCGAATGCCGCGAACATCATCTTGTCACCGGTCTTCAGCCGCGACTCGTAATCCCACAGGCAGAGCGGGATCGTTGCCGCGGTCGTGTTGCCGTATTTGTGGATCGTCACCATGACGCGATCCATCGGCAGCTGCATGCGCTCGGCGGTCGCCTCGATGATGCGGCGATTGGCCTGGTGCGGCACCAGCCAGTCGATCCGGTCGGCCGTGAGCTCGTTGCGATCCAGCAGCTCGACCGCGATCTCGGCCATCTTGGCGATCGCGAATTTGTAGACCGCCGCGCCTTCCTGATGCACGTAGTGCAGCCGCTGCGCGATCGTCTCGGCGGTCGGCGGCATGCGGCTGCCGCCGGCCTTCTGATGCAGATGCGGCATGCCGGCACCGTCGGAGCGGATCATGGTGTCGTGGATGCCCTCGCCGTTCTCCGAGGGCTCGACCAGGATCGCGCCGGCGCCGTCGCCGAACAGCACGCAGGTCGCGCGATCCGTGTAGTCGATGATCGACGACATCTTGTCGGCGCCGACGACGATGACCTTGCGGCACTTGCCGGTCTCGATGAACTGGCTCGCGATGGTGAGCGCGTAGACGAAGCCCGAGCACGCCGCCTGCACATCGAAGCTGCCGATGTTGCGGATGCCCACCATGTCGCAGATCAGGTTGGCCGTGGATGGGAACACGAAATCCGGCGTCGTGGTGGCGCAGATCAGCAGATCGACGTCCTTGGCCTCCGTGCCGGTCTTGAGCAGCAGGCCGCGCACCGCCTCGGCCGCCATATGCGAGGTGCCGAGGCCGTCACCCTTGAGGATGCGGCGCTCCTTGATACCGGTGCGCTCGGTGATCCAGGCGTCGGAGGTATCGACGAGGCGTGCGAGTTCCGCATTGGACAGCACATAGTCGGGCACATGACCGAACACGCCCGTGATGGCGGCCCGCAGCGGACCCGACGATTTCGTCCTCGTTTTCTTGGTCATTGCCCACCAGCCACTCGGGGAAGTCGCGATGTTAAATCGCCGCGCCGCACAATGCTACGATTCCCTGCGATCATTCGGCGCATGGCCGCCCCGCCGGCCCGAAAGTGCCATGGCGTGCACGATTTCGGCCGCACGTTCAGCGGGCTGGACGCCGCCGAGCCCCATGACCTCGTCCAGTCGCGCGAAGGCTTCGACCCGCCGCTGCCGCTCGGGCGTCTGGCCCACCAAGCGAACGAGCGCATCCGCGATGAGGTCCCCGCGGCATTCGAGCTGGTGGTATTCGGGGACGATCCTCTCGCCCAGCACCAGATTGGCCAGGATCGCCGTGTCCACATGGGCCAGCAGCCGGAACAGCAGGCCTTCCCAGAGCGGCACCCGATAGGCCGCAACGGTGGGTACCCCCGCGACCGCAAGCTCCAGGGTGACGGTCCCCGAGGCCGCCAGCGCAACCCGGGCAGTTCGGAAGGCCCGGTTCTTCTCGGCTGCATCCAACACGATCCGCGGCTGCACCGGCCATGACTTCACGGCCTCGGTCACGGCCGGCAGGAGATGCGGCAGCGTCGGCAGCACGGCGTCGACCGGGCCGGTCTGAGCTGCGAGCCGGCCGAGCGCGTCGCCGAATACGGCGATCAGCCGGCGGATCTCGCTCGCGCGGCTGCCCGGCAGGACGAGCACCACCGGCGGATCGGCGAGGCGCCGCGCGGCCTCTTCGCGGCTAGGCCGCAGCTCGGCGAGCCGCTGCATCACGGGGTGACCCACATAGGTGCAGGGCGGGCCGCCGAGCCGCTGGTGCACGGCCGGCTCGAACGGCAGCAGCGCCAGCACGTGGTCCACATAGGCGCGCATCGCGCTCGCGCGGCCCGGCCGCCAGGCCCAGACCGTCGGCGAGACATAGTCGATGATCGGGATTTCGGGCGCCATCGCGCGCACGCGGCGCGCCACGCGATGGGTGAATTCCGGGCTGTCGATGATGACCAGCGCATCCGGCCGCGCCGCCACCACGGCGGCCGCCGTCTCGCGGATCAGCCGCAGGATGCGCGGCAGCCGGCCCGGGATCGCGGCAAGGCCGATGATCGACAGCTCGTCGATCGGAAAGGGACTGCGCACGCCTTCGGCCGCCATGGCGCGGCCGCCGAGGCCGCCGAGCCGCAGCTCCGAATGACGCTGCCTGAGCGCGCGGATCAGCGCCGCTCCCAGCACGTCTCCGGATTCCTCGCCGGCGACGAGCTGGATCGTGAGCGGACGCCCTTGCGCATCGGCGCTCATGGCGTGTCGCGCAGCCCGACCACGAAGATCTTCGCGCGCTCCGCCGCGAGCGCCACCAGCGCGGGCTCGGCCACGATCGTGCGGCCCGCGATCACCGCAATGCCCGCGAGACCGGCGCGCGCGACCTCCGCGACGGTCTTCGGCCCGATCGCCGGCAGGTCGAAGCGATTGTCCTGCCCCGGCTTCGGCGCCTTCACGAGTACGCCCTCTCCGACCGGCGTCGGGATGCGCCCCTGCCGCCGCAGCTCGACGATGCGCGCCAGCATGTTGTCGGTGCCCTCCGCGGCTTCGACCGCGAGCACGTATTGATGCGCCACGATGGCGCCCTGCCCGATGTCGAACGGCCCGATGGCGTGAATGAGATCGAGCGCGCGGCGGATGTCGGCGTGGTCGTCCTGGCTCGGCCACAGCCGGCCGATCGCGCCTTCCGGCATCAGGATCTCGGGCGCGACCTCATGCGCGGCGAGCAGATGGAAGCCGTAGTCCTCGAACAGCCGCGCGGTCGCGCTCAGGAGATGATCGTCGCCGCCGCGGAACATGCCCATGACCTTCGGGATGTGGCGCAGCGCTCCGAAATCGAAGCGGATCGAGCGCAGCGACGGGCGCACCGCGCTGCCGATGAACACCACCTCGCGGCAGTTCTCGGCGCGGGCGAGCCGGACGAAGCGCCCGAGCTGGCCGAGCGCGATCCAATGATGCGGGAAACGCGTCACCAGCTCCGGATCCGCCCAGCCGCGCACCGGGAACAGCACCACGCGGCGCCCGGCGCGCATCGCAGCCTCGGCGACGGCGACCGGCACGGTGCCGCCGCCGCACACGATCGCGAGCGCCTCGGGGGTCTGGTTGGTGGCGGGGGCGGCGGCATCCATGGCCTTATTCGACCGCTTCGGCGCTGCCCCGCAAGGTGGTCATCATCACGGGCCGCTTGGCGGACCGCAGGAAGGCGATGATCTTGGCGACCTCCGGCACGCTGCCGTGCTCGGCCTCGGCGCGGTCGACGCGCGGCGAGAACTCGCCCTCGCCTTCGAACAGGATCTGGTAGGCCGAGCGGATCGCCTGCATGGCCTCCCGCTTCACGCCGCGGCGGCGCATGCCGACGACGTTGAGGCCGGCGAGGCGCGCCGCCGGATAGAGCACATAGCCGAACGGGATCACGTCTTCGCGGATCGCCGAATAGCCCGCGACCATCACGCTCTCGCCGATGCGCACATGCTGATGCACCGCGCAGTGGCCGCCGAAGAAGGTGAAGTCGCCGACCTCGACATGGCCGCCGATCACGGCATTGTTGGCGAAGATCACGCCATTGCCGACGATGCAGTCGTGCGCAACATGCGAGCCCGCCATGAGGAAGCAGCCCTCGCCGATGCGCGTGACACCGCCGCCGTCCTCGGTGCCCGTATTCGCCGTGACGTTCTCGCGGATCTGGCACTTGGCGCCGATGGTCAGCTCGGTCGCGCCGCCGCGATAGCGCACCGACTGCGGCGGCGTGCCGAGCGACGCGAACGGATAGACCTCGGTGCCCGCACCGATCGAGGTGACGCCCTGGATGTTGACGTGCGAATAGAGCTTCACGCCGGCGGCGAGCTTCACTTGCGCGCCGATGATGCAGTACGGGCCGACCTCCACATCGTCCGCGAGCTCGGCGCCCTTGGCGATGCGTGCGGTCTCATCGATCTTCGCCAAACTCAGCCCTCCGCGATCATCGCGCCGACCTCGGCCTCCGCGATGACGTTGCCGGCGACCTTCGCTTCGCCGCGATACCACCACATGTTCCGGCGGCGGTTGATCTTGTTCATGTGATACTCGATCGTGTCGCCCGGCACCGCGGGCTTGCGAAACTTCGCTTTGTCGATGGTGAGGAAGTAGACGAGGCTCGGCTGCGACTGCACCGAGCGCGAGCGGATGCACATCACGCCGGCGGTCTGCGCCATGCCCTCGATCATCAGCACGCCGGGAAACACCGGATTGCCCGGGAAGTGTCCCATGAACTGCGGCTCGTTCGCCGTGACGTTCTTGATGCCGATGCCGTGCTCGTCGCCGCGAATGTCGATCACGCGGTCGACCATCAGAAACGGATAGCGATGCGGCAGGGCCTCGAGGATCTCCTTGATGGTCGCGGCATCGACGGTCTCGCCGTTCATGACTCCTCTCCTTCGCTCGCCGCGCCGCGCGCCTCCCCGCCCTGACGCGCCAACCGGCGCAGCACGGCCTGACCCTTCAACCAGTCGCGCGCCGGCAGCGCCGGCGAGCCGCCCCATTTCGAGCCGGGCGGCACGTTGCTCATGATGCCGCTGCCGGCCGCGATCATTGCGCCGGTGCCGATCGTCACGTGATCCACGATGCCGACCTTGCCGCCCATCATCACGAAGTCCTCGACCACCACGCTGCCCGAGATGCCGCTCTGCGACGCGATCATGCAGAAGCGGCCGATTGTGACGTTGTGCGCGATTTGGCAAAGATTGTCGATTTTCGTCGCCTGCCCGATCACCGTGTCCTTGATGGCGCCGCGGTCGATGGTGGTATTGGCGCCGATCTCTACGTCGTCCTGGATGATGACGCGGCCGACCTGCGGAACCTTCATGGGTCCGGCCTGCGAGGGAACATAGCCGAAGCCGTCCTGGCCGATGCGGCAGCCCGCATGAATGATGACGCGATCGCCGAGCAATGCGTGCGAGACCGTCGCGCCCGCGCCGATGCTGCAGTTGCGCCCGATCCGCACGCCCGGACCGATCACGGCAGTCGCCGCCACCACCGTACCGCTGCCGATCTCGGCGCGTGGACCGACCACCGCGGCCGGATCAATGGTGACGCCGCTCTCGAGCCGGGCCGTCGGATGAACGAGAGCGCCGGGCGCGATCCCGCTCGCCTCGAACAGCGAGGACGGCCGCGTCGCCGCGGGGAACAGCGTCTGGGTGACGGTCACGAAGGCGCGGTAGGGATGCGGCGTCACCAGGATGGCCGCGTCCGCGGGCGCCTGCGCGGCGAAGCGCGCCGAGACGAGGCAGACGCCGGCGCGCGTGGCCGGCAGCTGGCCGGCATATTTCTTGTTCTCGAGGAAGGCGAGATCCTGCGGCCCTGCGCGATCGAGCGGCGCGACACCGGTCACCCGGCGCTCGCGGGCCGCGCCTTGCTGCGGCACGGCCCCTGTGAGCGTCGCGATCTCGCCTGCGGTCAGCCCCTTCGGAGGCTCCAGAAAACGCGGCTGACTCATGCCACCATCGCGAGGCGGACCTGGAGATCAGAACCTCGTGCCGCCGCTGAAGCGCAGGTTCTGGACCCGATCGAAGGGCTCTTTGGTGAGCGGGATCGCGTAATCGATACGGATCGGACCGAACGGCGACTGCCAGATCACGCCCGCACCGACCGAGGTGCGCACCGACATCGCGCTCGAGTCCACGCCGCTGATCGGATCAACCAGGGTGATCGTCTCGCCCGTGGTCGGGAAGAAGGTCTGGCCCTGATAGCCCCACACCGAGCCCGCATCCGCGAACAGGGCGAAGCGCATGCCGAAGTCCTTGGGCGCTGCGAAGAACGGGAACTGCACTTCGACCGACGCACCCCAGTAGAGCGAGCCACCGAGCGGATCCAGGTTGGTGCCCGGGGTCAGGTCGCGCGGACCGATGCCGCCGGGCGCGAAGCCGCGCACGAGGTTCGGGCCGAGCTGGAAGTGGTCGACCATACGCAGGTCCTTGCCGCCCCAGCCCGTCACGTGTCCACCCTGCAGGCGGAACATGGTGATGAAGTCCGAGATGAACTCGTAGTAGAGGCGCGCATCGCCCGTGGTGCGGAGATAGTTCACGTCGCCGCCAACGCCGGCGATGTCCTGCTTCATCTCGAGGAACATGCCGCTGGTGGGCAGCTTGGTGTTGTCGAGGGTGTTGTAGGCGAGACCCCAGCCGACCAGCGACACGATCGCCGCGCCTTCGCGCGCCATCTCGCGGATCGCCGCCGAGGCTTCGCCATTGGCGTAGCAGCTTGCCGCGAACCCGACGACCGCAGGAAGCGTACCCGCCCTACAATCCATCAGCATGTCGTCGAGCGTGATCCGCTGCTGGAAGGCCGAGTAGCGAATCGAGCCGTTGAGGTTCTCGGTGATCGGGAAGCCGAGCCGGACGGCGCCGCCGACCGTCTCGGTTCGGTAGGTGTAATAGGACGAGGAGTCGACCTGCTTGGCGAAGAAGTCGAGGCCGAGCGCCAGGCGATAGTCGAGGAAGTACGGCTCGACGAAGGAGAGCTCCACGCCGCGCGTCTTCTGGCCGTAGGAGACGGCGCCGCGCACCATCTGGCCGAGGCCGAGCAGGTTGCGTTCGGTGACCGAGACTTCGCCGACGAAACCGTCCGCCGTCGAGTAACCGCCCGCGACCGAGAAGTCGCCAGTGGGCTGCTCCTCGACATCCACGAGCAGGACGATGCGATCGGGCGCCGAGCCGGGCTCGTTGCTGATCTTGACGTTCTTGAAGAAGTTAAGGTTCTTCAGGCGCCGCTCGGCGCGATCGACCAGCACGCGATTGTAGGCGTCGCCCTCGGCGAGATCGAACTCGCGGCGGATGACGTAGTCGCGCGTGCGGGTGTTGCCGCGGATCTGGATGCGCTCGACATAGACGCGCGGGCCTTCCTCGACCACGAAGAGGACCGAGATCGTGCGCGTCTCCGGATTGCGGTCGCCGCGCGGACGCACCTGCGAGAAGGCATAGCCGCGCTTCGACATCTCGATCGTCATGTCCTCGACGGACTTCTCGACGAGCTCGGCATTGTAGGTTCCGCCGGAGGACATGCGCAGCTTGCTGCGCAGCACGGCCGGATCCACGTCACGAATGTTCGACTGCACCTCGATGGCGCCGAAGCGATAGAGGTCGCCCTCGTCGATCGTGAAGGTGACGACGAAGCCGTTGCGCTCGGGAACGTATTCGGCGACCGCCGAGACGATCCGCACGTCCGCGTAGCCGTGCTTGAGATAGAAGCGACGCAGCAGCTCGCGGTCCGCCTCCAGGCGATCCGGATCGTAGATGTCGCTGTTCTTCAGGAAGCTGAGGAAGTTGCTCTGCGACGTCTTGATGACGTCCTTCAGGCGCCAGTCCGAATAGGCGTTGTTGCCGACGAAGCGCAGCTCGCGCACGCCGGTCTTCGAGCCCTCCGCGATCTCGAACACGAGATCGACGCGGTTGTTCTGGCGCTCGATGTATTTCGGCTCGACGCGCACGTCGTAGCGGCCGGCGCGGCGGTAGAGCTCGACGATTCGCTGCACGTCGCCCTGCACGGCTGCGCGCGAAAGCGTGCCGCGCGGCTTCGACTGGATCTCGCCCTGCAGCTGCTCGTCCTTGAGGCGCTTGTTGCCCTCGAACTGGATGCGGTTGATGACCGGGTTCTCGACGACCGTCACGGTGAGCCGGCCGCCAGCCTGGCTGATGCGCACGTCCTCGAACAGGCCGGTGGCGTAGAGCGCCTTCAGGCCCTCGTCGATCGCGACCGCGTCGAGACGGCCGCCGGAAGCGCGGAAATACGAGCGAATCGTATCCGCTTCCACGCGACGGTTACCTTGAACGACGATGGACGACGCCGACTGCGCCTGAGCCGGCACTGCCGACAGCAGCGTGACGGTCCCCGAACAGACAACGCTACCCCCGAGGACCACGCCTGCCAGGGTCAGCCCTCGCAACACCCTCAACCACACTTTCATGCGCTGTGCGCCCTATTCTTTTTTATCGGTTGTCCGTCGACCCAACTGGCAGAATCTCTGCCCCGGTTTCTACAGGCTTTCCCCCGCCCTGGAAACCGGCATACCCCTCACGGAAGGTCGTTTAAACCCAAAGCGTTGCACCAAGGACACGGTGTCAGGAGATCCACGGAATAGAACGTAGGATGTCCTGGAACGTCGTGAATATCATCAGCATGAGCACAATGGCCAAACCGATGCGGAATCCATACTCCTGCGCCCGTTCGGACAGGGGCCGGCCGCGCACGGCTTCGATCGCGTAGTAGAGCAGATGCCCGCCATCCAGCAGCGGGATTGGGAATAAATTCAGGAATCCGATGGAGATCGACACCACGCCCGCGAAGTGCAGCAGCGGGAAGAACCCGGCCGTCGCCACCTGACGCGAGGCCTGGGCGATCATGATCGGTCCACCCAGCTGGTCGAGCGACTCCCGGCCCGCGAAGACCCCGCGGATGTAGGACAGGGTCCGCTCCACCACCATCCAGGACTCTTCGACCCCCAGCTTGAACGCAGAGCCGATGCCGACGGTCTCGAGCGGCCCCGGCTTGCCGCGCAGGCCGAGTACGCCCTGACGGTGCTTGAAGCCGAGCGCGTTCTTGGTCTCGACCAGCTTCGGCACCGCGGTGAGCGTCTGCTCCTTGCCGTCGCGCTCCACGACGATGCGCAGCGTCTGCCCGGCGCTGTCCATGACCAGGCGCTGCATGTCCGTGAAGGTTTCGATCTTGCGGCCGTCGATCGCGGTGACGAGATCGCCGTCGCGGAAGCCCGCAGCCTCCGCGGCGCTGCCCGGCTGCACCGCATCCACCAGCGCGGGCGCGGTCGGCTTGCCGTAGAAAGCGAAGAAGGCGGCGAACAGCACGATGGCGAGAATGAAATTCGCGATCGGGCCTGCGGCGACGATGGCGGCGCGCTGTCCCACATTCTTGTGCGGGAAACTCACGCGCTTCTCGGTTTCGTTCATCGTCGCGAGCTGATCCTGGTCCGGCACGCTCGCGGCATTCTCGTCGCCGAAGAATTTGACGTAGCCGCCGAGCGGGATCGCGGCGAGCTTCCAGCGGGTGCCGTGCCGGTCAGTGAAGCCGATCAGCTCACGTCCGAAACCGACCGAGAACACCAGAACACGAACGCCGCACCAGCGCGCGATGAGGAAGTGGCCGAGCTCGTGGAAGAAGACCACGATGGTCAGGATGAACAGGAACGGGATGACCCAGAAGAAAAGCCAGCTCCCCCAGGATCCGACATTCGCGAAAAGTTCCATTACGTCCTCATCCCCCGTCAGCAGCCCGTCAGACCTGCCCAAAATTAACTAAGATGCCTTTACGGCGATTTCGGGCAAGAGTTCCAAGGCCAACAATCGTGAATCATGGTCAACGGCGAGCGCATCCTCGAGGGTGGTCGGCTCCCGCATCACCCCGGTGCGCGCCGCCGCATCGAGGGTCGCTTCCACCATTGCCGGAATGCCGGCAAATCCGAGGCGGCCCGCGATAAATTCGGCCACTGCGACCTCGTTGGCCGCGTTGAGCACCGTCGCGGCCCCACCCCTCGCCTCGAGCGCCTGTTTCGCCAGCCCGAGCGCCGGGAAACGCTCCAGATCGGGCGCCTCGAAGGTCAGCGTCCCGACACGCGCGAGATCGAGCCGGCGCGCGGCACTTTCCATCCGTGTCGGCCAGGCGAGGCAGTGCGCAATCGGGATGCGCATGTCGGGCTCACCCAGCGTCGCCACCACGGCGCCGTCGCGGAACTCGACGAACCCATGGACGATCGATTGCGGATGCACCACCACGTCGAGCTCGTGCGGCGCGAGCGCGAACAGATGGTGCGCCTCGATCAGCTCGAGCCCCTTGTTCATCAGGGTCGCGGAATCGATCGTGACCTTGGGTCCCATCGACCAGTTCGGATGGCGCAGCGCTTCCGCGAGACCGGCCTTGCGGATCGCCTCCTTGGTCCAGGTGCGGAACGGCCCGCCTGATGCCGTGATCGTCACCTTCGCGACTTGGTCGCGACGTCCAGCGGTCAGCGCCTGGAATACCGCGTTGTGCTCGGAATCGACGGGCAGCAGCGTCGCGCCCGCAGCACCCACGCGCCGCATGAAGAGATCGCCGGCGCAGACGAGGCACTCCTTGTTGGCGAGCGCCACCGTGGTGCCGCTCTCCACCGCGGCGAGCGCCGGCGCGAGACCCGCCGATCCGGCAATCGCCGCCATCACCCAATCGGCCGGGCGCCGTGCGGCTTCGACCGCCGCGGCAGCGCCGGCCGCCGCCTCGATGCCGCTGCCCGAGAGCGCGTCCTTGAGCTCGCGATAAGCCGCCTGATCCGCCACCACGGCCAGCTTGGCGCCGAGATCGCGCGCTAGGCGCGCGAGCGCGTCCGCATTCTGGTTCGCGGTCAGCGCCACCACCTCAAAGGCGTCGCGATTGCGCGTGACGAGATCGACCGTGCTCGCGCCGATCGATCCCGTTGCGCCGAGAATTGTGATGCTGCGGGGCGATGCAGCCGACTTCGCATCGCGTCGAGCCGCTGGCATGGGCGCGGTCATCGGTTCACCACGCAAGGAGACCACGCGCCGAGCCTTCGAGGCCGCCGCGCATCACGCCGAACACCGCCGCCGCGAGGGCAGCCGCGACGAACCCGTCCAGGCGATCCATCACACCGCCATGCCCCGGAATGAGATGGCTCGCATCCTTCACGCCGAAGCGTCGCTTGATGGCTGACTCCATCAGGTCTCCGAATTGCGAAATCACGGACAGAACAAAGGCGACCACTGCGACCGGCGCAAGCCGCCCGAGCCCGGCGATCCACACCGCCGCAACGCCCAGCACCACAGCCGCAATCGTGCCGCCGACGGCGCCCGACCAAGTCTTCTTCGGACTGACGGCCGGCCACAGCTTCGGACCGCCGAAGGCGCGTCCAACGAAATAGGCGAGGATGTCGGTTGCCCACACCACCGCGAAGAGGAAGATGATGGCGGTGAGGCCAGCAGTTACATCCGCGCGCAGAACGATGACCGCGATCAGCATCGCGCACGCATAGGCGACGCCGCCCGCGAGCCATGTCCTGATCCCGCCGGGCCCGAGCAGCGCCGCGACTGCGGCGCCGATCAGCGCCGCAACGCAAGCGAGATCCGCCCGGCCAAATCCCGCGAGCAGAAACGCCGCGATGAGCGCCGCCCCGCCGACCGCAAGTGCCGGCGCATGCGCGCGGCCGCAGGTCAGCACGAGCCACTCCCAGAGAATGGCTGCGGCCGCGATCGCCCAGAAGATCGCGAACGGCCATCCGCCCCAATAGGCGGCACCGAGCGCGAGCGGCCCCATCACCAGGGCCGAAGCGACGCGGATCTTCAGATCACTGCTGCGAGAAGCTTGTGGCGCCGGGTCCTGCCCGTGCATCGGATTCAGGACCCGGTCTTGGCGACGAGCCCGCCGAACCGGCGCTCGCGGCGGCGATATTCCTCGAGCGCCTGCTCGAGCGTCGCACGGTCGAAGTCCGGCCAGTAGATCGGCAGGAACACGAGCTCGCTGTAGGCCGCCTGCCAGAGCAGGAAGTTCGACAGCCGCTGCTCGCCGCTCGTGCGAATGATGAGGTCGGGATCGGCGAGATCCGGGCTGTCGAGATGGCGCGCCATCAGCTCCGCCGTGATCTCCTCCGGCTTGATCTCGCCACGGGCGACCTTCTCGGCCATGCGCCGCGCGGCGCGCGCCATCTCCTGGCGGGCGCCGTAATTGAACGCGACGATCAGGTCGAGGCCGTCATTGTTGCGCGTGAGCTGCTCGGCCTCTTCGAGCAAATGGCGGATGTCGGTGGCCAGGCCCTCGCGCTCGCCGATGATGCGCACCCGCACATTGTTGGAGTGCAGCTCCGCGAGATCATGGCGGATGAAGCGACGCAGCAGACCGAGCAGATACTCCACCTCGGACTTGGGCCGCAGCCAGTTCTCCGAGCTGAACGAGAAGATCGTGAGGTAGCGGATGCCGAGCTCGCCGGCGGCACGCACGGTGCTGCGCAGCGCCTCGACACCGCGCCGGTGCCCCTCGGCGCGCGGCAAGCCGCGCGCGGCGGCCCAGCGGCCGTTGCCGTCCATGATGATGGCGACATGCCGTGGCACGTCGGGATGCGGCGTCGCGGCAATCGGCGGCGCCTCGGATTCGGACATCAGTTTCCCCGGGCTCCTTCCCGCCCTTTCCCATCATTGGAATCGGACTTGGGCGAAATTCCAATGTTACGCATTTACGCGAATCCGGTCCTCGGCAAGCGTCTTGCCCAGCATCACGGCCGGGTCGCACGCGCGCTAGACCGTCATGATCTCTTTTTCTTTGGCCGCCAGGGCCTGATCGACTTCGGCGATCTGCTGATCGGTCGCCTTCTGCACCAGATCGGCCTCGCGATCGTGGTCGTCCTTGCTGATCTTGTGGTCCTTCTCGAGCTTCTTGAGGATGTCGAGACCGTCGCGGCGCACGTGCCGGATCGCGACCTTCGCGGCCTCGGCATATTTGTGCGCGACCTTCACGAGCTCCTTGCGCCGCTCCTCGTTGAGCTCGGGGATGCGCAGCCGGATCACTTGTCCCTCGGTCGACGGCGTCAGCCCGAGATTCGAAGCGAGGATGCCCTTCTCGACCGCATGCACCATCGAGCGGTCCCAGACCTGCACCGAGATCAGCCGCGGCTCCGGCACGCTCACGGTCGCGAGCTGGTTGAGCGGCATGTGCGAGCCATAGGCTTCGACCTGGACATGGTCGACGAGGCTCGCCGAGGCACGCCCCGTGCGCAGGCCGCCGAGCTCCTGCTTGAGCACCGCGATGGCGCCGTGCATGCGGCGCTTCAGTTCGTCCATACTGTGAGTTGTCGTTGCCATGGGCTCCCCGTCACGGATTTCGGACCTCGCGCGCGTCAGCCGGTGCCGGCCGTCATCCCACGAAGGTCGCGTGTCCCTTTCCGCCGAGCACCGCCGCGACCGATCCCGGCTCGCGGATCGAGAACACGATGATAGGCATACGATTTTCCCGGGCAAGCGCGAAGGCCGTGCTGTCCATCACCTTGAGATCGCGCTGGATTGCCTCGGAGTGGGAAATCTTGTCGAAGCGCTTGGCGCTCGGATCCTTCTTCGGGTCGGCCGTATAGACCCCGTCCACATTGGTAGCCTTGAGGACCGCGTCACAGCCCATCTCGGCGGCGCGCAGCACCGCGGTGGTATCGGTGGTGAAGAACGGATTGCTGGTGCCGGCCGCGAACAGGACGATCCGCCCCTCCTGCAGGTGACGTTCGGCCGCCCGGCGCTCATAGGTCTCGCAGATCTCCGGCATCGCGACGGCCGAAAGGGTGCGCGCCGGTGCGCCCGCGCGCTCGAGCGCAGTCTCGAGCGCGAGCGCATTCATCACGGTGCCGAGGATGCCCATGAGATCGGCGGTGACGCGCGGCACCCCCTGAGCCGAGACCTGCACGCCGCGGAAGATGTTGCCAGCACCGACCACGACGCCGATCTGCGTGCCGAGCTTGTGCGCCGCAACCAGGTCCGCCGCGATCCGATCGACGGTCGGCTGGTGCAGGCCGAAGCCCTGATCGCCCATCAGGGCTTCGCCCGAGACCTTCACCATCACCCGGCGGTAAGCGGGACTGCCCATGGCTTCGCTCTCCGCCCGTGTGCTGGGATCGTCAGCGTTGTCCGGCCTGTGCCGCGACTTCGGCCGCGAAATCGCTTTCCTGCTTCTCGATGCCCTCGCCGAGCTGGAAGCGCACGAAGCCGGCGAGCTTGATCGGTCCACCGACCTTACCCTCGGCTTCCTTGACGGCCTGCGCCACGGTCTTGCTGGGATCGTGGATGTAGACCTGATCGACGAAGCAGACCTCCTTGTAGAAGGTCTTCAGACCCGACTCGACGATCTTGGCGATCACGTTCTCGGGCTTGCCGCCGGCACGATGCTTCTCGGCCAGAATGTCCTTCTCGCGCGCGACCACCGCCGGGTCGAGACCGGACGAGTCCATCGCCTGCGGGTTCGCGGCCGCGACATGCATGGCGAGCTGACGACCCAGCTTCATCAGCTCGTCGGACTGGCCCGTGGATTCGAGCGCGACGATCACGCCGATCTTGCCGAGCCCGTCGGCGATCTGATTGTGCATGTAATTCGCGACGACGCCCTTGCCGACCGAGAGGCTCGCCGAGCGGCGCAGGCTCATGTTCTCGCCGATGGTCGCGATCGCCGACGCGATGGCGTCCGCCACCGTGTGGCTGCCGACCGCCGCGGCCTTGATGGCGTCGACGTCGTCGCCCGTCTTGAGCGCGACCTGCGCGATCATCTTCACGAGACCCTGGAAGTGGTCGTTGCGCGCGACGAAGTCGGTCTCGGAATTGACCTCGACGACGACACCTTTGGTGCCCGCGAGTGCGACGCCGATCAGGCCCTCGGCCGCGACGCGGCCGGCCTTCTTCGCGGCTTTCGCGAGGCCCTTCTTGCGCAGATAGTCGATCGCGGCCTGCATGTCGCCGTTCGTCTCATTGAGCGCGGCCTTGCAGTCCATCATGCCCGCGCCGGTGGTCTCGCGGAGCTCTTTCACCATTGCAGCGGTGATATTGGCCATGAGTCACGAATCCCGTGTCACGAATCCATCGGGTGAGCGGCCGCACCAGCTCGGGCGGCCGCAACGAGTTACTCGGCGACGAACTCTTTCGCCTTGGCGATCCAGCCCTCGACGCGGCCCGGCAGGCCGACATCGTCGCCGATCTTGGCCGCATCGGTGCCGCCCAGCTCGGCGATCTGCCAGAAGTGGAAGATGCCGGCGTCGTTGAGCTTCTTCTCGATCGCGCCGGAGACCCCCGGCAGCTTCTTGAGGTCGTCGGCCACACCGCGCGGGCCTGCCAGCGGCTGGAAGCCACTGACCGGCGTCTCGGCCGGCAGCTCCTCGACGATCGGCTTCTCGGAAGCACCGAGGTCGAAACCGGACTCGCCCTGGGCGCGCGAGATGCCGTCGATCGCCGCCTTGGCGATCAGATCGCAGTAGAGCGTGATCGCGCGGCCGGCGTCGTCATTGCCCGGCACCACGAAGGAGATGCCATCCGGATCGCAATTGGTGTCGACGATCGCGGCGACCGGGATGTTGAGGCGCCGGGCCTCCTTGATCGCGATGTCTTCCTTGTTCGTGTCGATCACGAAAATGAGGTCGGGCAGGCCACCCATGTCCTTGATGCCGCCGAGCGCGCGATCGAGCTTCTCCTTCTCGCGCGTGAGCGTCAGGCGCTCCTTCTTGGTGTAGCGTTGCGACTCGCCGCCCGAGAGCAGCTCGTCGAGCTGGCGCAGCCGCTTGATCGACCCCGAGATCGTCTTCCAGTTGGTCAGCGTGCCGCCGAGCCAGCGCGAGTTGACGTAATACTGCGCCGACCGCTTGGCCGCGTCCGCGATCGCGTCCTGCGCCTGGCGCTTGGTGCCGACGAACAGGATGCGGCCGCCCTTGGCGACGGTGTCGCTCACCGCCTGCAGGGCGCGGTGCATCAGCGGCACCGTCTGCGCGAGGTCGAGAATGTGAATGTTGTTGCGGGTGCCGAAGATGTATTCGCCCATCTTCGGGTTCCAGCGGTGGGCCTGATGGCCGAAATGCACGCCAGCTTCCAAGAGCTGGCGCATCGAGTAGTCAGGAAGCGCCATGTTGCGTTCTCCGGTTCGAGCCTCCGCGGATCTGTGAGTTCCGGACGAGCGAGGGCTCGCCGGGACCACCGGATGGCTTTTGGCCTCTGATCCGCGTGTGGAATGGCGCGGCTTATAGCGGGGCGACCCAACATAAGCAAGGCGCCCGGCCGGAGACCGACCGGGCGCCAGGACTCCCCAGCCTAAAACTACTTCCCAGCCGAAACTCTCAGATGTCCCAGCTCCGCTTGGCGCCGATCGTGTGGGTAGGCCGGCACGGGCCCATGCAGAGGGAGGGTTGGACCGTCTGCGAGACCGTCATCCGGACGCCGGTGAGGCCCTCGTCCGAGGCCGCCTGGCCGATCGTCCCACCGACCGCGAAGCTCAGCATCCCGGCCAGCAGCGCGGCGCCCATGACGCCCGCCCGCGGCAGCAGCAGGCAGAACCCGGCCGTCACTTCGAGAAGCCCGACCGCGACGCAGGCCACCGAGCCGAGCCCGAGCAGCGCAAACGCCTGCTCCATGGCGTCCAGGCCCATGATCTTGGCGGCGCCCGCCGCAAGGATCATCAACCCGAGGCCCGCCTGCAGGGCATAGAGAGCGATGGTCGGCATGGCGGGTCCCCTCGATTGGTGGCGCTCAGCGCCTTCACCAATGAGGCAAGCCTAGACCTGCACCATTTCGTGCGGATTTCACCGGAGCGTGAACTTGGTTTCCGTTGTGTCACGCCGGGCGCCTGGATCGGCGTCCCGCATCCGGCATTTATCGTACATCCGGGGATTGCGACACAAACGATACAAAACGGCCTCGGCACGACACACGAAAGAAACACGGCGTTTGGAGAGTCCGCCCAATGTCGACCTCGAGTTCTTCCAATTCGGCCGCCGTGCCCGCCCCTGCGCCGCCCGAGACGAAGGATGCGCGACCGCAGGGCGAGGAGCGCTTTGCGCTCGCGATCGCCTCGCTGAACTACGGCGTCTACGACTGGAATCTCGAGGCGAACACCGTCCATTACTCGCCTGAGTTGCGCATCATCCTGGGCCTGTCGGCGGCCGAGCTTGCCACGCCGGCGAACTGGATGGACCGCATCCATCCGGACGACCGCGCGCTCTACCGGCGCAAGCTCACCGAACACTTCCGCGGCGAGACCCCGCGCTTCGAGTGCGAATACCGCTACCGCACGGCCGAAGGCACGTGGCGCTGGGCGCGTCAGCACGGCATTGCGCAGCGCGGCCCTGACGGCCGCGCCCGGCGCCTGGTCGGCGCCTCGACCGACATCACGGAGCTGAAGAAGCGCGACCAGGAGCTCGAGACCGCCAAGGCCGTAGCGGCTGCGTCGCATCGCCCCGGCGCATCGGGCGACCTCACTTGGGTGCAGAACGTCGAGCGCTACGCGCTCGCGCTCGAATCGATCAACGAGGGCGTCTACGACGCCGACCTCGAGGCCGACACCGTCTACTTCTCGCCCTGGCTGCGCGTGATGCTCGGCATGGCGCCCGACGATCCGGCGCGCACCGACATCGCGGACTTCATCCATCCTGACGACCGGCCCGCCTATCGCGAGGCGATCGTTGCGCATTTCCGCGGCGAGACGCCGCGCTTCCAGAGCGAGTTCCGCTACCGCGCCGCGGATGGGAGCTGGCGCTGGGCGCGTCAGCACGGCATCGCGATCCGCGGCCCGGGCGGCCGCGCGCGCCGCATCGTCGGCGCCATGGGCGACATCACCGAGGAGCGCGAGCGCGCCCGCCAGCTGCAGAACGCCAAGGCCGAAGCCTCGGCGGCGCACCGCGACGTCGAGCGCGCCTACGAAGTGATGCAGACCATTCTCGAGAACATGCATGACGGCGTCATGCTGCTCGACGGCGACTTCCGGCTGCGCTTCGCCAACCGCCAGCTCATCGAGTTCCAGGACTATCCGCCCGAGCTGGTGCGCCCCGGCACGCCGGGTCAGGAGCTGTTGCGTTTCCAGATTCGCCGCGGCGATTTCGGCCCCTACGACGATGTCGAGCGCAAGGTGCAGGAGCGCATGACGGTCGTGCGCAAGGCCGGCGGCAGCAGGTTCGCGCGCCGCACCCATAGCGGCCGCTTCATCGAGTTCAACTTCAAGCCGCTCGATGACGGCGGCCTGCTCGCCATCTGTCGCGACGTGACCGAGCTGAAGGAGCGCGAGGCCGCCCTCGCGACCGCCAAGGAAGCGGCCGAAGCGGCGCGCGACGACGTGGAGCGCACGCGCGGCGTGATGCAGACCGTGCTCGACAACATGAGCGACGGCGTCATGCTGTTCGACAAGGACTTCCGCTGGACCTTCGTCAACCAGCAGCTCATGCGATTCCAGCGCTTCACGCCCGAGGTCGCCTTCCCGGGCGCGTCCGGCTACGACATCATCCGCTATCAGGCGCAACGCGGCGATTTTGGCCCGATCGAGGACATCGAGGCGACCGTTCAGGAGGTCGCCGGCCGCATGCGCAAGCCGGGCGGCAACCGCTACGAGCGCCGAACCGCGGGCGGTCGCTACATCGAGTTCAACTTCACGCCGCTGGAGGACGGCGCCCTCCTCGGGCTCTATCGCGACATTACCGAGCTGAAGGACCGCGAGGAGGCACTTGCCGCCGCGAAGGAAGCCGCCGAAGCGTCCCGCGACGTCGCCGAACGGGAGCGCGCGCAGGCCGCCGCGGCGCATCGCGAGGCCGAGCGCACACGTCAGGTCATGCGCACGGTGCTCGAGAACATGAACGACGGCACCGGCCTGTTCGATGCCGACCTCCGCTGCACTTTCTTCAGCCGGCAGCTCGTCGAATTCCTCGCGCTGCCGCCCGATCTCGCTTATCCCGGCGTCTCGGGCCACGACGTCCTGCGCTTCCAGGTCGAACGCGGCGATTTCGGGCCGGTCGACGACGTCGAGGCGATGATGAAGCAGCGTCTCGACGCAACCCTCGTGCCCGAGGGCGTGCGCTACGATCGCCGCACCAATACCGGCCGCCATCTCGAATTCAACTTCAAGCTCCTCGACGACGGATCCCTGCTCACGGTGTGCCGCGACATTACGGAACTGAAGGAGCGCGAGGCCGCACTCGCCACCGCCGTGGATGCCGCCGAGACCGCGCGCGACGCCGCCGAGCGCGACCGCGCCGACGCGGAGGCCGCCAACCAGGCGAAGTCCACGTTCCTCGCCACCATGAGCCACGAGATCCGCACGCCGATGAACGGCGTGCTCGGCATGATGGACGTGCTGCAGCGCCAGGGCCTCAACGAGGGGCAGCGCCGCACCGTCGAGACCATGCGTGATTCCGCGCAGTCGCTGCTGCGCATCATCGACGACGTGCTCGACTTCTCGAAGATCGAGGCGGGCCGGCTCGAGCTCGAGGAGACCGCCTTCTCGCTCTCCGGCCTGATCGACGGCGTGGTGAGCACGTTCCGGCGTCAGACGCTCGGCAAGGGACTTTCGCTCGACGTCGAGATCGATCCCGGCTCCGACGACGCTCTGGTCGGGGATCCGACCCGCGTGCGGCAGATCCTGTTCAACCTGCTCGGCAACGCGGTCAAATTCACCGAGCGCGGCGGCATCAAGGTGAGCGCGCGCACCGCCCCGCTCGGCGACGGCATGACCTGCGTGACGCTCGCTGTCAGCGACACCGGCATCGGCCTCGATGACGAGCAGCGCGCACGGCTGTTCCAGCCTTTCGCGCAGGCCGACAGCTCGACCACGCGGCGCTTCGGCGGCACCGGCCTCGGCCTCTCCATCGTGCGCCGGCTCGCGCAGCTGATGCACGGCGACGTCGCCCTCGTGAGCGAGCCGAAGGTCGGCTCCACGTTCACGGTCACCCTCACATTGCAGGCCGCGCCCGCGGATTCGCCGCTCAACACCACCCTGCGCACGGCGACGCCGAGCAAGCGCGCGGGACGCAAGGGCCAGGCCAAGCCGCGCGTGCTGGTCGCTGACGACCATCCGGTCAATCGCGAGGTCTTGGTGCGCCAGCTCGATCTCCTCGGCATCGCGGCCGACACCGTGAACGACGGCGTCGAGGCGCTCGATGCCTGGGCGGCCGGCCGCTACGCCGCCGTTCTGGCCGACATTCACATGCCGCGCATGGACGGCCATGAGCTCACCCGCCGCCTGCGCGCCGCCGAGGCCGAGCGCGGCTGGAATGCGACGCCGGTGATCGCGGTCACCGCCAATGCGATGAAGGGCGAGGAAGAGCGCTGCCTCGCGGCCGGAATGGACGCTTACTTGGCGAAGCCCGTGAGCATTGAGCAGCTGCGCGTGACGCTCGAGCGCTGGCTGCCGATTGCGGACACCGATATGGCGGCGCCGGTCGCCCCGGACGAGAAGTCCTCGACCGATCCGATCGACCGAAGCGTGCTCGCGGGCTGGCTCGGCGACGACCAGGAGGCGATCAACTCGCTGCTGGCGAAATTCCGCACGACCGCGGTCGAGGCCGAGCGCGAGATCACCACGGCCTCGCGCGCCGGCAACCTCGCGGCGCTCGCGGCCTCCGCGCACAAGCTCAAAGGGGCGGCCCAGGCGGTCGACATCCGGGGCATCACGGCCGACAACGTGGCGACCCTGGTCGCCGCCGCCGGCCTCATCTTCGACGGGGTCGACGTGACCACCAGCTCGGCGCTGGCCTGCAAGTACGCGCTGCACG
>JAEYAU010000183.1 GCA_023404705.1 Pseudomonadota bacterium
CTGCCGGAGCTGCTGGCCGCGCCCGCCGCCGCGCCACCACCGGCGCCGCCAGCGCCCGCGCCCGAGCCACCGCTCTGCGCCATGGCAACGGTCATGCCGGCGAGAAGGGCTGCGGCCGCGACGGTCGTCATCAGTTTCGAATTCATCGTGCTCTCTCCTTGGATTTCCCTCGTGCTCGCCCGTATCGCTACACGCAACGAGAACACGTGGAGGTGTTGCTAGTTCCTTCGGAACCCGTTTTTCGCGGTAACGTGAGACGGGACCGTTCCCTTCGCTGCGATGCCGCGCCATAGTTCCGGCCGAACGCAGGGAGGCCGCTTCGTGAAGCTTCAGTCCACAGTCGATCCGCAGAGCGCCGAGTTCCGTGCCAATGCGGGCGAGATGCGCGCGCTCTGCGACGAACTCGACCGGCGCCGCGCGCAAGCCGCTGAAGGTGGGCCGAAGCGCGCGCGCGAGCGTCACCTGGAGCGCGGCAAGCTGCTGCCGCGCGATCGCGTGCTGCGGCTGATCGACCCGGGCACGCCGTTCCTCGAGCTCTCGGGGCTCGCGGCCAACGGCATGTACGAGGATGCGATCCACGCGGCCGGCATCATCACGGGCATCGGCCGGATCGAGGGACGTGATTGCATGGTCGTGTGCAACGACTCGACCATCAAGGGCGGCACCTATTATCCGATGACCGTGAAGAAGCATCTGCGTGCGCAGGAGATCGCGCGCGAGAACAGGCTGCCCTGCATCTATCTGGTCGATTCGGGTGGCGCCAACCTGCCGCACCAGACCGAGGTGTTTCCCGATCGCGAGCACTTCGGCCGCATCTTCTACAATCAGGCGACGCTCTCCAGCCTCGGCATCCCGCAGATCGCCGTCGTGATGGGCTCATGCACCGCCGGTGGCGCCTATGTCCCGGCGATGTCGGACGAGACTATCATCGTGCGCCGGCAGGGCACGATCTTCCTCGGCGGCCCGCCGCTCGTGAAGGCGGCGACCGGGGAGGTGGTCTCGGCCGAGGACTTGGGCGGCGCCGACGTGCACGCGCGGCTCTCCGGCGTCGCCGACCATTATGCGGCGGACGACGGCCACGCGCTCGAGATCGCGCGCCGCATCGTCGGCAAGCTCAACACGCGCAAGTCACCCGACATCCCTCTGATCGCGCCGCGCGAGCCGGCCTACGATCCGGCCGAGCTCGACGGCGTGGTGCCGGTCGACCTGCGCAAGCAGTACGACATCCGCGAGGTGATCGCGCGGCTGGTCGATGCCTCCGAGTTCGACGAGTTCAAGCACCTCTACGGCACGACGCTGGTCACCGGCTTCGCGCATCTGCACGGGATGCCGGTCGGCATCCTCGGCAACAACGGCATCCTCTATTCGGAGTCCGCGCAGAAGGCCGCCCATTTCATCGAGCTGTGCTGCCAGCGGCGCATTCCCTTGCTGTTCCTGCAGAACATCACGGGCTTCATGGTCGGGCGCGAATACGAGGCGCGCGGCATCGCCAAGGACGGCGCCAAGATGGTGACCGCCGTCGCCTGCGCGGCGGTGCCGAAGATCACCGTGATCGTCGGCGGCTCCTATGGCGCGGGCAATTACGGCATGTGCGGGCGCGCCTACTCGCCGCGCTTCCTGTTCATGTGGCCGAACGCGCGCATTTCGGTGATGGGCGGCGCGCAAGCCTCGAGCGTGCTCGCCACCGTGAAGCGCGACAATATCGAGGCGGGCGGCGGCAAGTGGTCCGACATCGAGGAGGAGGAGTTCAAGCAGCCGATCCGCGATCAGTACGAGACGGAGGGCAATCCCTACTACGCGACCGCGCGGCTCTGGGACGACGGCATCATTGCGCCGACCGAGACCCGGCGGGTGCTGGCGCTCGCCTTCTCGGCGGCGCTCAATGCGCCCGTGCCGCAGACGCGCTTCGGCGTCTTCCGCATGTGACGGCGGAATCTTCCGGAACCATCGTCCGGGCCCACGGTTCTCCGCAAAAGATGCGGAGGCAAGCCATGCTCGACGGCATCAATGCCCGGATGGAAGTGGTCGGGTCGGACGGCGGCTATCTCGGTACGGTCGATCAGCTCGATGGGGCGTGCCTCAAGCTGAGCAAGACGGTCGCGCCGGAGGGCAGGTCGCATCTGATCCCGCTCGAGTGGGTCGACCACATCGACGACAAGGTGCACCTGCTGAAAGCCGCCCGCGATGCCATGACCCAGTGGCGGGCCGCAGCCTGACCTAGCGAGAGACCAACGCACCCGATACCGGCGCGCCGACAGCGGGCGCCGGAGTGTCGCACGACCGCAATTTTCCCAAAAATTTTCCCCGCCGCGCGAGCAGCGTGGTATTATAAGGAATGTTTTCCCCTATACGACAGGCTCTTTTCTCCCGCGCGGAGCGCGGGCCTGCTCGCGCATACCGGAGGTTCTCTTGAGCGCGCAGAAGTTTCAGGTCGGTCAGTCCGTCCACTACACGTCGGGCCCGTTCGGCCGGGGCGGGGCGAGCGGCATCTATACGGTCGTGCGGGTGCTGCCCCGCGATGGCGAAGACCAGCAGTATCGGATCAAGAGTGTGAACGAGCCGCACGAGCGCGTCGCCAAGGAAAGCCAGCTCGACGGGCTCTGAGACATCGATTCAGCGGAGGCGGCCAGCCCTTTGTGCGGACTGACATTCCGCACGAGGAAACGGCGGTCTTGCGAGCCCTGGCGGCCGGCATGAATTTCGTCGTTCGAAGGCATCTCAACGGGCGCGCCGAAACCAATCGTTAACCATGTTTTCGCAGGCTGTCGGGACCCGCTCTCGGAGGATTCTCGATGGACCCGGCCCGCCCCACGCTTCGCTACAGCCATCCGCAACGCGGCGACAACGTGTTGCGCATGACCCGCGAGGAGGGGCGCGATCCGCTGATGGATGCGGGGCGCGCCGCCGTCGACCTGGTGAGCCAGGTCGCCGAAACCGTGGCCGCGACCGAGGTGCGCGCCGAGGCGCTGCTGGTGCGCGCGATTGAGCAGCTGCGCGAAGCCGAGGAGCGCAACCGCGCGCTCGAAGCCCGCGTGCTCGAGGCCGAGACCCGGGCCAAGGAAGCCGAGCGCTGGCTCCGCTATGTGCACGCCGAGATCGAGGAGAAGTTCGCGTCCTGGCGCAACGCGCGAACCCCGCGCCGGACGCGCAACGCGGCCTGACCCAGTCGACATTGTAGGGCGCAATAGCGAAGCGTATTGCGCCGGCTGCCTCTCATCTTACGCTTGCATCTGCTGATCGGCACGCGGCGGCTTACGCCGCTGTGTGCCTTACGAACTCAGCGATCGTCGTTGGGGATGCGGCTCAGCGTTCCGGCCGGCGGCAACGCACGATCGTAGGAGTGCAGGTGCAGCGCGTCGGCGAGCCAGTAGGGATTGTCTGAGGGCGACGCCGGGGGACGATGCGCGGCGGGGCTGGGCGACGGCCGACGGAACGGGATCACCTCGCCCATGTGTCTCTCCCTAGATGACCCTTCGTCCGACCAGCATCTGACGGACGCACATCACCTTGATGCGTTCCTCCCGCGCGAGCTCCTGGCCGATCGATGTCTCGGCCACATAGGCCTGCCCACGCATCATGCACTGGGAGGGAAGCATGAACTCCTCCGGCACCTGCAGGACGTTCGTCGCATTGTCCCGGCTGCACTCGCGGAGGTCCGGAGTGACGGCGAGGGAGCAAATCAGGACGATCGCGGTCAACATGCACTAAGTGTATGCATGGTCAGATTTCAGAATAGTTAGGGCAAATACGAGCGATTTACGCTTTGTTAACCTATTGAATACGTTAGTTCCGTGCGTGAAAACAGTAGACTCTGAGTATATTATTGATGCTCTGTTGATATACGCTAGCCACTGATATGCCCAGTGCAACAGCTGCAGTAAGAAATCAGTCGAAGGGTTCGCCGGTGTTTCGTTAAGCTTCGGGCCAGTGACGGCTATACGACACAAGGGCGCGGGCGGCTGCCCATAGTGGAGCCGGCCGCCGCAGCCGAGCGGAACTCTTCTCTTTTAGGCAAGGTGAAACGATGGGCAGCCGGTTCCGCACGCGAGGAGCCTTCGCCCTACGCACGAATACCAATAAGCGGCCATCGGCGAGGGCGGGCGGCCCCGTCGCGGGACTGCGCGCCTCAGAGGCGCCGGAAGAGCCGCTCGTCGTAGAGCGCGCCGCTCATCGGCGTGAGCTTGTCGCGGAAGGCGCGGGTGTGCGCCGCCATGGTGTGCGCCTCATAGGCCTTCCGGTTCTTCCAGGCCTCGACCACGGTGAAGTGGTTCGGGCGGTTGGTCTGCTGCACCACATCGAAGCGTACGTTGCCGGTTTCCTTCCGGCTGTCCTCGCCGAGCTGCTTCACGGCCGCGACACCGTCGTCCTTGCGCGGCGGGATCACGTCCACATGCGTGACCACGTAGACCATGTCGCGCTCGTTGCGCCCGTCGGTGCCGCCGGCCGTGAGCGCAATGTGCACGCGCTCATCATAGGGCGTGTTCTGGATCGCCTTGAGCTTCTCGCGGATCTCACCGACATGCGCGGCCTTGCCGTGCGCATCGAAGGCGGCTTTGTCCTGCCAGGTCTCGAGGATGACGAAGTGATAGTTCTGGCCGATGCGCTGCACGATCTCGGCGCGCTGGTTGCCGTTCTCCTTGCGCACGGCGTCGCGATACTGGCGCAGCAGCGCGGCCGCCTCACGTGCGGCGGTCGGCATCACCTCGATATAGCCCGCCACGTAGATCGGAGCGTTGGCCTCCTGCGGGGATGCGGCCGAAGCGCCGAGCATCGTCATGGCAAGCGCCAGCAGAAGCGAACCGGTAGCCCGCATGTCATCCCTCCCCAGTATGATTTTACTGGATCGTATCGACGCGGCTGCCGCTGCGTCAATGCGGGTGGCGCCGCCGGGTCATAAGCGGACCACGACGTTGCCGAGCGCTTTGCCTTGCTCGACGGCCTCATGTGCCTCGACGATCTCGGACAGCGGGAAGGTGAGGGCGACGTTGTTGATCAAATGACGTCCCTCCAGCATCGCGCTGATCTCCGAGACGGCGCGGTCGCGTTCGTCAGCGGTGAGCTCGTAGACGAAGACGAACCGTATCGTGATCGCGTTGGCGAGGCAGAACTGGCCCGGCAGCTGCGGTTCGGGCCCCGTGATGCCGTAGACCGCGACGATCCCGCGTGGGCGCAGCACGCCAGGGATCAGCCTGGCGTTCGAATTGAGGTCGAGCTCGACCATCGCGTCGCAGCCGCGTCCGCCCGTCAGTTCCTGCACGCGCGCAGCGACGTCCTCGCGCTTGTAGTCGATCACGTGATCGGCGCCGGCCGCGCGGGCGAGGTCGGCCTTCTGGCTCGAGCTCACGGTGGTGATCACGCTCGCGCCGCGCGCCTTGGCGAACTGGATCGCATAGTGGCCGACACTGCCGGCGCCGCCCGAGACCAACACGGTCTTGCCCTTGTCGGCGCCCGCGACATCGACCGCGTGATGGGCCGTGAGCGCCGGAATGCCGAGACAGGCGCCGGCCTCGAAATCGATATGCGCGGGCAGGCGCACGGCCTGTGCGGCCGGGACCACGATGTACTCCGCGCAAGTGCCGAACGGACGCTTCCACTGGCCGTTCCAGATCCAGACGCGCTCGCCCATGCGGGTCTTGGCGACGCCGTCACCCACCATGTCGATCTCGCCGGCGCCGTCCGAATGCGGCACCACGCGCGGGAATGCGATCTTGCGCGTCGTGCCCATGCGCGTCTTCACGTCGGACGGATTGACGCCGGATGTCGCGAGCCGCACGCGTACTTCGCCGGGGCCGGGCACTGGAGTCTCGATCTCACCGACGCTCAGCACATCGCGTGCCGTTCCGTTCTTTTCATAGAAAGCCGCTCGCATGTCGCTCCTCCGCTCGGCGCATTCTTCCATGCGCATGATGCACGCGATCCGATGACGTCGCGCGCCGGTACTGACATAGGCGTGATGCGCGATTCGCCGAGTTCCCACATGTGGAACGACTCCCGTGCTGCGTGCGTTTGTCTGGCAGCAACAGGAGGTAGACATGCGCAAGACCCTGATCGCAGGGACTTTTATCGCCATTCTCGCCATGCCGACGTTCGCCAGCGCGCAGGACGCCGCGGCCGGTGCCGCAGCGGGCGCGACGACAGGCGCCGTGACCGGCGCCATCGTGGGCGGCCCGATCGGCGCGGCCGTGGGCGCCGGTGTCGGTGGAACGGTCGGCGCGGCGGCAGCCGATGCCAATCGGCCGCGCGTAATCGTGACGGAGCCTGAACCGCGCGTGCACCAGCGTACATGCGTGGAGCATGCGGACGGCACGCGAGTCTGCGAGACCATCCGGCGCTAATGCGATCGTGACTCGGGACCACCCCGCGCGGCACCGCGCGTGGTGGTCGCGCGTTTGAGAGTCGGCTGCACACGAACGGCACAATTGATTGCTACATCAGACGCAAGTCCCGATTGGACGCATGTTCAACACCAAAAGGGAGGCTCATCATGGGCTATCGAGTCTATAGCGGACCGCGCGGCTCCGAATTGGAATCGCCGATGGACAAGGAGCATCTCCTCTTCAAGGAGTTCAGCCAGTTCGACGACGCCATGAGCTGGGCGCGGCACGTCAACGGAAGCGGGCGCGTCGCCTTGCTGCTCGAAGGCGATGATGGAACCCAGCTCAGCAAGAGTGACCTGGCCGGGATCGGTCCGGGCGGTGCTGACGCGCGGTAACCTCGCGGCGGCATTCCTGGCGCAACAGGCCGATGCCGGATTTCCGTTGCCTTGAGTCCCCAAAGCCACACCGGCGGCCCAATTCCGCCGGAAAGACCCTTAGGACTTGAACCGGCGCGTGGGGGGTGGCCATACTGCCGCCCTCCATGCCCGCGGCGAGAGGCCAGACGGGTTTTCGACGCCTTTGCGTTTCCGGGTAGGGGATTTTGGGGTCAGGGGAATGACGGTTTCCGAGCGTCGTGGCTGTAATCTGCTGCTGGTCTATCCGCGGTTCACGTCCGAATCCTTCTGGAATTTCAAGGAAGCCTGCGAGCTGGTGGGCGCCAAGTATCCGGCGATCCCGCTCGGGCTGATCACGGTCGCGGCCATGCTGCCGCAGCATTGGAATATCCGCCTCGTCAACCGCAACACCGAGGAGCTCACCGAGGAGGACCTCGCCTGGGCCGACATGGTGATGACCGGCGGCATGCTGTTCCAGCAGGTGGACACGCTGGCGATCATCGAGATGTGCCACGACCGCGACATTCCGGTCGTGGTGGGCGGGCCTGATGCGACCTCGAGCCCGCACGTCTATGCGAGCGCGACCTACCGCGTTCTCGGTGAGGCCGAGGGAATCATCGACAAGTTCGTCGAGGCCTGGGAGCACGGCTCGAACGAGGACGTGTTCGAGGCGCCCAAATTCCAGGCGGACGTCACCAAGAGCCCGATCCCGCGCTACGACCTGCTGAAGTTCGACCAGTATCTCTATATCGGCGTGCAGTTCTCGCGCGGCTGCCCGTTCACCTGCGAGTTCTGCGACATCATCGAGCTCTACGGCCGCGCGCCGCGCACCAAGACGACGCCGCAGATGCTGGCGGAGCTCGATACGCTCTACCGGCTCGGCTATCGCGGCCATGTCGACTTCGTCGACGACAACCTGATCGGCAACAAGAAGTCGATCAAGCTGTTCCTGCCGCATCTGCAGAAGTGGCAGGAGGAGCACGACTTCCCGTTCGAGTTCTCGACCGAGGCCTCGCTCAATCTGGCCGACGACGACGAGCTGCTCGAAATGATGAAGAGGTGCAATTTCTTCGCGGTCTTCGTCGGCATCGAGAGCCCGGACGAAGAGACGCTGAAGGCGATGCGCAAGAAGCAGAACACGCGCCGCAGCATCCCGGAGAGCGTGCACAAGATCTACGGCGCCGGCATGTTCGTGACGGCGGGCTTCATCGTGGGCTTCGACAGCGAGCGCGGCTCGGTGGCCGAGGGCATGATCGAGCTGATCCACGACACCGCGATCCCGGTCAGCATCTGCGGCCTGCTCTATGCGCTGCCGAACACGCAGCTCACGCGCCGGCTGACGAAAGAGGGCCGGCTCTACGAAGGCAGCGACATGCTGCCGGCGGGGCAGGGCGATCAGACCAGCCAAGGCCTCAACTTCATCACCCAGCGGCCGCGGCTCGACATCCTGCGCGACTTCCGCCGCGTGCTGGCCAACGTCTACACGCCGGAAGCCTATTGCGGGCGCATCGAGCGGATGGTCGGCATGCTCGACTGCTCGCTGCGCCACGACATGAAGGAAGGCGACGTCCGCCAGAAGAACACCGGCCTCGGCGCCATCCACGAGATCCTCACGCAGCTGCCGGGCGACCGCGAGATCTTCTGGAAGACCTTCACCAACTGCCTGAAGAAGAATCCGAAGGCGGCGCGCTCGGTGATCTCGCTGATGGCGCTCTATCTCCACCTCGGGCCGTTCGCGCGGCGCGCCGTGGAGATCGTCGACATGCAGATCAAGGCGCTGGAGGCGGGCCGCTACGTGGCGCCGAAGCTGATGCAGCCGTCCGAGGCGGAGCAGGAGCCGGTCGCGCTCACGGCCTGAAGCCTTGGTTTTCGCGCATGATCTTCTCCGAAAACCGGTGCCCACTTTTCGGGATCATGCTCTCGTAGGGTTCACACCATGACCTATCAGCGCGCTCTCATTGTCGGCGCGGGATCGGGGCTGAGCGCCTCGGTCGGCCGCGCTTTCGCCAAGGCCGGCATGAAGGTCGCGCTCGCGTCTCGCACGCCGGATAAGGAGATCGCGGCGAGCATGGGGGCAACTGCCTTCGCGTGCGATGCCTCCGAGCCCGGCCAGGTCGAGCGGCTCTTCGGCGAAGTGGAGCGGGCGATCGGCCTGCCGGATGTGGTCGTCTACAACGCGAGCTATCGCACGCGCGGGCCGTTCGTGGAGCTCGATCCGGCCGAGGTCGCCAAGGCGCTCACGGTCACGGCCTATGGCGGCTTCCTGGTAGGCCAGGCGGCCGCGAAGCGCATGCTGCCGAATAAGCACGGCGCGATCCTTCTCACGGGCGCGTCGGCCAGCGTGAAGGGCTATGCCCAGTCGGCGCCGTTCGCGATGGGCAAGTTCGCGTTGCGCGGGCTGGCACAATCGATGGCGCGGGAGCTCGCGCCGCACGGAATCCATGTGGCGCATTTCGTCATCGACGGCGGCATTCGCAGCGATCGGCGCTCCGATCCGACCGAGAATCCCGACAGCACGCTCGATCCCGATGCGATCGCGGCGAGCTACCTGCACGTGCTGCAGCAGCCGCGCAGCGCCTGGAGCTGGGAGCTCGAGCTGCGCCCCTGGGTCGAGAAATTTTAGCGAAATCCGAGGGATAGCGGGCCCTACACGCCGAAATGAGGCGGAATTGCCTCATTCTGGTCAAGTTGAGGCCATTTCGCGGAGTCTGGATGCGCCCACGCGCAGCGAGGGGACCGCGAAGGGGACGTCATGGTCAGCGCTCGAGTGATAGCCTACGGCGCCGTCGTCGCCGCCGGACTGGCACTGCTGTCGCCGTCGGGCAGCAGCGCGCCGCGTTCTGCGCCGATGGTCGAGACCAATCAGGCCACCAAGGTGGCCAAGAGCAAGGTGCGCACCGCCAAGCGCAAGGCGATTCGCACCGCGAAGTCGTCGGCCAATGCGCGCCGCAAGGTGGCCTGGACGAAGCGCGAGAACCTCAAGCGCCACGCGGCCGTGCGCCGTCATGCCAAATGGAAGTCCGCCAGCAAGGCCGAGCGCCGCCGCAAGGCGAGCGTCATCGTGCAGCAGCGGCGCAAGGGCGCGAGCCTCGCCTCGGTCTCCAGCCAGTCGACCACGAGCGAGAGCGCGATCCAGCGCCGCTTCCGCGGCTTCGTCGCGAAGACCTCGATGGCGAACAACGCGTTCGAGGTGATGCGCAAGCCGCGGCTCGATTCATCGCATATGGCGCCGGCCGCGATCCGGACCGCCATGGTGGCGCCGAGCATGGACGAGGGCGCCGCAAGCGTGGTGCCGCAAAACGCGCAAGGGCCGGCGGTGCAGGCCGTGGCCGCGCAGACCGCGGTGGCGCCGAGCGCCGGGAGCGAGACCACGGGAAGCACCGGCTTCCAGCTCGCCTCGGCGGGCGAGGTCATCGTCTCGGAGCCGCCAGTGACGAAGCCGGCCCAAGTCGTCGAGACGGCCCAGCCGGCAGAGAAGCCCGGGGACTCGCTGCCGCTGCGCGAGCTCTTCCTCGCGCTCTGCGGTGCGCTGACGGCCGCCTCGGCGCTGCGCTTCGTGGTCGGCGCGTAAAAGCGCCGCCTCCGTTATTTCGTGAGCTTGTCGACCTGCTCGCGCGCGGTCTTTCCGAGATTGCGTGCGTTCGACGAGACGACGTCCCAGTTCACCATGGGCCGCTGCGCCTCGGTGCCCGTGGTCGCCCCTGCGGGACCGATCCAAACGGTGTCGTGCACATAGGCGCCCACGACGGTCAGAATCGCACCGAGAATCATGCCGAAGATCAGTCGCATCGCGCTCTCCTGCCGCGTGGGGCCTCGAAACGCATTCCGATGTCATCGGAATGCGTTCCGATCTTTTGATGGCGCATGTTCTCGTCGGTGAACCGGTGTCCACTTCGCCGGAACATGCGCTGATACCATTGCGGCAAGACATTGCGGCAAGAACGCGGTGGCGGATGGTCGGCGTTCGTGCGGCTTGGTAGGCTCGCAAGGGCGGATAGGGAACGCGAGATGATGCGATTGGTTCGGCTCGGGGCCGCGCTGCTGTGCGCGGCGATCCTGGTGCAGGATGCAGCGGCGCAGTCGCGCGGGCAGCGCAAGCGCGAGACGGCGCCGCAGGGGCCCCCCGGCGACCGGCGCGACCAGATGGTGGCGGCGCCCGGCACGGCCTATCACGGCAAGGCCTACTGGCTCGGCATGGCGCAGTGCGGCGGCGCTTATTTCAAACTCGGCAACCTCTATGCCGAGGAGGCGACGCGTATCCGCGCCGCCAAGCCCGATCCGGCGGCGGCCGCGGAGTTCACGCGCAAGTCCGAGACGGCTGGGCGCGCGGCCGCAACCTTCTTCGACCTCGCCGAACGCTTCCTCATGACGGATCGTGGACTCTCGCAGGAAGACGCGGTGCACGCCTTCGACGGGCAGGCGACGTCCACGGGCGACCGGCTCAAGACCATCGACGCCGCCGTGAAGGCGGTCGAGCCGTGCCCGGCGCTGTACGAGACCTGCCGCACCTCCGCAGCCAAGATCTGCAGCGAGAAGTCGGCGCTGACGCACTAATTCGGCGCGCCTACGCGCGCCGCTCGGCTACCCAGGTCGGGCCTTCGGGCGTCATCTCGACCACGCGGTTGCGGCCTTCGCTCTTGGCGACGCGCAGCGCGGCGCGGGCGCGGTCGAGCAAGCTCGCGGGCGTGTCGCCCTTGACCGCCTGGGCGACGCCGAACGAGACGGTCACGCGCGCCCTGCGGGTGTCGCGCACCACGAGCCCGTAAGCCATCAGGGTCTGACGGAAGATCTCGCAGAGCGCCACGGCTTCGCCCGTGCCGGTGTCCGGCAGCAGCACCGCAAAGGTGTCATCCTCGAGCCGCGCCACGGTATCGCCCATGCGCGCCTGCGTCTTGAGCACCATGGCTACGGTGCGCAATACCACATCGCCGGTCGCCGTGCCGAAGCTCTCGTTGAGGTCCTTCAGATAATCGATGTCGCAGACCGCGAGGGCGACCGGCGTCTCGGCGGTCGCGAACTCGGCGATCGCGGTGCCGAGCCGCTTCTGCAGGCCGGCGCGGCTGGTCGTGGAGGTGAGGGGGTCGCGCCGCGCGTCCTCGCGCACGACGGCGAGCTGCTTCTGCAGCGCGGAGATCTGCCGGCCCGCGGCCGTGAGGCGCGCTTCCAGCAGCGCCGTGCGGGTGCGCTCGTCGCGCGCAGCGCGCATCAGGCGGTCGACCGTCTCGACCACGTTGCGGAGCGTGAGCGAGTCGGTGACGCTCAGGCCGCAGGACTCCGCGAGCAGCACCTCGCCGTGCTCGTGCACCGCGCTGACGGCGCCGTCGAGCGCCGCCATGATGGCGCGCAGCTGTGTCGCGATGCTGTCGATGATCGCGTCGCGGCCGCCGCCCAGGCGCCAAGGCGAGAGATGCTCCTCGTGCAGCCGATCGAGATCGACGGCCGTGATCTGACCGTTCGCGCGGATCTCGTCCATCGCGACATTGAGCATCGGGTGATGCCCGCCTCGATAAGCGGAAAAGACCTCGAAGGAGTGAGGATGCAGCGGCAGAGCCGCATCGCGCAGCTCGGCGACGATCGCATCGCCCCTCGCGGTGCGCTCGTCGTGACGGAGGGCTGCGGCAGTCGGCATGGGGGTCGTCGCCTGGACTGCCGGTGCACGGCCGCCCGTTGAGATCTCGGTGGGTGCAGCATGGTCAACAATGGGTTAACCTACGGTTAGCCTCGGACCTCTTGCGGCGTATTTTATGGGCCACGCATGGCCTGCCGGCTGCAGGGGTCGGCGGCACGATTGCGGTGGCGGCCTCTGTCGCACTGCGTCATACTGATGACGGGGGATTTGTCGGGCGGAACAAGCAGATGAACGACATTGTATCGAGTCTCGGGCTCGACCTTGCGAGCGGCACGATGACCGTTCCGGCCTGGGTGGCCGGCGTCGCGGCGGTGCTGTTCATCATCGTCCTCATGGTCGCGATCCTGCGCGCCAGCCTCACCGATCTCTCGGGCGCGATCCTGCGGCTCGGCCTGCTGGTCCTCGTCGCGGTGGGCGGCTGGCTCTGGTACGAGCGGACCACCGACGCCTATCGGGCCGAGGAGCGCCGCGCTCTCGACAACCGCTCGCTGCAGCTCACGGCCCGCGCCGTCGAGACCGGCTCGACCCTCGCCTGCCTGGACGCCGTGGTCGGTGAGAGCGTGGAGGGGGGGTGCGAGCGCACCATCTTTGCGAGCCCCGAGTCGGTCGCGGCGGCGGCCTCCTATGTGGAGGCTCGCATGGTGCTGCTGAACGAGACCAATGACTTCGTCGCCCGGCGCGACCCGAATTATGAGCCGGCGCTTGCAAGTCTCCGCCGCGCCATCGAGGCCGACCGCTACGGGATCGCGGCGCAAGTGCTGGCGAGCCGTGACGGCTGCACGGCCGACAAATGCGACTTCTTCAACGTCGTGGCCGACGCCAACCGTCTGCGCGCCAACCTGAAGGAGCGTACCTACGACACGCTGGTCGCCCGCTATGCGGTGAGCTGGCCGACGCGGCCGCGCTCGGCCCCGGCGCTTTCGAGCACGATGCCGTCCGGTCCCGGCACGCCGGTGCCGCCCGGCTTCACGGTGCCGTCGGCGGCCTCGATCCCGCCCGTGAGCATCATGAATGCCGAGCCGCCGAGCCCGCCGCCGACCGCCGGCGCGAGCCCGGAAC
>JAEYAU010000015.1 GCA_023404705.1 Pseudomonadota bacterium
CTCGCGCCCGGCGCGGCGCGCAGCTCGACCAGCCGCACCGGCTCGGGCAGGGCGCCGATCCGGTTACGCTTGCCGAAGGCGACCAGCTCGGCCGTGCTTTCGAACTCGGGCTGCGGCGGCCGCCCGCCGCGGCTCGCCGGCGCGAACAGGCTGCCGACGCCGTTGACGATCTTCGGGCCGTAGCGCGGGTGGTCGGGCGCGAGCGCGAGGTCGTCATAGACGCGCCACGGGCGTCCGTCCTTCGCGACCTGGAGCTGGTAGGACACCGTCTCGATGCGCAGCGGCAGGACCGGATCAATCAATGCCAGCGGGGCGTCGCTCTGGAGCCGGAGCGCGGCATCGTTCGTGTTCCAGACCAGCTTGCCGCTCTCCGCATCCACCGCGCTCAGCACGCGCAGCTCGCGGATGATCGCGCCGCCCTTGTCCTGGATGAGCTCCACGGTGCCCGCGCGCGTGAAGCCCGCGACCGAGTCCACGACCGCGAAATCCGGCGTTGCCGTGATCGCGCGCCGCGCCACGCGGCGAAGCTCGGTCAGCCGCAGGCTCAGCCCATTGCCCCAGGCGCCGCTGGACTCCGCCTCGACGCGCCACACCGGCGCTCCCGCGGTTGCCTGCAGGATCGCGCTTGCGGTCTGCGCGGCCTCGCCCTCGACGCGCACCACCCAGCAGCGGCGACCGCCGTTCTCGAAGAAGGCCTTCACGACATAGGCGAGATAGCCGTGCGGGAAGAAGCCGCCGAACACCGCGTTGAACTGCTTCCAGGACTCGATCGCGACCGCGCGCCGCGCCGGCCCACGCTCCGTGATGCCGACGAAGCCCGCGATGTCCGTGCGCAGCCGGCTGATGCCGCCCTGCGCGCGGTCGGCGCGTTCGATATAGGCTCCTGGTGTCTCGTAGGTGGTCATCGGAGAGCGCGGCCCTTACATCTCGAGCGTGAGGCCTTCGTGGACGAGCTCCACGGACTCCATGGCCACCTCGTTGCCGCTCGCTTTGAAGGCAGGCCCTTCGATTTTGTTGATCCACACGTTCTCGGCGTGCCAGCGCATCACCGGCTCGCGCGCCTCGTTCATCAATACGATGGTGACGTTGCGGCGATCGGGCTCGCCGTTCATGATGTTGTTGTACCATTTCCACAGCGTGTTATCGGGCGTGTAGCCGCGCTTGAGCGTGAGGTTCGTGTATTTGCGCAAGCCCACCAGCTTGCGCACATTGCGCTGCAGGTCGGTGCCCTCGCGGTAGTCCACCGCATCGCCCTCGGCGGTCAGGCCGCCGACCTCCGAGAATGCGCCGCTCGGTATGCCATCGATCTCGATGGAGAAGTTGTAGGCGCGAAATGGATCGTTCCGTTTGTCGGTCGCCATCTTGGCTCTCCTGTTGCGCTCGCGCTGAAAGCGGCGCGCTGACGCCTCACGTGATCTCTTGCGTCATTCCTCGGCGTGCGCCGTCCACAGGCCGATGCGCACGATCACGAATTCCGCCGGCTTCACGGGTGCGACGCCGACCAGGCAGATCAGGCGCCCCTGGTCGATGTCCGTCTGCGTCATGGTGGTGCGGTCGCACTTGACGAAGAACGCTTCCTCGACGCGGGTGCCCTCGAGCGCGCCGTTGCGCCAGACCTGGGTGAGGAAGTTGCTCACCGAGCGGCGCACGCGCGCCCACAGCGGCTCGGCATTGGGCTCGAACACGACCCATTGCAGGCCACGGTCGATCGACGCCTCGATGAAGATCAGCAGGCGCCGCACGTTGACGTATTTCCAATCCGAGTCGCTGGTGATGACGCGCCCGCCATAGACGCGGATGCCGCGATTGTTGGAGCGGAAGTCGCGGATCACGTTGATGTTGACCGGATAGGGATTGAGGATGTCGTGCTGCTCCTTGTTGAGCAGCCGCTGCAGGCCGGTGACGCCGCGCACCACCTCGTTGGCGGGCGCCTTGTGCACGCCGCGTTCGATATCGGTGCGCGCGTAGATCCCGACCATGTGACCGGAGGGCGGCACCGGATAATCGGCCGGCAGCGCCGGATTGAGCGGGTAGGGCTCCGGAATGACGAGCCACGGATGGTAGAGCGCCGCATATTTGGTGTCGAACTGCTGGCGCTGCACCTGCACGTTGGTCATCGTGTCGGCGGGCGGCGGCGTGCCGTCGAGCACCGCGAAGCGGTAGCGGGCGAGCTCGCAGTGATTGATCAGCGCCGCCTGCATGGGGACGGAGGTCCGCCCAGGCGCCGCGACGATGCTGATGTCCTCGATGTTGCGCAGGGTGAACAGGCCGGTGCGCTGGTCGGGCTCGATATTGTCGGCGCCGATATAGATCGGGTCGGTGACGGCGCCGAGGGCATCGTCGCCCCGCGACAGGCGCAGCAGGATCAGCCGCCGCGTGCCGTCGGGCCTGGTCTCGTAGTCAGCGACCGGGCCCGCGCGCAGGCCGGTGCCGGGCGAGAGATCGCGCACGCGGATATAGGCGGACTCGCCTTCCGAGCGGCGGTCGCTCTTGCGCAGGTCACGACCCGCATCGTCCATCGTGAGCGCCGGGTTGGTCGTGTCCCAGGTCGCGCCGATGATGCGCTCGAAGTAGCGGCTGTGGCGCGGATCGAGGGAGAGCGCGGCGAACACCTCGCGGTCGATCGCCGTGTTGTTGCGCGAGGGGTTCGCGGGGTCCGGCTGGCGCAGCAGCTCGACCACGAAGCGATACTCGCGCGAACGCACCGCGTTGTTGACGGCGGCGGTTCCGGGGAGCGCCGTCGTGGCCTCGAGCGTGATCAGGTAATTGTTCTGGCGGTCGATCGCCTGCACCTTGTGGGCGGTCTCGATGCCGCCCGCATCGGTCACGACCAGCTCGGTGCCGGCCTCGACTCCGGCTGCGGAGTTGAGACGCAGGCTGGTGCCGGAGACGATCTGCCGGATCGTGGTCGTCAGGAGCGGCTGCGGCATCACCTCGGCGCCGACCTGCAGGCGGTTGCCCCAGATGCCGGCGTCGAGCGCGCGCACCTCGATCATCGGCGTACGCGTGACCAGGGCTTCGCCCGCCGCATGCGGCAGGTCGAGCGGCAGGTCGAGCGGCACGTTGCGCGGCGCGAGCGCGACCGTTGCAGCACTGGCCAGTTGATAGAACGCGTTTCCGCCGGGCGGCGTCACGCGAACGATGTTGCCGGCCGCGATCGCCCCGGCGGCCGCGACGACGACGAGACTCGTGGCATTCATCGCATTGCCGATCGCGAGCGTGGTCGCGAAGGTCGTGGCCAGCGGAGAGACGAAGCGGAAGATGACGTTGGCCATGGCCGGGTGCGTCTGCCGCAGGGCGCTGCGCAGCACGAGCGGTCCAGGATTGTTGCCGGGCGCTGTGGCCGGCATCGACGCGATCTCGGCGAATTCGGCATCCGCGCCGATCCCGATCTGGACGACGTCGTTGACCTTCATGGTCGAGCGGTTCGAGACCTGAATGACGTTGGTGTTCGCGAGCGCCTCCGCGGTGAGGTCGTAGGACGGCGGCGTCGCCGGCGCGATCGTGACGACTTCCACGAGAGAGCCGGCCGGGTAGTCCGCATAGGTCGGCTTGTCGAGACCGAGCCGCGAGAGGGTGCCGATCTGCCGATACTCGACGCGATCGGGATTGGTGTGGGCGAACATGAGGAAGTTGCCGGGCGCGAGACCCGCGATGCTCGCCACGTTGACGACCGACGCGCCGGCCGCAACGCCACCTGCCGCGACCTGTGTGGGTGGCGGCGCCCCCGGAACCGTGATCTCCTGGCGATGCACCTGTGTGGCCGGAACCGCGCGATGTTGCAGCTGGAGAGGCGCGCGCAGCGGCACGACGTTGCCGGCCGGCGGACCGCCGACCACGATATATTCGGCGTCGTTGCCCGCGGCGCCGATGCGTAACAGGTCGCCGGCCGCGAGCACTGGATTGAATACCGCGTTCACCAGCGTGATGCTCGTCGCTCCCGCGGCGGCATCGCTCTGCAGCGTCGAGGAATGCGTCTCGCCGGCCGTGACGTCATCCACGATCGCCCGACGCTCCACGTTCTGCCCCGCCGCATGCTCGAACGACAGCGGCATCCCGAGCGCGAGCACCGAGGCCGTCGTGAGCGCCGCGTTGATGGTGCGGAATTCCGCACCCGTGCCGCTGCCGATCTGGATCGTGTCGGTCGCCGCAAAGCCGGCGCCGTCGGCCACGATTACGCTCATTGCGGCGGTGGCTGCCGAGGACAGGAGCTGCGTGCTGGCGGGCGCCGTCGCGTCCGGCTGGACCAGCGGCCGGCGTGCGACTGCCGCGGCTCCGGGATCGAGCACGCGCGTGATGAACACGCGCTTGCCGCCATTGGTGAAGAAGCCCTCGACCGCGTGCGGCAGGTAGCAGCGCTCCGCATCGAACACGTCGGGGTCGAGATAGCCGCCGAACCAGCGCTGATACTCGCCGTTGCTGGTGACGAGGATCGGCACATTGACCGGACCACGTTCGGTCATGCCGATCATGCCGGCCGTGCTGGTGGAGACGCCTTCGATCGGCTTTGAGCCGGTATCGACCTCTTCCACGTAGACTGCAGGAGCGAGGTATTCAGGCATGGCGCTCTCCTCGAGACGTCTAGCTCACCGTGACGTCGACGCGGTTTTCGAAGCTGTCGTAGTCGGGCACGAACTCGATGGCCTTGCTCGCGGGGGAGCCCGAGTCCTTCGCGAACAACTCGATCTTCCCGGCGCGCGTGATCGGTGGCAGCCGATAGAAGCCGTCGGCGTCGGTCGTCGCCGCCAGCACGTCGATGCGATGAAAGGACTGCACGACGGGCGGGCCGGGATCGAACACGCGCACCTGGTGCGAGCCGGTGATGCCGGATGCATCGAACAGCACGGCCTCGTCGCCGGCCGCGACCGCGTAGTTGAGTGCGATCGGCGCGCCGGGCGCCGGTCCGAGCAGCCGCCGGACCATGCGATTGCGCTTGTGGTCGAGGGCGAGCGGCTGGTTGACGACCACGCGCGCCCAGTCGCTCGCGGAGCCCGACAGGGTGATGGAGCGGATCACGAAGATTTCGCGCCGGCCCGCATCGTCGGCATCGACCGCGATCACGTCGTTGACGCCGAGGCCGACCGCATTGGAGAGGCGCAGCGCCGTGTCGCCGGCGCCTGCGTCATCGAGCAGCGTCTTCGGGCTGGTGGCGCCGTCGACCGCGCGGTTCTCGATCCTGATCTCACCGGTGCCCGGAATATCCGCATAGGCGGCCGGCCACAGCGCGGCGATTGGCACATCCCATGGCACGCCTGGCACCGGGCCCCCTGGCACCGGCAGCTCGGGATCCACGATGGTGCCGGCCGGCGGGATCTCGCGCCAGATCTTGCTGACCCGCACGCTGGCGCCGGCGAGCGGCGCCGTCACGGTGCCGGTGCGCTTGAGCACGCGTCCCGCGATGGTCACGGGCCGCCGGCGCAGTGCGAGCAGCTGATCGGCCGGCAAGGGCTGCACCGGGCTGCCTGCCGGGTAGGGGAAGCCCACGGCCTGCTGCAGCGTGACCTGGTTCGCCCCCGGACCGAGCGCCGCGATCACGCCGAGCTCCGCGCGCGAGCCGTCGAGGCTACCGAACAGCAGGCGCTGCCCGGGCTGCAGGTTGGCGCTCGAGTTGAGCGTCACGACCGCCGCGGTCGCTGCGCTCGCGAGCGTGCGCCGCGCGCAGGCGAAGCG
>JAEYAU010000107.1 GCA_023404705.1 Pseudomonadota bacterium
CGGCCGGACCGCCCGGCGTCACCCGCGACACCAGCAAGGCGCCATGCGCCTCGACCGTGGTGACGCCGAGCCAGGGGCGCGGCGCCGCCGAGGTGCGCCCGTCCGCGATCAGGTCGGCGAGGATCGGCGGCAGGCGGTCGATCGGCACGAACATGTTGCCGGGCGCGGCGTCACCCTTGCCGGGCGCGTCGCCGACAATGAGCGAGCCGACGCCGACGAGCTTGCCCTCGCGGCTGATCAGCGCCGCACCGCTCCAGGCCGGATGCGGCGGCGCCGTGAAGATCGCCTCGTCGAGCAGATACTCCCAATTGCCGGCGAACTCGCGCTTCGCCACCACATGCGCGGGCGCGAGTGCCTGCACGCCGCCCGCGCTCGCGACGAGAACCGGATCGTTCTCCTTCACGTCGGCGGACTTGCCCATCGGCATCGGCTTGAGCCGCAGCGGCTCGACCGCGCGCAACAGGCCGAAGCCGGAATCGAAGTCGTAGCCCACCACATTGGCCGGCACCGTGCGGCCCGTCTGGGTGATCAGCTCCGCCGCATGCGCCTCCACCATCAGGTAGCCGATGGTGAGGACGAGCCCGTCCTCGTCGATGATGATGCCGGAGCCTTCGCGCGTGCGCCCGAGATTCTCCGCGGTGCGCGCATCCGGATTGATGAAGGTCTTGATGCCGACCACGGCGCCCACGAGCGCATCTAGGGTGGGCGCCTGGGCCGCGGCGCTGCTCACGAGCGCCGTCGCGACGACGACGCCGAGCACGGCGCGGCGCAGAAGGTTCGGGCGAGGATTCATGGAAGCCTCCTCGGCATCCGGCGAGCCTCAGCCTGGGATCGGCGTGCGCGTTGTGTCAAGCAAAGCCGAAGCGCCGCGCGGCCACTTTTTCGTTAGGTGCATGATCCCGAAAAGTGGTCACCGGTTTTCGGATAAGGATCATGCACAGTCAAAAAGACAGGACGCACAACGCCTATGCGGCTCGCACGCTTGGCATTGCTTCGCCCCTACCCTACGGTCTCGGCTCCCTTCGCGGAGACCCCCATGATCGACCTCTACGCCCTCACCAGCCCCAATGTCGTGAAGATCTTCGTCGCACTCGAGGAGCTGGAGCTGCCCTACGAGACCAAGCTCGTGGACGTGTGGAAGGGCGAGCACTTCACGCCGGAGTTCACGCGCCTCAACCCGAACCGCAAGATCCCGGTGATCGTCGATCACGACGGCCCGGGCGGAGAGCCCGTGACGGTGTTCGAGTCCGGCGCGATCCTGATCTATCTAGCCGAGAAGACCGGCCGCCTCATCCCGAAGGATGCGCGCGCGCGGCTCGAGGTGATGCAGTGGCTGATGCTGCAGGTCGCGAGCGTCGGCCCGATGAGCGGCCAGCTCGTGCATTTCCGCCGCTACGCCCCGGCCGGCAACGACTATGCGCTCGCTCGCTATCGCAGCGAGGTGAACCGGCTGTTCGACCTCTACGACGCGCATCTCGCGGGCCGCGTCTGGGTCGCGGGCGACGACATCTCGATCGCCGACATCGCGGCCTTCCCCTGGCTGCGCAACGCCGAGCTGCTCGGCGTCGACCTCAAGGCGCGTACGAACCTCGCGCGCTGGGTCGACACCATCGCGGCCCGCCCCGGCGCGAAACGCGCGCTCGCCAAGGTCGCCACCATCGTCTCGGCCCGCGACACCGCCAGCGACGACATGAAGGACCGCATCTTCCAGCGCGGCCAATACGCGCGGGCGTGACGGCCCGCCGAGAACCGCGAGCGGCTTTGAATCGAATGCGCTGGGACGGCTTTACCGAGGCGCAACGCGCTGGCGCTTCAATACGTCCACGCAGGCAGGAAGAGCCAGCATGGACCACGAGCAGACCGCCAGAGCGCAGGCTCGGTCCCACGCGCAGCGGACCGGGCGGACGCGCGCGCTCATCGTCGGCGCGGTGTTCGTCGCGCTGTTCGGCGTCGGCTGGCTGATCGGCCAGCGCCTCCTGATCGAGTCCAAGCCATCCGAGCTGCGCGTCGCCTCGCCCGAGGTGTTCCGCACCGGCCGCATCCTTTACGCGCTGCCGGCCGGCAAGGGCTGCAAGCACTTCGCCTTCGACAATGCGACCGGCGATATCGGCGAGATCGGTACCGGTCCCTGCGAGTACGCCGATCCGACGACGACCGGTGGCGTGCGTCAGGCCGGCAAGTCTCAGCCCGGCGCTTTCTTGTGGGGCAATCGCTGATCGTCAGCCCGCGGCGGCTGCGGCGAGCAGCTCCGGCCGCACATTGCTTCCCGTGACGATCACCGCAACGTTGCGGCCCGCCCACATGTCCCGGTGAGACATCAGCGCCGCCACGCCGGCCGCGCCCGACGGCTCGGCCACGATCCCGGTCTCCCGGATCAGCAGCCGCACCGCGTCGATCATGGCTTCTTCCTCCACCGCGACGATATCGTCGATCACGGCAGCGACCTCCGCCACGGCCGACGCAATGGGCGTGTGGATCGCCATGCCGTCCGCGATGGTCTCGGCCGGCAGGCTCACGGGCGCGCCCGCCTTGAGCGAGGCCATCATGGCCGGGGCCGCCGCCGCCGTGACACCGATGATGCGCACGCCCGGCGCTTTCGCCTTGAGCCATGAGCCGACGCCGGCGATCAGCGCGCCGTCGCCGACCTGTACCACGACCGCATCGAGCGCGGCCACTTGCGCCGTCAGCTCCTGCCCGATCGTTCCGGCACCCGCCGCGATCTCGGGATGCGCGCCGTCCTCGACGAAGAGCGCATTCATCTGCTGCGCAAAGCGGCGCGCCGTCTGCTTGCCGTTCTCGCCACGCGGCACGAGGCGCACCTCGGCGCCGAGCCGGCGCATCGCGGCGAGCTTCTGCGGATTGGCGTCCGCGCCGGAGAAGATGGTCGCGCCGATGCCGCGCCGCATCGCGGCGCGCGCAAGACCCTGGCCGAAATTCCCGGTGGAGGTCGCGACCACATGCGCGGGCGCGGGATCGAGGGCGGCGATCAGCGCCTCCGTGCCGCGCCCCTTGAACGAGCGGATCGGATTGAGCGTCTCGATCTTGAGCCAGCAGGCGCAGCCGAGCGCGGCGTTCAGTCCGTCGTGACGCAGCACCGGCGTGTCGAGGAAGACCGGGTCGATCAGCGACCGGGCGCGCTCGATCTGGGCGGGAGAGATGGGTGTCGTCATGATGCGCTATTGAAACGGATCGAAAGAGCTTGCCGCAAGTTCCGCCGGCAGGCGCGGCTCCTGACCATACCTGTCAGCAGCTTCAGGCATGCCCTTTCCTCGCCGCCTTTCGCGTCCCATATTCCGACGATGGCCAAAACGCCCGACAAGCCGAAGAAGGATCCCGCGCGCGCGACCCGCGCCAAGGCGGCGCGCGAGGAGCTGGCGCCGATCGCGCCCGCGCTCGAGAAGCTGCTCAATCCGGGCATCGCGGCCGGCACCGCCGGCGTCGGCTCGCAGACGGGCCTTCGGCCTCCAGCCGACAACTCCAAGGATCGCCGCGCCGACTTCTCGGCCGCCCACATGGCGCGCCAGTCGACGCATCACGTAGCGGAAGCGCCGCAGGCGACCTATCGCGACGATGCCGAGCTGCGCGAAGCCTCGCCCGAGCTCGCTCGCGTGCTCGGTCTCGACGGCGAGGACGCTCCGACCGAGGCGAATATCGAGCCGCGCCGCCCGCGCCGCGCCAATCCGTTTACGGACGGCTCCGCCAGCGCGGCGACGCACGAGTCGCTGGAGCGGCTGCTGCGCGAGGGCCGGCCCGAATTCACCGGTCAGACCTGGACGCCGCATCGCCCGCCCCGCCCCGAGAAGAGCGAAGGCGGCCACCGCCTGGTCATCAAGTCGGAGTTCGAGCCGAAGGGCGACCAGCCGCAGGCGATCCGGGATCTGGTCGAGGGCGCCAATCGCCACGAGCGCACCCAGGTGCTGCTCGGCGTCACCGGCTCCGGCAAGACCTTCACGATGGCCAAGGTGATCGAGGCGACGCAGCGCCCGGCGCTGATCCTCGCGCCCAACAAGACGCTGGCGGCCCAGCTCTACGGCGAGTTCAGGTCGTTCTTCCCCGACAACGCGGTCGAGTATTTCGTCTCCTATTACGACTACTACCAACCCGAGGCCTACGTCCCGCGCACCGACACCTATATCGAGAAGGAAAGCTCGATCAACGAGCAGATCGACCGCATGCGCCACTCGGCGACGCGCGCGCTGCTCGAGCGCGACGACGTCGTGATCGTCGCTTCGGTCTCCTGCATCTACGGTATCGGCTCGGTCGAGACTTACTCGGCCATGACCTTCACGCTCAAGCGCGGCGAGCGCATCGACCAGCGCCAGCTCATCGCCGATCTGGTCGCGCTGCAGTACAAGCGCACGGCCGGCGATTTCTCGCGCGGCACCTTCCGGGTGCGCGGCGACACCGTCGACATTTTTCCGGCGCACTACGAGGACCGCGCCTGGCGCGTGAACCTGTTCGGCGACGAGGTGGAGTCGATCGACGAGTTCGATCCGCTCACCGGCCAGAAGTCCGACGAGCTCTCCTTCGTCAAGATCTACGCCAACTCGCACTATGTGACGCCGAGGCCGACGCTGTTGCAGGCGATTGCCGGCATCAAGCAGGAGCTGCGCTGGCGTCTCGACCAGCTGCATGCGGCCGGCCGCCTGCTGGAGGCGCAGCGCCTGGAGCAGCGCACGCTGTTCGATCTCGAGATGATGGAGGCGACGGGCAGCTGCGCCGGCATCGAGAACTATTCGCGCTATCTCACGGGCCGCCGCCCCGGCGAGCCGCCGCCGACGCTGTTCGAATACGTGCCCGACAATGCGCTCGTCTTCGTCGACGAGAGCCATGTGACGATCCCGCAGCTCGGCGCCATGTATCGCGGCGACTTCCGCCGCAAGGCGACGCTCGCCGAATACGGCTTCCGCCTGCCCTCCTGCATGGACAACCGTCCGCTGCGCTTCGAGGAATGGGACGCGATGCGCCCGCAGACCGTCGCGGTGTCGGCGACGCCGAGCGGCTGGGAGCTCGAGCAGTCTGGCGGCGTTTTCACCGAGCAGGTCATTCGCCCGACCGGGCTGATCGATCCGCCGGTCGAGATCCGCCCGGCGCGCACGCAAGTGGACGATCTGGTCGGCGAGATCCGCCAGGTCGCCGCGAAGGGCTATCGCGCGCTCGTCACGGTGCTCACCAAGCGCATGGCCGAGGATCTTACCGAATACCTGCACGAGCAGGGCATTCGCGTGCGCTACATGCATTCCGACATCGACACGCTGGAGCGCATCGAGATCATCCGCGATCTGCGGCTCGGCGCCTTCGACGTGCTGGTCGGCATCAACCTCTTGCGCGAGGGTCTCGACATTCCGGAATGCGCGCTGGTTGCGATCCTCGATGCCGACAAGGAAGGCTTCCTGCGCAGCGAGACCTCGTTGATCCAGACCATCGGCCGCGCCGCCCGCAATGTGGACGGCCGCGTGCTGCTTTATGCGGATGGCATGACGGGCTCGATGGAGCGTGCCATCGCGGAGACCGACCGCCGCCGCGAGAAGCAGCAGGCCTACAATGCCGAGAACGGCATCACGCCGGAGAGCGTGCGCAAGTCGATCGCGGACATTCTCGACAGCGTCTACGAGCGCGACCACGTGCTGGTCGGCACCGACGGCGCGGTCGGAAATTTCGAGGACGCCGCCACCATCGGCCACAACTTCGAGGCCGTGGTCGCTGACCTCGAGACGCGCATGCGCGAGGCGGCCGCCGACCTCGACTTCGAGGAAGCCGCGCGGCTGCGCGACGAGGTCAAGCGCCTGCGCGCCACCGAGCTCGCCGTGATCGACGACCCGACCGCCAAGCGCCTTCCCGCGCCGGGCGCGAAGAAGGCCGGCGGCCGCGACTGGGCTCCGCGCAAACCCACCCTCGACGAGATGGGCCCCGGCACCCACAAGGAGTCGCGCTCCCTGCGCCACGCTCCGCGCTCCACCGCCGGCAAGGGCGGCACGCGGGCCTACAAGGGGAAACGGCGGTGAGCCGTAGGGCAGGTTAGCGCCAAGCGCGTAACCCGCCGGCTGAATTTTCGCTGCTGTATCTGTTGCGAGGCCCATGGCGGGTTACGCTCGCCTTGCGGCTCGCTAACCCGCCCTACGGTCCGAGTTATTTCCGCGTTTCGCCGGTCATCGGCTCGGCGCCGGGCGCCGCGCCCTCCAGCCAGTCCTCGGTGGCGGCCAGCGCCAGCCAGCTTTCCTGCATGCAGAGCAGCCGCTCGCGGTCCGCCGGCTCGATCGCATAGATCGCGAGGCGGCCGCAGGTCGCGGCCTTGCGCCGATAGACCATGGCCTTGGAAATCCCGGCTTCCCCCGGTGCACTCGACATTGCGCCCTCCATCGCCGGCCCAGTCCCGCCGGCATGCGGTACGCGCCACATCGATCAACATACATGGACTGCGGCACGCGACCTAGCGCATTGTCGCGCAGAGGCGGCTCGCGAATGTCGCATGACGCCGCCAGCCTTAACGAGACACGACGGAGCCGCCGGTAAATTGCCGTCACTTTGAGCAATCGAACCAGGTGTTCCGCCATCGCGACGAACCATGCGTCCCTGTTCACGAGCCCGCCCATGAGACACCTGATTTGCCTCGCCTTGTGTGTCGGTCTTCCGACAATTGCCGCCGCACAGGCGCCAGCGCCCGTGAAGCCCTATACGCCGCTTCCGGCGCCCATGAGCTATGCGCCGGCCGACCCGTCGCTGGACTCCTTCCGCGCCCAGCTGCGCGAGATCGTCAAGCGCAAGGACCTGAAGGCGCTGCGCCCCCACGTGATCGCCAAGGGTTTCTTCTGGGAGAACGATGAGCACCGGTTGTTCGACCGCAAGAAGTCCGCGTTCGACAACTTCGCGGGCGCCTACGATTTCGCCAACGCGAGCAGCGGCGCCTGGGACACGCTGGACCGGGCGTTGACCGAGACTGTCGTGACCATGCATCCGAAGCGTCCGGGCGTCGTCTGCCTGCCGGCACGCCCGACCACCTCGGAGGCGGAGCTGACGGCCCACGCCAAGCGCCTCGGCATCAGTGCGCTCAACCTGCTTTACCCGCGCGCTGCCGGCGTGCCGGTCTACGAAAAGCCTGAGCAGGGGGCGCGCGTGGTCGACACCATGGGCGCGCACTGGGTTCGCCAGCTCGATTGGGTCGACCGGTCAGGCGTCTACTGGCCGCCTCATAAAGCCTGGAAGCAGATCGTGACTCCCTCGGGCGCCACTGCCTACGCGGCGCCCGACACTTTCATTTTCTTCTTCACCCAGACCTGCTTCGCCAAGGATCCGACCGGCGCCTGGAAGATCGCCGGCACCGCGCCTTATTGACGTCAGCGGCGGGTGGTCGGCGGAACGCGCGCGCTTGAATTCCCCTGCCCTTTGTCCTATTTCGGCGCCCTCTGTTGCCGGGCTCGGAACGCATTCGGATCGCGATCCTGACGGCAATTTCCAGCCCTCGACATCGCGATGCTGATCACCAGGCTCTCGTCCGACATCCAGGAATGTTTCGCGGCCGCCGGCTTTCCGGACGCATCCGCCACGGTCACGCATTCGCAGCGTCCCGAGTTCGGTCAGTTCCAGACCAATGCCGCCATGGCGATCGCCAAGGCGCACCGTCAGCCGCCGCGCAAGATTGCGGAGGCCGTGGTCGCGCAGCTCGGCAAGCTCGCGCATTTGCGCGACGTCTCGATTCAGGGCCCGGGCTTCATCAATTTCTCGCTCACCGACGACTATCTGCAGGCGCAGCTGCGCGGCCAGGTCGCGGATCCGCGCGGCGGCGTCCCGCCCGCCGACAAGCCGGCGACCGTGGTGCTCGACTATGGCGGCCCGAACGTAGCCAAGGCGATGCATGTCGGGCATCTGCGCTCCTCGATCATCGGCGACACGCTGCGCCGCCTCGCGCAGGCGCTCGGCCACCGCACCATCGCAGACGTGCATCTCGGCGACTGGGGCCTGCCCATGGGCATGGTGCTCAGCGAGATGCTGATGCGCGCGCAAAGGTCGCCCGGCGAGACCATCGCGGCCGATATCGACAAAGGTGTCGGCGCCGATCTCACCATCGACGAGCTCAACGAGCTCTATCCGGCCGCCGCGGCGCGCTGCAAATCCGACGAGGCGGCGCTCGCCGAAGCGCGCCGGCTCACCATGGAGCTGCAGAACGGCCATCCGGGCCTGCAGCGACTCTGGAGCCGCATCGTCGAGATCTCCATCGCGGCCGCGCGTCAGGAGTTCGCGCGCCTGAACGTGACCTTCGATCTCTGGTACGGCGAGAGCCGCGTGCATGAGCGCCTGACCAAGCTGGTCCCCGCGCTCGAAGCGAAAGGCTTCGCGCAGCGCGACCAGGGCGCGCTCATCATCCCGGTCGCGCGGCCGGACGACGATCACGAGATCCCGCCATTCATTCTCGAGAAATCCGACGGCGCCGTGATGTATGGCGGCACCGATCTCGCGACCATCGCGGAGCGCGTCGAGGAGTTCGATCCCGACGTGATGCTCTACATCGTGGATCAGCGCCAGCGCATTCATTTCGAGCAGGTGTTCCGCGCTGCCGAGACCGTCGGCCTGATCCGCGACGGCCGCCCCGGCTGCGAGCACATCGGCTTCGGCACCGTGAACGGCCCGGACGGCAAGCCGCTCAAGACCCGCTCGGGCGGCGTGCTCAAGCTCAGCGATCTCATCGACCAGGCGACCGATGTCGCGCGCACGCGGCTGCAGCAGGCGGAGCTCGCGGCCGGCACCGACATCGAGACGACCGCGCAGCAGCTCGGTATCGCGACGATCCGTTTCGCCGATCTCGCGAACAACCGCGTCTCGGATTACATCTTCAATCTGGAGAAGTTTTCCGCCGCCGAAGGCCGGACGGGTCCCTATCTCTGCTATTCGGCGGTGCGTGCGAGCGCGATCCTCGAGCGCGCCGACAAGAGCGATCTCGGCGGCGATCAGCCCCTCGTTCTCGACTCGGCGGTGGAGCGCGACCTAGTGATCGGCCTGCTCGGTCTCGGCGACGCGGCGACGAGCGCGTTCGACAAGCGCTTGCCGAACATCCTGTGCGAGCACCTGTTCGGCGTCGCGCAGGCTTTCAATGCCTTCTATCACCAGATCCACGTGCTGACCGAGCCCGACACGGCGCGCCGGCGCTCGCTGCTGGCGCTCGTCGCCGCGGTCGAGAAGCAGCTCCGGCTGGGTTTGTCGCTGCTCGGGATAGAGGCGCCGCAGAAAATGTAAAGAGTCGCGGAGCGCCCCCCCCGCGGCGCACCGCGGCACTTGAGGTCGCGCGGCGCGGCCGGAGCGGGTTGGCCGATCGCTCAGACCCGGCACCTGTCCGCGACGATCCAAGCCTAGCCGCGCCCACAGCCGCGCACTGTGAGGCGGCTCACATCCGAACGAGAAAATCCGTTAAGGAGGGAAAGCGGCTCTCGCCGGTGACCCTCGATGCGAATCATCCGTGCCCTGCTCCTCTGTTTGCTCGCGGCCGTGCCGGCGCTCGCCGCCGAGCCGACGCCCCTCGCCTGCACGGGCCCCTTTGCCCGCGACAGCAGTCACGACCGGCTGGTCGCGGCTTTCGGCGCCGCCAATGTGGCGTTCGGCAAGGTCGACGGGCCGGAGAGCAGTGAGCACGAGGCCACCATCCTGTTCGGCAGCGATCCGGAGCGCCGCCTGGAAGTCACTTGGCGCGGCGCGACGCGTTCGCGGCCCGATGTCATCTCGTTCGAGGGCAGTGGATGGGTCGCGCCTCACGGCATCCGCATCGGGGCCAGCCTCGACGCCGTCGTCCGGCGCAACGGCCAGCCCTTCCGTATCTCAGGCTTCGGCTGGGACAACGCCGGCCTGACCGCGTTCCAGCGCGGCCGGTTAGCCGCCGTGCCGGGCGGATGCCGTATCGCGGTACGGTTCGCACCGGGCGTCCCTGAGCCGCTCGGGCGCCGCTTCGCGCCGATCATGGGGAATCGGGAGGTCAGGTCGGACCATCCGCTGATGCGGGCCGCCCGGCCCACCGTGACCGAGATCTTCCTCAGCTACTCCGACTAGGCCGGTTCCCCGTACGAAAGGCCACAGCTGTGGCCTTTTCGCACTAGTCGGCCCGCCAGCGTTGCGGCCAAAATGCGGTCAATCTCGGGGAGGCCGATTCCAATGATCCTGCGCAGCACACTGACCGCCGCCGCTCTCGCCTGCATTGCCCTTGTCAGCCCGGCCAGTGCGGCCGACATGGCCGTGAAGGCCCGCCCGATGGCGGCGCCGCCGCCGGTGCAGAACTGGTACGGCTTCTATATCGGCGCCCACGCGGGCTATGCCTGGAGCAACGACAGCGTCGACTTCACGAGCGCCACCGGCCTGCTCGCGATCGGCGTCAACATTCCGGGCTCGCTCGGTAGCAACTCGAACGGGTTCATCGGCGGCATTCACTGGGGCTCGAACTACCAGTTCGGCAGCGTCGTCCTCGGCTTCGACTCCGATTTCTCCTGGTTGGATCGTGACGCGACCCAGACCGTGACCCTCGGCGGCATCACCACCACGGCCACCCAGAGCCTGGACTGGTTCGGCACCACGCGCGTGCGCGCCGGCTTCCTGGTCACGCCGAACACGTTGCTCTACGCGACCGGCGGTCTCGCCAGCGGGCGCGCCGAAGTGGACATCACTCATACGGCCGCCGGCACCTTCAACATCAACGCCCGCGACACGCTCTGGGGCTACGCGATCGGCGGCGGCATCGAATACCTGGCCGGACCGTGGATGTTCCGCGTCGAGTACCTGCATTACGACCTCGGCGATCTCGACTTCGCCTACACGATCCCGGCGACCGGTACGATCACGACGTCGACCAACTTCTCGGGCGACATCGTCCGCGCCGGCATCAGCTACAAGTTCAACTGGACGCCCCTCGGCATCCTGATGGGCCAGGATCGCTTCTGATCCGCCGCGCAACGAGCTAGAGTCATCAAAGCGGGGGCGCCGGCGCGGCGCGGTATTTTTTTGGGAGGCG
>JAEYAU010000144.1 GCA_023404705.1 Pseudomonadota bacterium
TCCTCGGGGCGACGCGGGCCCGAGAGATAGAATGCGACCGCGTGGGGGCCGTCGCGCGCGATGATGCGCGCGAAATCCTCGGCGACGCGGTCGAGCGCCGTGTTCCAGTCAGTGCGCACGAAGGCGCCGTCGGCGCCGTGCAGCATGGGCGTGAGCAGTCGGCCGTCGAGGCCAAGGGTGTCGCCGAGGGCCGAGCCCTTGGAGCAGAGCCGGCCGAAATTCGCGGGATGCTCGCCATCACCCGCGATGATCGCCCCGCCGCGTCCGTCGGGCTTCGCCAGCACGCCGCAGCCGACACCGCAATACGGGCACGTGGTGCGAACAGCGGGCGCAGGGGCGGGTGCGTTCATGCGTCAGTAGACGTCCTGCTGATAACGTCCTTTGCGCTTGAGGTCGGCCACGAAGGAGATCGCCTCGTCGGTCGAGCGCGCGCCGAACTGCGCGATCACGTCGACGAGGGCGCGCTCCACATCCTTGGCCATGCGCTTGGCGTCGCCGCAGACATAGACATGCGCGCCGTCGGCGAGCCACGACCAAAGATCGCGCCCGACTTCGCGCATGCGGTCCTGCACGTAGAACTTCTCGGCGCCGTCGCGCGACCAGGCGAGCGAGAGGCGCGTCAGCACACCGGCCGACTTCATGCCCGCGAATTCGTCCTCGTAGAAGAAGTCGCTGTTGCGGCGCTGATGGCCGAAGAACAGCCAGTTGCGGCCGGGCGCCTTAGTGGCCATGCGCTCATGGAGGAAAGCGCGGAACGGCGCAACGCCGGTGCCGGGGCCGACCATGATGATCGGCGTGTTCGGGTCCTCGGGCAGCGCGAAGCCGTGCGCTTTCTGCACATAGGCCTTGATGCGCGCGCCGGGCGCGATGCGGTCGGCCAGGAAGGTGGAGGCGACGCCGAGCCGGTCGCGCTTGCCGATACGATAGCGCACGGTGTCGACCGTGAGCGCGACGCGATCCGGGCTGGTCTTGAGCGACGAGGCGATGGAGTAGAGCCGCGGCTGCAGCGGATCGAGCGCCTCGATCAGGGCTTCGGGATCGGGGCGGATGCCGGGGAATTTCTCGAGCGCGGCGAGCACGTCGAGCGTCTCGGCGTCGCCGTCCGGATCCTCGCCGGAGGCGAGCGCCTTCGCCTTCTGCCGGCGGTCGCCACCCGTGATGTAGGAGATGAGCTGAAACAGCATGTCGGGCGCGGGCGATAAGGAGACGCTGTCGGTCAGCACCTCGCGCAGCGTGCGGCCGCCGATCGGGAAATCGGCCGGCGCATTGAGCGCCTTGAGCACGGCCTCAACGAGGGCCGGATCGTTGGTCGGAAAGATGCCGAAGGAATCGCCGACCACGTAGTCGATGCCGGTGTCCGCGAGATCGACCTCGATGTGATAGGTCTCCTTCTCGGAGCCCTTCTTGTTCAAACGCGTGCGGTTGAGGAAGGTCGCGATTGCGGGATTGTCGCGCGAGATGCCGGTGGGCTTCGCGGGCGCGGGGTCCTCAGCGGCGGGCGTCACGACAGCGGGTGCTGCGGGCGCCGCGCCACCCTTGTCGAGCTCCTCGAACAGCGCCTTGAGCATGCGCGCGGTTTCCTTGCCGCCCGGGACGCACAGGTTCAGCCGCGCTTCTTTCTTGGACGCGATCGCGTTCGAATAGTCCTCGCAATTGTAGCCGCACTGGCCGCAGTCCTGCTGCGCCATGGCGGCCATCATGCGCCGTCGCAGCGGCCGGCCTTCGGCGAGCTTCATGCGATCCGCGAGCGCCATGGTCTGGTCGTGCCACGGCGCGCCGTCGTCAACGTCCTCGGCCTTGCCGGTGCCGGGCACGCCTGCCATCAGCGCGGCGCCGGCCTCGGGGCTGAGCGGCGTCACCATGCCGTCAGTGGAGAGCAGCGCGGCGAAGAAGCCGTTGAGCCAAGCACGCTGCTCGGTCGAGAAGGGCGCGTTCTCGGCAACGAGATCGACGACGGGCGGCGCGACGTTCTGGGTCATGCCGCGGCCTCCAGGTCCATCATGAGCGCCTTGAGCTGATCGACCTCGTGCCGGCCCGTGAAGGCGAGGAAGCTTTCCTCGCTGTCGGCGCGATGCGCCAGATAGGTCTTCAGCAGACGCTCGACGATCGGCGGCACGTCCTCGGCCTTCACGTCGCGATAGATGTCGCGCGCAAGCGTGGCCTCGGGGCCGAAGCCGCCGCCGACCAGCACGTGATAGCCCTCGACGGCGTCACCTTCCTCCGAGGTCGCGACCTTGCAGGCGAGCAGGCCGATATCGCCGATGTAGTGCTGCGCGCAGGAGTGATGGCAGCCCGTGAGGTGGATGTTGATCGGGCCGTCCAGCACCACCCGCTCGTCGCACCAGAGCGCGATCTCCTCGGCATGGCGCTTGGTGTCGGAGGCCGCGAACTTGCAGCCCCAGTTTCCGGTGCAGGCCACGAGGCCGGCGCGGACCGACGTGGTCTTGGTGGAGAGGCCCAGCGCCGCGACGGCGGCTTCGACCAGCGCCACGTTCTCGGTGGCGACGCCGGAGATCAGCAGGTTCTGCCAGACCGTGAGGCGAATGTCGCCGTCGCCGAGGTCGCGCGAGATCTTGGCGAGACCGCGCATCTGCTCGCAGGTCAGGCGGCCGACGGGCGTCACGACGCCGACCCAGTTGAGGCCGTCCTGCTTCTGCGCATGCACGCCGATATGGGCCAGGCGGTCGAAGACGGGACGCGGCGCCAGCGCCTCGGGCGGCACGCGGGTGAGCTTTCCGCCGAACTTCTCCTCGACCAGCGCGAGAAACTTCTCCACGCCCATCTGGTCTAGCACATATTTGAGGCGCGCTTTGGTGCGGCTGGTGCGATCGCCGTGATCGATGAACACGCGCACCATGGCGTCAGCGACCTTGGTTGCGTCGCGCGGCTTCACGATCACGCCGGTGGCGCGCGCGAAGTCGCGGTGGCCCGTGATGCCGCCGATCGCGACCGAGAAGTAGACGCCGGGCTCGACACCGAAGCCGTCGTTCACCTGCACGGCCGAGAAGCCGATGTCGTTCGTCTCCTCCAGCACCGCGATGCGCCCCGCGCCGTCGAAGCCGACATTGAACTTGCGCGGCAGGCCGTAGAGCGAGCGGTCGTTGAGGATGTGGAAGTGCCACTCGCGCGCATAGGGGCGCGTGTCGAGAAGCTCCTGCGGATCGATGCCGGCGGTCGGCGTGCCCGTGACGTTGCGGATGTTGTCGGCGCCGGAGCCGCGCGAGCAGAGGCCGAGGTCCTGGATGCCTTCGACCATGGCGATCGCGCTCTTCGGCTCGATCTCGCGGATTTGCAGGTTGGCGCGCGTCGTAATGTGCGCGTAGCCGCCGCCATAGCGCTCGGCGAGATCGGCGACGCCGTCGAACTGGTGCGCCTTGAGCATGCCGTTCGGCAGGCGCAGGCGGCACATATAGGAGCTCTGCGCCGGCGCCACGTAGAACAGGCCGTAGAAGCGCCAGCGGAAATTATCCGGTGGCTTCGGCGGCTCGTTCGCCTCGGCCTGAGCCTTGAGGCGCTCGTAGCCGTCGAAGGGATGCTCCTCGCGCTTGAACTTCTCCTGGTCGGTGAGCTTGCCGCCCGCGGCCGTGATGCGGTCCTGCGCCTTGAAGTGGCTGGCGTCGGGGCCGGTCCATTCGGTCGGGCCGGTGCTCGCCTTGGCGGCGCCGCCGCCGCGCGCTGCGCGCGCGGCCGCGATGCCGGAGACGAAGCCTTCCAGGTAGCGTTTCTGTTCGGGGCTGAAGTCGCCGCTCATCTTGTTCTCATTCCGCAGGGGTCTGCACAGCCGCCGGCGAGATGCGCTCGACGGGCTTGGGGCGATGCGTGAGGTAGAGGGCGAGGCCAGTGAACACGAAGCCGCCGACCAGGTTGCCGAGCGTCACGGTGATCTGATTCCAGAGCCACCAGTCGGTCAGGCTTACCTTGGCGCCGAGCAGCATGCCGGTCGGGATGACGAACATGTTGACGACCGCATGCTCGAAGCCCTGCGCGAAGAAGATGAAGATCGGCATCCAGGCCGCCGTGATCTTGCCGACCGTCGATGAGGTCGTCATGGCGAGCACGACGCCGAGGCAGACGAGCCAGTTGCAAAGGATCGCCTTGACGAAGGCCGTGACCACGCCGGCGCTGCCGATGGCGGCGTAGCCGATGGTCTTGGCTTCGGCGACCGCGATGATGCGCGCGCCAACCGTGCCGGGATCCGCGGTGCCCATATTGGTGAGCGCGATCGCGAGCAACACGCCATAGGCGACGCTGCCGATGAGATTGCCGAGAAACACCCAGCCCCAGTTGGCAAGGATCTGCTTCGGCTCCGCGCCGTAGTCGAGATTGGCGAGCGGCAGGAGACCGAAGCTGCCAGTCACCAGCTCGAGGCCGAGCAGCACGATGATGACGAGGCCTACCGGGAAGATCAGCGCGCCCACCAGCGGCTGGCCGGTCGTCAGTGCGCCCGAGAAGGCGAGGCTGGTGGAGACGCCCAGAATGGCGCCCGCGAGTGCGCCACGAATGAGAAGGTCGCGCGGCTCGAGCGCCAGCTTCACCCGAGCACTCTGCACCATCGTCGCGACGACGTCGGTCGGCTTCGCGTAGTCCATCGAATTCTCCTTGGCTCCCGTCGGCGCGGGACGGCGCCCGGCCGGGACCGGCCAAGGAAGAGGGATGAGGGTCCGACTCCGCCCGGCCAGCGTGGTTCGCGTGTTCGGACCCGGTCGCGAGTCCGCGGAAGCGACGGTGCTGTGGATGGCCCGGCGATGGGCGGTGGCCAGCGATCGACTGCAAAGGCTGGCTCGATCTTCTCTATTCAAGCCGCGTGCCAAACGCTGGCAAATTGAAAATGCGCGATTCGTCAGTAGCTTGACGGCGTGTGCCGTGTACCGCGGCAGCGGCTTCCGCCTCGCTCGCTGCTGTCCAGGGTTGCAGCGCGCCCATTTTTTGTGCGTCGCAACAAGCCTGCTCGCTTTCTGAGCAGGTGTCTTCCACGGGTGTTTTGGACGGCCCGGGCACATCACGCGGCAAGCCCGCCGGCGAGTGCGCGGCCGAAGATGAGCTCGCTGCGCACCGTCTCGATCGAGCGCCCCGAGCGGATCAGGTCGAGGTACCAGAGACCATCGGCCGTATCGCCGAACAGCACCGCGCCGATGAGCCGGCCGTTCGCAATCACCAGCTTCTTATAGGTGCCGAGGCCCGGGTCGCTGAGGACGATCTCTTCCGAGCCGTCGCGGCCGAGAAAATCGCCGGCCGAGAACACGCTGACGCCGGAGACCTTGAGGTTGGTGGCGTTGATGCTTCCGGGATAGACGGCCGGCTCGCCCGCGAGATGCTGCGCGAGCACGCGGGCCTGCTCGTGGGCGGGCTCGACCAGGCCATAGCACTGGCCGCGATGCTCGGCGCATTCGCCGATGGCGTGAATGTTTGCCACGCTGGTGGTCATCTGATCGTTCACGACGATGCCGCGATTCGTCGCGAGGCCGCCGCTCTGCGCGAGCGCGACGTTGGCGCGAATGCCCACTGCGACCACGACGAGATCGGCCGGCAGGACGCGGCCGTCGGTAAGCTCGATGGCCTCCGCATGCTTGCGCCCGCGGATACGCGCGGTCTCGGCCGCGAGCTCGACACGGATGCCCTTCGCCTCGACCGCGGCACGCAGCAGCGCGGCGGCGCGCGCATCGAGCTGGCGCTCCATCAGGCGGTCCATGAGATGCACGAGCGTGACGTCGGCACCCGCCTTGGCGAGGCCGTAGGCGGCCTCGAGGCCGAGCAGTCCGCCGCCGATCACGACGGCCCGGAGCGCTTTGGTGGCCGCGCTGTCGAGCGCCGCGACGTCGCCGAGATCGCGGAAGGTGCGCACGCCGGGCAGATCCATGCCAGGCACCGAAAGGCGGATCGGCTGCGAGCCGGTGGCGAGGACGAGGCGCGTGTAGGGGAGCGTCGCGCCGCTCGCGAGGCGCACGCGGCGGATCGCGGGATCGATCGCGACGGCCTTCTGCCCGTAGAGCAGGGTGACGCCGCGCGCGCGCCACCATTCGGCGGGCTTGAGCTCGATCTCGTCCGCCTCGACTTCTTTCGCGAGCACGGCCGAGAGCAGCACGCGATTGTAGGCGAGCCGCGGCTCCTCGCCGACCACCGCAATGGCGTAACGGCCGAGCGCACGCGTGGAGAGCTCGTCCACGAAGCGCGCCGCCGCCATGCCGTTGCCGATGACGACGAGGGGCTCGCTCATTACGCGGCCTCGACGAAGCGGTGGCGCTCGTAGAGGAACTCGAGCACGCGCTGGCGGCACTTGAGGTAGGTCTGGTTGGCGGCGAGCTCGAGCCGCTTGCGTGGGCGCGGCAGCGCGACGTCCAGCACCTCGCCGATCTGCGCGCTCGGGCCGTTGGTCATCATCACGATGCGGTCGGAGAGCAGCACGGCTTCGTCGACGTCGTGGGTGATCATCAGCACGGTGTTGCCGAGCTTCTGATGGATCGCCATCACGGAATCCTGGAGATGCGCGCGGGTGAGTGCGTCGAGCGCGCCGAAGGGCTCGTCGAGGAGGAGCACCTTCGGCTCCATGGCGAGCGCGCGGGCGATGCCGACGCGTTGCTTCATGCCGCCCGAGATCTCGGCCGGGCGCTTGTCCCTGGCATGCGCCATCTGCACCAGCTCGAGCTTGTGCATGGTCCAGTCGTGGCGCTCGCCGCGCGACTTCCTGCCGGCGAAGACCTTGTCGACCGCGAGGCGCACGTTCTCGTAAGTGGTGAGCCAGGGCAGCAGCGAATGGTTCTGGAACACGACCGCGCGGTCGGGCCCGGGATCGTTGACCTCGCGGTTCTCGAGCAGCACGCCGCCCTGGGTGGGCTGCACCAGGCCGGCCACGATGTTGAGCAGCGTAGACTTGCCGCAGCCCGAATGGCCGATGATCGAGACGTACTCGCCGCGGTCGACCGACAGCGTGATGTCGTGCAGCACCTCGGTCGTCTGGCTGCCGCGCGCGAACGACTTTGAGACGTGATCGATCTTGAGATAGGTCTTCATCATTCGCCTTAGTTTGCGGACGTACCGTGGGTGACGAAGGTCGCGATCGCGGCGACCAGGCGGTCAAGCAGGAAGCCGATGCCGCCGATATAGGCGAGCGCGACCACGATGTCGGACAGGCGCGAGGAGTTCCACGCGTCCCAGATGAAGAAGCCGATGCCGACGCCGCCGGTGAGCATCTCGGCCGCGACGATGGCGAGCCAGGAGAGGCCGATGCCGACGCGCAGCCCCGTGAAGATGTAGGGGGCGGCCGACGGGATCATGATCTTGAGAAAGAACTCGAGATGATTGAGCCGCAGCACCGCCGCGACATTGCGATAGTCTTGCGGGATGTTGCGGATGCCGACCGCCGTGTTGATGATGATCGGCCACACCGAGGTGATGAAGATCACGAAGATCGCGGAGGGCTGCGAGTCGCGGAAAGCCGCCAGCGAGATCGGCAGCCAGGCGAGCGGCGAGATGGTGCGCAGGACCTGGAACAGCGGATCGAGGCCGCGCATGGCCCAGATCGACTGGCCGATGATGGTGCCGAGCAGGATGCCGACCAGCGCCGCGAAGCCGTAGCCGATCGCGACCCGCTGCAGCGAGACGAGCACGCGCCAGCCGAGGCCGATGTCCTGCGGGCCGGCGACGAAGAACGGATCGACGATCAGGTCGTAGGCCTCGCTCCAGATCTTCGAGGGCGCGGGCAGCGTCGCGCCGGGGCGCATGCAGAGCGTCTCCCAGACCGCGAGCAGCAGCAGCATCATGATCAGCGGTGGGAGGAGCCGCGCCGCGAGCGCGGCAAGCGCGGGCTTGAGTCGCGCTTTCACGAAGCTCGGCTTCGGTGCGGTGAGCCGCAGCACCTCGGCGGAGGTCGCGACCGTGGCGGTGGCTTCGGTCTTGAGCAGAGGCATCGTCATCCTGTTTCTCCGTCCGGAAGGAACGGGCTGCCGACAAG
>JAEYAU010000178.1 GCA_023404705.1 Pseudomonadota bacterium
GCCGCCAGCGGCCTCACGTCCGTCTACGCCTGGCGCGCAGCAGCCCGCGACGGCGGCGGGTCAACCGGCCCCGAGTGCCGCACCGCGGCCGCCCGCTGCGAAAAGCGCACAAGGCCCGCGGCCGATATCGCCGCCGCAGCAGCGCGAGTACCCGCAGCAGCGTGGCGGCTGGCCGTTCTTCTGGCCGTTCGGGCGGTAAGTTCGCTCCAGCATCAATCCCATCATCCTGAGGTGCTCGCGCGGGAGCGCGAGCCTCGAAGGATGAACGGCCCGGGCATCTCAACGAGCAAGCTGCAGCGCCTCGGCCGTCGCCCTTCGAGGCTCGGCACTGACGTGCCGAGCACCTCAGGGGGACGGTCGGAAGGTGGTCGCCCGCTTTGCAGCTGCTTCAGCGCGGCAGGTTGGTCGTGCCCATCAGGAACTCGTCGACCGCGCGGGCGGCCTGGCGGCCTTCGCGGATCGCCCAGACGACGAGGGACTGACCGCGGCGCATGTCGCCGGCCGTGAAGACCTTGGGCAGCGAGGTCTGATAGGCGCGGGTGTCCGCCTTGACGTTGCCGCGCGGGTCGAGCTCGAGACCGAGGCTCTTCACCATGCCCTCGTGCACCGGATGGATGAAGCCCATGGCGAGCAGCACGAGATCAGCTTTGAGCTCGAACTCACTGCCGGCGATCGGCTGCAGCTTCTCGTCACAGCGCACGCAGATCAGCTTCTTCACCTGACCGTGCTCGCCGACGAACTTCTGCGTCATCACCGAGAACTCGCGCTCCGAGCCTTCCTCGTGACTCGAGGAGGTGCGCAGCTTGAGCGGCCAGTTCGGCCAGGTCAGCGCCTTGTTCTCCTTCTCGGGCGGCTTCGGCATGATCTCGAGCTGCGTGATCGAGAGCGCACCCTGGCGCGCCGAGGTGCCGATGCAGTCCGAGCCGGTGTCGCCGCCGCCGATCACGACCACATGCTTGCGGGTCGCGACGATCGGCGGAACGTCGCCGAGCGGTTCGTTGCCGACGCGGCGGTTCTGCTGCGGCAGGAAGTCCATGGCGAAATGAATGCCGCCGAGCTCGCGGCCCGGAATCGGCAGGTCGCGCGACTGCTCGGCGCCGCCCGCGAGCACGATGGCGTCGAAGCCTTCGGTGAGCCGCTCGATCGGCGTGTTCACGCCGATATGGGCGCCGTAGTGGAAGACGACGCCTTCGGCTTCCATCTGCGCGATGCGGCGATTGACGAAGCGCTTCTCGAGCTTGAAGTCCGGAATGCCGTATTGGAGCAGGCCGCCCGCCTTCGTGTGCTTCTCGAAGACGTGCACCTCGTGGCCGGCGCGGCGGAGCTGCTGCGCGGCCGCCATCCCGGCCGGGCCCGAGCCGACGATCGCGACCTTCTTGCCGGTCAGATTCGCGGGAGGCTCCGGCGGAATCCAGCCTTCCTCCCAGCCGCGATCGACGATCGCGCATTCGATCGTCTTGATGGTGACCGGCGTGTCCTCGAGATTGAGGGTGCACGAAGCTTCGCAGGGCGCCGGGCAGACGCGGCCCGTAAACTCCGGGAAGTTGTTCGTCGAATGTAGATTGAGCAGCGCGTCCTTCCAGTCGCCGCGATAGACCAGATCGTTCCAGTCCGGGATCTGGTTGTTCACCGGGCAGCCGCTGTGACAGTACGGAATGCCGCAGTTCATGCAGCGTGCCGCCTGGTTACGCGTCGCCTCCTCGGAGAGCGGAATGACAAACTCATTGTAGTGGCGGATGCGATCCGAGGCCGGCGCGTAACGCCGGTCCTGGCGATCGATCTCCAGGAAACCCGTAATCTTGCCCATCAGTCTATGCCCCGGCCGCAGCGAGTTGTTGCGGAACGCCCGTCTCGAGCGTCTTGAGTTCGGCGAGTGCACGCCGATACTCGACCGGCATCACTTTGCGGAATTTCGGCAGGTAGTCGCCCCACGCCGCGAGGATCTGCTTGGCGCGCTCCGAGCCCGTGTAGCGGGCGTGGTGGGCGATCAGCTGGTGCAGACGCTCGGCGTCGTAGCGGCTCATGTCCGCCATGACGTCGACGCGGCCGTGGTGATCGAGATCGCCCGCCTGATGATAGTGGCGCGCGATCGCGTTCTCCTCATCGAGCACGGGCTCGAGCTCGACCATGGCGAGGTTGCAGCGCTTGGCGAACATGCCGTCCTCGTCGAGCACATAGGCGATGCCGCCCGACATGCCGGCCGCGAAGTTGCGCCCGGTCTTGCCGAGCACGACCACGACGCCGCCCGTCATGTATTCGCAGCAGTGATCGCCCGCGCCCTCGACCACCGCGATGGCGCCGGAGTTGCGCACCGCGAAGCGCTCGCCCGCGATGCCGCGGAAGTAGCACTCGCCCTCGATCGCGCCGTAGAGCACCGTGTTGCCGACGATGATCGACTCCTCGGGCACGATCAGCTTCGCCTCGCGCGGCGGATAGACGATCAGCCGGCCGCCCGACAGGCCCTTGCCGACATAGTCGTTGGCCTCGCCCTCGAGCTCGAAGGTGACGCCACGCGTGAGCCAGGCGCCGAAGCTCTGGCCGGCGGTGCCCGTGAGTTTCACGTGCACGGTGTCGTCCGGCAGGCCGGTGTGGCCGTAGATCTTGGCGATCTCGCCCGACAGCATGGCGCCGGCCGTGCGATCGGTGTTCTGGATCTTGGTCTCGAGCCGCACGGGTGCGCCGCGATCGATGGCGGCGCGGGCGTCTGCGATCAGCTTGCGGTCGAGGATCTGGTCGATCTTGTGATCCTGCTCCTCGCAATTGAAGATCGCGACGTCAGCCGGCACGTCCGGCTTGGTGAAGAGGCGCGAGAAGTCGAGGCCGCGCGCCTTCCAGTGCTCGACGAACTTGCGCTTGTCGAGCATCTGCATCTGCCCGACCATCTCGTCGAAGGTCCGATAGCCCATCTCGGCCATCAGCTCGCGCACTTCCTCGGCGACGAAGAAGAAGTAGTTGATGACGTGCTCGGGCTGGCCGCGGAAGCGCTTGCGCAGCACCGGATCCTGGGTGGCGACGCCTACCGGGCAGGTGTTGAGGTGGCACTTGCGCATCATGATGCAGCCGGCCGCGATCAGGGGCGCGGTCGCGAAGCCGAACTCATCGGCGCCCAGCAGCGCGCCGACGATCACGTCCCGGCCCGTGCGGATGCCGCCGTCCACCTGCACCGCAATACGGCCGCGCAGGCGGTTGTGCACCAGCGTCTGGTGGGTCTCGGCGAGACCGATCTCCCAAGGGCTGCCCGCGTGCTTGATCGAGGTGAGGGGAGAGGCACCGGTGCCGCCCTCGAAGCCCGCGATCGTCACGTGATCGGCGCGCGCCTTGGAGACGCCGGCCGCGACCGTGCCGACGCCGACCTCGGAGACGAGCTTCACGGACACATCGCCCGTCGGATTGACGTTCTTCAGGTCGAAGATCAGCTGCGCCAGATCCTCGATCGAGTAGATGTCGTGGTGCGGCGGCGGCGAGATCAGGCCGACGCCCGGGGTCGAGTGGCGCACCTTGGCGATCACGGCGTCGACCTTGTGGCCGGGCAGCTGCCCGCCTTCGCCGGGCTTCGCGCCCTGCGCCATCTTGATCTGCATCACGTCGGAGTTGACGAGATATTCGGTGGTGACGCCGAAGCGACCCGAGGCGACCTGCTTGATCGCGGAGCGCATGGAGTCGCCATTCGGCAGCGGCTTGAAGCGGTCGGACTCTTCGCCGCCTTCGCCGGTGTTCGACTTGCCGCCGATGCGGTTCATGGCGATCGCGAGCGTGGTGTGCGCCTCGCGCGAGATCGAGCCGAACGACATGGCGCCGGTCGAGAAGCGCTTCACGATGTCCTTGGCGGGCTCGACCTCGTCGATCGAGACGGGCTTGCGGCCGTCCTCCTCGGCGGTCTTGAGGCGGAACATGCCGCGGATCGTGAGGATGCGCTCGCTCTGCTCGTTGATGATCTGCGCGAAGGCCCGGTATTTCTCCTGGCTGTTGCCGCGCACCGCATGCTGCAGCGTCGAGACCGTCTCGGGCGACCAGACATGCGCCTCGCCGCGCAGGCGGTAGGCGTATTCGCCGCCGACCTCGAGCGCGTGACGCAGCACCGGCGAGTCCCCGAAGGCCTCGCGGTGACGCCGCGCGGTCTCCTCCGCGATCTCGCTTAAGCCCACGCCTTCCACGCGCGAGGCCGTGCCGAAGAAGAACTCCTCGACGAAGTCGCCGCGCAGTCCGACGGCGTCGAAGATCTGCGCGCCGCAATAGGACTGGTAGGTCGAGATGCCCATCTTGGACATCACCTTGAGGATGCCCTTGTCGACGGACTTGATGTAGCGCTTGACGATCTCCTTCTCGTCGAGCTTCTCGGGCAGATCGTCCTTCATGGCGATCAGCGTCTCGAAGGCGAGATAGGGATTGATCGCCTCGGCGCCGTAGCCCGCGAGGCAGGCGAAATGATGCACCTCGCGCGCTTCGCCGGTCTCGACCACGAGGCCGACCGCGGTGCGCAGACCCTTGCGGATCAGGTGGTGGTGCACGGCCGCGACCGCGAGCAGCGCCGGGATCGGAATGCGATCCGGGCCGGCGCGCCGATCCGAGAGCACGATGATGTTGTAGCCGCCGCGCACAGCGGCTTCGGCGCGCTCGCGCAGGCTCACCAGCGCCTCTTGCATGCCGGCCGCGCCCTGCTCGGCCGGGTAGCTCATGTCGAGCGTCTTGGTGTCGAACTGCTCTTCCATGTGACCGATCGAGCGGATCTTCTCGAGATCCTCGTTGGTCAGGATCGGCTGGCGCACCTCGAGGCGCTTCTTCTTCGCGAGGCCCTCGAGGTCGAACAGGTTCGGCCGCGGCCCGATGAAGGAGACGAGCGACATTACGAGCTCCTCGCGGATCGGGTCGATCGGCGGGTTCGTGACCTGGGCGAAGTTCTGCTTGAAGTAGGTGTAGAGCAGCTTCGGCTTGTCCGAGAGCGCCGAAATCGGCGCGTCGTTGCCCATGGAGCCGACGGCCTCTTGTCCCGTCGTCGCCATCGGCTCCATCAGGATCTGCAGATCCTCCTGCGTGTAGCCGAAGGCCTGCTGGCGATCGAGCAGCGAGATGTTCGGGGAGGTGTTGCGCGCCTGCACCGCGGGCAGATCCTCGAGCACGATCTGCGTGCGCTTGAGCCACTTCCGGTAGGGATGCTTCTTGGCGAGCTGCGCCTTGATCTCCTCGTCGGAGATGATGCGGCCTTCCTGCATGTCGACAAGCAGCATCTTGCCGGGCTGCAGGCGCCACTTGGTGACGATCTGGTCCTCGGGGATCGGCAGCACGCCGGCTTCCGACGCCATGATGACGCGGTCGTCCGAGGTGACGAGCCAGCGCGCGGGGCGCAGGCCGTTGCGGTCGAGGGTGGCGCCGATCTGGCGGCCGTCCGTGAAGGCGATCGCGGCGGGGCCGTCCCACGGCTCCATCAGCGCCGCGTGATACTCGTAGAAGGCGCGCCGCTCCTCATCCATCAGCGGATTGCCGGCCCAGGCCTCCGGGATCAGCATCATCGCGGCATGCGCGAGCGAGTAGCCGCCCTGCATCAGGAATTCGAGCGCGTTGTCGAAGCACGCCGTGTCCGATTGACCCTCGTAGGAGATCGGCCACAGCTTCGAGATGTCGTCGCCGAACAGCTTGGAGGAGACCGAGGCCTGCCGCGCCGCCATCCAGTTGACGTTGCCGCGCAGCGTGTTGATCTCGCCGTTGTGCGCGACCATCCGATACGGATGCGCGAGCGGCCAGGACGGGAAGGTGTTTGTCGAGAAACGCTGGTGCACGAGGCAGAGCGCGCTCTCGAAATCGGGCTCGTGCAGGTCCGGATAATACTTGCCGAGCTGGTCGGCCAGGAACATGCCCTTGTAGACGATGGTCCGGCACGAGAGCGAGACGACGTAGTAGCCGGCGAGGCGCTTGTCGCGCTTGTTGTAGATGATGTTCGAGATCGACTTGCGGCAGATGTAAAGGCGCCGCTCGAACTCGTCGTCGGTGCGGGTGTTGGCGCCGCGGCCGATGAACACCTGGCAGTGATGCGGCTCGGTCGGCTTCACGGAGACGCCGAGCGAGGAGTTGTCGGTCGGCACGTCGCGCCAGCCGAGCAGGTTCAGCCCTTCGCGCGTGATGACGTCGGCGAAGACGTCCTTCACGGCCTGCCGGCCGTCGGCGTCCTTCGGCATGAACACATAGCCGACCGCATACTGGCCGGGCTCGGGCAGCGCGAAGCCGAGCTCGCTCGCCTTGCGCTTGAAGAACTTGTGCGGGGTCTGCACCAGGATGCCGGCGCCGTCGCCGGCGCGCGGGTCGGCGCCGACTGCGCCGCGATGCTCGAGATTGCAGAGGATCTGCAGCGCGTCCTCGACCATCTGGTGCGAGCGACGGCCCTTGATGTCGGCGATGAAGCCGACGCCGCACGAGTCCTTCTCGAGCGCGGGATCAAACAGGCCCTGCGGCGCCGGATAGCCGGCGCGCTCGGGGTAATAATCGTGAGCCGGATCTTTGACGGCACGCTCCGCTGGCGAAGCGTGATGCCCCAAGCCCAGTCGGTCGTCCCGTGTCGTGCTCATCGTCGTCCCCGTTTCTCCACCGTTCGCCGGACCGTCTGGTCCGCCGACGCACCGTCCTCGATCGCGGCGCCGCCTCGGGGGCGCCCCGCCGCGAGGGCGAGCCATTCTCGTGAGGGGCGGCCTTCGCTGCCGCTCTGGGTCCCTCGCGGGACCCTCTCTTTAGGCGCCTTCAAATGTGCGAGCACATCCGGCGCCGCGTAAGTCTGCCGGGTTTGTCCCGATCTCGGCTTCGGCCAATTGGGACAGCAATGCTGTCCTAAGCCGCGAACATGCCAAATTTCAATCCCGGGCACAAGAGCCGCTTTGCGGCCGAATCACCGCTCTATTGCGCTTTGTTGCTCTCGGCCGTGCCGGCACGTAACAAGAGGAACACGGATCAACGCCGCGGCGCAACGGAATTGCATGTTTGGCGGGCCTTAAGGGCCCGCTCGTCCATGCTCAAATTGGGGCATCTCCCGGGCCCGAAAAGGGGGTCGAATGAATTTTGCCAGCGACAATACCGCCGGCGTTGCGCCGCCCATCCTGGAAGCCCTCACGAAGGCGAATCCGGGCTTTGCGCTCGGCTATGGCAATGACGACTGGACCCGGCGGGTCGAGAAGCGCTTCTCGGAACTGTTCGAGCGTGACGTAACGGCATTCCTGGTGCCGACCGGCACGGCCGCCAATGCGCTGGCCCTGGTGCATGTGAGCCCGCCCTGGGGCGCCGTGTTCTGCCACGAGGATTCCCATGTGGCGGCCGACGAGTGCGGGGCGATCGAGTTCTTCGGCGGCGTGAAGCTGATCGAGTTGCCGGGCGCCGCGTGCAAGATCGCGCCCGACACGATCCGCGAGACAATGACGCGCTTCCGTGGCCCGCCGCACAGCGTCACGCCGTCGGCGCTGACCATCACGCAGGCGACGGAGGTCGGCACGGTCTACGCCAATGCCGAGGTGAAGGCGCTCGCCGACCTCGCGCACGAGCGCGGGATGCTGCTGCATATGGACGGCGCGCGCTTCGCCAATGCGCTGGTGCATCTCGGCTGCAGCCCGGCCGAGGCGACCTGGAAGGCGGGGGTCGACGTGCTGTCGTTCGGCGCCACGAAGGGCGGCGCGCTCGCGGCCGAAGCCGTGATCTTCTTCGATCCGGCGCGCGCGGCCGGCATGGCGTCGCGGCGCAAGCGCGCGGGACTCTTGATCTCCAAGCACCGCTTCGTTGCGGCGCAGATCGAGGCCTATCTCGCAAACGACACCTGGCTCGCGCTCGCGCGCCACGCCAACGGCATGGCCCAGCGTCTTGCGCAGAAGCTCACCGAGATCGGCATCGCGCCGGTCTGGCCCGTGCAGGCAAACGAATTGTTCGTGCGGCTCTCCAAGGAGGCCGATGCGCGGCTCAAGGCGAAGGGGGCGAGCTACTATCCGTGGCCGGACTCACGCGCGCCGCAGGGTGCGGCCGGCATGCTGGTGCGTCTCGTCACCTCCTTCGCGACCACCGCGGAGGAAGTGGAACAATTTGTTGCAACAGCACGGGCACCTTGATTCCACGGCTTCGCCAAAGCGCCGCCCTAATCGCCGTTGATCGTCGAATGGGGACGGCGAAGAGCGGAGTGGATGATGACGCGCGACCTCAGGGCGCTGGCGCTCACGGTGTCGGCAATCGGAATAGTCGGACTGTTCGGGCTTGGCGCGGAGGGCGCGCAGGCGCAGTCGATCTGGGCGGCCCGTCCGCGGCCGCCGGCGCCGATCGAGATGATGCCGCCGCACGAGGTGCGCACCATCGTGCGCTCCACCGGCCTCACGCCGGCCGGACCGCCGGTGCGGCGCGGCGATCTCTACATCCAGCCGGCGATCGACCCGTATGGAAGGCCGATGCGTGTTGTGGTCGACGCCGATGCGGGCGCGGTGGTCTCCATCCGGCCTGCGCCCGCGCTGGGCGCCGGGCCGCATCCGACCGGCCCCTATCCGCGCTACGGCGCACTGCCACCGCGCACTCTCGACGACGATAACGACGATCTGGTGCCGCCGCGTCCGGTGCCGCCTCACGCGCGGCCGCCGCTGAGCGGCGAGCGGATCGCCACGCGCAATCCGCCGACCACGCCTGTGCCGCGTCCACGGCCCACCGCGGCGCCGCGCGATCCGGCGGTCGCGGCCGCAAAGCCTGCGGCAGATCCGACGCCGACCGCATCGGTGCCGTCGCAGCCC
>JAEYAU010000252.1 GCA_023404705.1 Pseudomonadota bacterium
CGGCTCGAAAGGTGAGCCGGGCGGGCTCCGGGGCCATGGCTGCGCAGCACCAGCATCGCCCCGGTACCGGGGCCAAGCTGAAAATCGAAAGGAAGGCCCGGTACCGGGCCCTCCTTGCCCAAAGACAGGCAAGGTTCAACCGCCAAATCGCTTCGCCCGGTACCGGGCGGAGCGGTCGCCCGGTCGCTCAGCAGCAACATCCGCCGCCGACATCTGGACGCAGGACAACGCGCCACGATCAGCGCGCGGGCCTTGGCACATCTGAGCGAAGCAGCGAAGGAGCGGCAGCGCGCTGCAGGGGGCGACCGGCGATCACCAAAGGCGAAAACCAGTCGGCCCGGTACCGGGCCCAGTGATCGAGCCGATACAGGCAAGGTCAATCGCCAAATCGCTCAGGCCGCCGGTGTCGCTCACACCACGGTCGCAAAGGCGCGGCGGGTCGATGCTGAGCGACCTGACCTCGCTGAGCTGTGGAAGAACGGCTCGGTAATTATTGAACGCGCACGGCAAGGTTGTTATTATTCTATTCAAGTAGGTGGACGATCTCGGGGTGATCCTGAGGAAATCGCAGCTTGCTGAGGCCGGCGGTACGGCCTGTGTCGCCCTATACCGAGGGCGGCTAAAGGCGGCTCTACAGAGCGGCCGACTGCTGGCGATCTCGGACGCCCTCAAACGGCTATCTGACGTCTGCTGGACGGTTGCCCTAACTCTGTAACCAGTCCGCTGCCGCTCAACGGGCCTGATCAGCCCAGCGAGCTAGCGCCAGCAAGGGCGCGAAACAAATACTCCGCATCCTTAACCGGTGCGGGCGCCCGTACCATCTCGCGGAGACGCGATATGATTACGGTTCAACTGAAGGTCAACGTTGACCTCAAGCTCGTGATGGTTCTCCTGATCGTGCTTAAGGCTCTTCTTGGCTAACGGGGCGGGGTCGGCTTGCGCCGGCCCCGTTTCTCCGAGGCGAGCGCAATCATGCCGCTCTAGCCCGTTCAGGAATATCCTTGCGCTGCTTGAAGACCGTCCCGCTGTACGGCCGTATGTGGCGCAGCGCGCGATGTCTTCGCCCCAATACCCACTCTTCGGCCGGGTCCCTATTCAGCGATCGTATGGCGGCGTTGAACGCCACCTTCTCCGCCGCCTCGAACATTATGGGCTCCTTCGCAGCGGCGCGGATCATGCGTGCCCGAAGGCGCTTGATGGCCTTCTCGTCCCCGCGGCTCTCCTCAAGATCGGCGGCGATGTCATGGTAGATGTGCCGCGCCTCCTCGTGCTTGCGCGCTTGGCCGGAGAAGTCGAACGCGAGGTTTGCCGACGACATGAAGGCGAGGAGCAGGGACATCACGACGGACCAAAGCGGGTCCTTACCGATGATGAAGGCTACCGCTCCAGTACCCGCGAGTATGTTGATGAACATCGTCACACGGTGAAGACCCGCGAACCAAGACACCCGCGAGCGATGATACAGTGCTGACGTCACCAGCTCGAACACGAGTTGATCGACGGCGGTCGGCGGAACGGTGACGTAGCTGCTTTGGCTCACTTCTGCGGCGGTTGCGGTGACGGTGGGGCAGGGGTGATCGGCGCGGGTGCTGGCGCCGGAGCTGGCCAATTCGTTCCCGGTCCTGGTCGCGGGGCAGGCTGCACGAGGGCGGGGGCCGGTGCCGCGGGCGGCCAACCCTTTACTTCAACTCCAGGCGCACGCGGGCTGGGCCCGTTCGACTTGTTGCTCATCTTTGCTGTCCTCTGGTCGCGACCAGGGGCCGCGAATCGCTTTGTGCGCATTTTCGCATGCCCGAAGACTGAACGAGGACGTGCATATCAGATTTCCACAGCCATCGCCCGCCGTTTGGGCCGCTCTCCTGACGTGAAAGTACAAGAAGACATCGCAGGGATGTGACGCGACTTGCAATCGCAACGGATGCGGCCAAAACTACCGCCATGACTGACACTGCACTCCTGCTCATTACATTCCTTCTCTACACGCCGTGGGGCTGGGGCATATTGCTCGCCATCGGCTTGGCTGTGGTCGGAAATTTCGTGAAGTAGAGTGCCCGCCGCGCCACCAAGGAGTAGCTGGGGCCGCGGGCTCTGGGCTGTTCTTGTCGGACACCTGCCCAGTGGTCCGCCCGGCCCTGCCCGGTGAGAGGCGCCGGGAGTGGACTTGCAGACCGACAACCGATCTCAGATCGGCTGTTGGCCTGCCCTCAAGCTGCCCGCCCCGCGCGCGCTCGCGCCCGAACGCCCAATACCGCCGCCGGGCTCGCGTTCGCCCGCCGCACCACATCCTGCCCCGAGGCCAACGCCATCTCGATCAGCGCTTCCTCTTGCCGTTCGAGGGTGTCGATGCGTGCCGTCAGCGCGGCGCGCCGGTTCGCCTTGTCGGCCGCCGAGAGTGCGAGCGGCGGCGTGGGCAGTGCGTCGATCTCTGCGTCGAGCCGCGCGATCAGCAGGTCGGCGTCGAGCCACGCCAAACTTGCTGCCACGTCGTCAGGCGTGGTGCCGGGGATGGTTGATTGCTGCCGCCGAAAGTTGATCTCGAGCGCGCCGCGCTCGATGTTGATCGACGGCCGCCCGCGATCGGCGAGTGCGGCTACTTGCTGCCGCATCGCCGCCTTGAGGTCCGCGACCGGCAACGGTGCGCGCTCCACGGCCCGCAACTCGGTCACTGTGGCCGTGAGTGTAGCGCGAATCCGGTCGATGACCGCCGGCAGCGGCTCGCCCTCGGGCGGCTCGACCGCCACCGGCGCGGGCTCCAGCACGACGTGCGGGGGCTGGCCCTCTGCCCAAACCCTCACGGCATTCAGGCACCCCATGATCGTGCTGTAGCGGGCCTGCCGCGCACTTTGCGCCGCGCGCGTGGTCTCCAACTCGCGTGTGAGGCCGACGATGTCACCGGGGATCTCGCCCGCCTCTGCCGCGCTTAAGGCTGCGCTCAACTGGCGAGCGCGCGACAGGCTCGCCTGCACGAGCGCGGCTGCGTCCTCGGCCGCGCGCTCAATGGCCGAGAGCTTGTTCTGTGCGGCCAGGGGCAACTCTCTCATGACCGCCATGCCTCCGAGATGCGCTTGTCATAGGCTGCATAGGCTGCCGCGCGGTCGTTGTTTGCAGACCGCGACGGCGGGTCGCCTTGTGCAGACCGGCCACTCTTCGAGGAGTGGTCGGCCTGCGAGGGCGCGGGCTGCTGCCAGGCGCTCGACACCTTCGCGTCATGGGCCGCGTAGAGCGCCGCGCGCCGCTCGCGCTCGGCGTCGGAGGTCGTGACGTAGCCGGGCTTGTGTCCGGCCGGGGTGCCGTCGAAGTTGCGAAGCGAGGTCGTGGCGCCGGCAATCTCGCGGCGCACGCCGTCCATCAGCATCACGTTCACTCGCAAACTCTCTCCGTCCTTGAGCACGCGCTTGTCGTTGTCGTCACGTTCTCTCATGACTATCCTCCATAGAGCTGCGACCGAAGGCGGGCCGCTCGCCATTCGCGTTCGTCGTATTCCCCGACCCATGACAGGGTCGCGTCGTAGGAGCCGGTGGACATGCCCACAGTCGCGACGAGACCTGCCACTGCGTTGGCGAGGTCGTCATGCGCATTGGGCGGATGATCGATGCTGTCGCGGCCGCCGCGCGCGGTGCGACGCTCCAACGAGACCAACTGATGCACGAGGCGCGGGCTGTCGAGCAGATCGAGCTTGCCCGAGTTCAGCGCCGGGAGCAGGTCCTTGTACACGTCGGATTTGGGCTTCGGCGAAAGCTCATAGTCGATGCTGCGCTTGCGGAACTGTTCTCGCGGCCACTCGCCTGCGTAGCGGTCGCCGACAACCCGGGTGATGCGGTAGCTCGCGAGCAGCGATGCGAACTCGTGCACGGCCTCCTCGGGGTTGAATGGGGCCTTGCGCTCTCTCAGCGCGTCGATGACCACTACGTCATCTCGTTGGTGCCCGACCGCCAACGTCATGCTGTCTGCGCTGCCGCCGCTCGGGTCGGTGAATGCGGCATAGGTGATGCCCGGTACTGGTGCGCGTTCGAACTCGCCCGGAGAGACACAAGCCTCGACTGCCTCGCGGCTGACGAATGCTTCGAGGTCAGTGCGGAACTGCGCGCCGTATTCCGCGCTCGCGGCGGCCGGGTCGCGGGCCATTGCGCGATCGACGACGCTCTGCGGCAATGTCGGATTCAAGTCGCGGCTGGCGCCCTGCGCGACCAGGATCAACCGATCGCCGGTCGGGCCGAAGTGCGCCTTGTAGGTGGCCCAAACCTCGCCGCGCCGCGCGTAGGGACTGCTGATGACCACCAATGGGCCGCGTGTGGTGCTGAGGCCCGGCCTCACTGCGTTGAGGATGTCGGTGTCGGCGTTCGCGCTGCTCTCGTCGTGCCAGAACGCGGCCTCATCTGCGATGACCGTGACGAACGTCGGGCCGCGCAGTCGCCGAAAGCTCGCCGCGCGAACCTCGACCGCGATGCCGGTAGTGAGTGTCAGCGTGTCGGCCGTGCGACCCGCGATGAGTTGCCTCATGATCGGGGTCGCCTCGAACGCCGCAGTGCAGTAGTCCAGCGTGATCGCCGCTTGTCGCTGGTCGGGGGCGATGAGCAGCGCCACGCCTCGCTCGCCGGGCGCGAGCACGTCGGAGTGGTCGCACAGGCCCGCGATGTAGGCCGCCAACGCTGAGATCGCGCGCGACTTGCCGCCGCGACGGCCGATGACCCCGAACAGCTCCTCGACGCGCTGCCCTGGTTCTCGATCGCGTCCGGTGAGAGCCTTAAACGTTTCGCGCTCTGCCTCTGTCAGCTGCTCGCCCATCGCTGCGATGAGCAGTGCACGCCAACCCCTCCAACTGTTTCCGCCGAGCACCGAGCCCAACAACGCCGGGTCGGTGAGCGCGCGGCGCAGGGTGACCTGAGGCTTCATCCGGTCTCCCTGTTCAGTTGCTCGATGTACTCGGTGACGGTCGGCGTCACGTTCTTGCTTGCGCGATTGATGCCTATGCGACCTGCGAGGCGCACCAGTGTGCTCGACAGTTGCGCATGCACGGTGATGTCAACCTCACCACCGCTCGCGAGCTTCGCCTCCATCTGCTCTGCGAGCACTGACGCTGCTGCGAACCGGCGGATGAGTTGGAGCCGCGCCTCAGACAGGCGATCGGCGCCGCCCTGGTCTGTCGCGATGCTGCTGCAAATGTCCCTGTAGCGGCGCGCCAAGGCACTGCGCTGATCCACACCCGCCAGGAGCGCCGAACCGTTGGAAACCCGGCTGCGGGTCGCGGCCGGTTTGGGGGCGAGGGGCGGGCGAGCCCGGGGCATGATTTTTGGCCTCGATTTTTGATCGGCTTTGATCGAGGCCGGCTATTTTCGTCCAGGGCGCACGAAAACGCCCGTGTTTTGTGAGTTTTTCGCAGTTCGCCTCAGTTTCGTTTCCGCCGTCGAGGGGCGCGAAACAGTGTTTTCGAGTGTTCGACGAGGGCGGCCGGCGAGGGGGCGCGCGACAGTGCACGGATTAATTTTGGAGGGTGCATCATTGCGCGTGACAGCCCCCTTTCAGCCCGGCCGGGGAGGGCCTCCGCGCGGATCGCGTGGGTTCTCCCTAAAGGGCCGTTCGCGCGCGCGCCCGAACGCCGATAACGGGGAAAGCGCGCGATCCGCGCGGTGCAACTGCCGCAAACTGAAACGAACTAGGATGTGAATTCACCAGCCCCGAAGCCGCGCCGCGCCTCGCCCGTCGCTTCGGCTGCGACCGGCTACCCGACTACAGGCCGCCCTCGAATCGTGTGTCGGCAGCCATGCCTCGGTCGCCGAACAGTGCTCGGCGAGCCGGGTCGCGGGGGCGCGTTTACATGGCGCGAGGCCGCAATGTCACGCGCATGAAGCCACGCCCATGTCGCACGGCATCGAGATGAAGGTTCTCAACCTTTTCAATGCCAAGCTCCGCGCTTCGAGCTTCGAGCTTCTGCGAGAATTTCTTTTGCGAGATCGCGTACTCGCCAGCCGCTTCGGACCATTCCTTCCAACTCGCGTAGAGCTCGCTGGTGAGCAGCCCCTTCGCCTTGGGATCAACGACGCAGCATTCATTGAACCATTGTGTCAGGGTGTCCTCAGCAGACAAATATTCGCGCGTCGCCTCGCGTACGGATGTCGGAGGATTCAAACCCTCCTTCTGCCACATCAAGCATCCCTCGATCATCCAGGCTAGTATCCCGGCCCACTCCTTCTTGAGCTTCGCAATCAATCGCTTGTCGCGCTGCTTCTCGGGGATGGTCACCGTAAAGGGGAGCAGGTGGAAGCGTCGGCGTATCGCCTCATCGACTGACCGCAGCCCCGGCTTGTGGTTGCCGGAGAGCCATAGCTTGAATTGCGGTTCGTACTCAAAGAAGTCCTGACGCATGAAGCGCGCGGTGATGCGTTCCCCGCCGGTCAGCGTCTTGATCTTGCTCTCATCCCAGCCGCGCCCCTCTTCGGTTTCGCTCGCAATTACCATCCGCGCTCCACGCAGCATGGCCAAATCGGTCGGGTGCTCCTCCGATTTCTGCGCTGTGAAGGTCCGCATTGGCGCAGTCCGGGCATAGCTGCCGAGGATCTTTCCGATCGTCTCGATGGTCGTGCTCTTACCATTCGCCCCGCTGCCGTATGCGAAGAACAGCCCGTGCTCGCGCGTCTCACCGGTAAGGGTGTAGCCGAACGCTATCTGTAGAAAGCGGATAAGATCATCGTCACCGTTCGTAATCAGCTTCAGGTGTTCCAGCCAGCGCGGGCACTTCCCGCTGGGCGCCACAGCCGTCATCTTCGTCATGTAGTCCTCAGGGCGATGCGGCCGAACCTCGCCCGTCTTCAGGTCCACGACGCCCGTAGGCGTGTTCAACAGCCAAGGGTCCGTGTCCCACTGGTCAACAGTCGCGGCAATGCGGCGGTCGGCCTTCGCGATTTTTTCGATAGCGGCGAAGGTCCGGGCGCTCTTGAGTTCCTTGTTCTTCTTATTCGAGGCGCGCGCCAGAGCCTTGCACACCTCTCGCGCGAGATCGAAGGCGAGATAGGTCTCCTCCTCGCGCCAACAGCCGTCGGCGTACTTCATCCAACTGCCCCACTTCGCCACATAGCGTAGCTCGCCCCCGTGTCGCTCGCAGAAGCGGTCGGCCAGATCGGATTCAGAGAAGAGCGGCGAGGGCTTGCCGTCTTCCACGGACATATCGTTCATTTATTCCTCTCCTTGACGATGTCGTTGAAGTCTCGACCCGTGCCCTCCGGGATCAGCTTCAGTACCTCGCGGCGTGCGTCGCACCAGCGCTGCGAGCAGGCTTCTGCCGTCTCTCTTCCAACTCCGCTCTTGTCGTTATCGACCAAGATCACCAGCCGCCGTATGCCCCGGACGACTGGGAAGTACTCAACATTGTTCGCGACCGTCAGCGCCCAAGCTGGCCGCAACGGTTGCGCATCGCGCGGGTTCTCCAGATAGAGCGCGGCGGAGAGCACCGTTTCGATGCCCTCGCCGATCACCAGCCGGTCGCCTTCGCGCGGCCAGAGCTTGATCGCGGCGCGCGCGATCGGCCCGAGGGCCATGCGCCTCATCGCGCGGCCGCTCGACGTGATCCAGGTGCGGTGGACCGCGCGCGGCTCGTCGTTGATGACATCGCGGAACAGCGCGAGCATCGCGCCGCGTGCGCCCTCGCGGCCGAAGGGACAGCGCGGGTGATAGCGCAGCACCTCATCGACGTTCGGCGGCAGGTCGTGTATCGCCCGCGCGGCGAGATAGCCCTCCACGGGCGAGCCGCGCACCGACACGGCTTCCTCCCAGAGGCGGAAGCCTCTTGCCGCCCGCTCGGCCTTCAATTGCCGTTCGCGCTCGGCCGCCGTGCGCCGCGCCTGCGCCTCGCGCTCAGGGTCGAATTGTTCTTCCGAACGGGCCGACCCGCTGGCGCCGCAATAGAAGCAATGCCACGTCGCGGAGCCGAACGAGAGGCGCTTGACCTGGAAGCGCGTCGAGTCAGGCTTGTCCGGGCCGCAATAGGGGCAGGGCACGTTGAAGGTGCCCACAGTGCCGCCGGTCAGCTCCTCGATCTCGTCCCAGGTGAGGTCACGGTCGTCATCGATCGAGATCGCGCGAGGCGCTTCACCGTAAAGCCAACTCCGTTGCGAACTGGGGAGGCGCGGGTTGAGATCGTGGTCCCGGCAGAACATGCCGTACTCCTTCCACGCGCCCATCACCGCACCCTCCGACGCCGGAACCATGCGGACCACTTGTCCGCGTAGCGGTCGGCATCCGCGTCGCGCTGCCAGCCTTCGCCGCGTGGTGGCACGACCCGGAAGAGATGAACGGGGCCTTCCCAGTCCTCGAAGGTGCGTACACGCGTGGCCTCTACGATCCAGTACGCGCCAACCTCGACCACAGTCACGGTGAGCGACTTGTGCTCCCACTCGGGCCTGTTGTCAGGCACCACATGCTCGGCCCCCGTCGCATCGACGTGCAACAGGTATCGGTCGCCAACCTGCCAGGCGTGGCCGTTCAAGCTGAAGAGGGGCGCGGCCTGCGTGATCGCCAAGGCGCGCACCTCGATGTCGGGCGCGGCGTTCGCTTTTCTCCGCATGGGCTATGCTCCCGCCTGGGCCGGAGCGCGGCGTTTCGGTCGCTTGCGCGCGGCGCCGCTGCGCCTGCCGGCCTCCCTCAGCCGTTCGGCGCGCGCCTCGTGCTCATCCTTCAGCTTTGGCGCTTCCCGGTCATTCACCTCCTCCATGCGCCGCTGCCACTCCGCCCGCGCCCGCGCCGTGATGCGGACTATCGGCGAGCCGGGGATGCGTAACTCGCGCGGGCCGCGACCGTCGCGGCGCCACTTGTGATAAGTCGATGCTGATATGCGCTCAGCTTCGCAGAACTCGCGGATGGTGTAACTGCGCTCGTCAGCGAACAGGTCGCGCGGCTCAATCTCCCCGCTCGCGGCGAGGCCGTTCTTCTCGGGCTTCATGGCCGGCCCCCTACGCTTTAGACCGGCGTGCGGTGCGCGGCTTCGCAGATCGACCGCTCTTCGAGGAGCGATCGGTCTGCGCCTTCGCCTCGACCCAGGCGATGATGTCAGCCTCGCGCCAGGCGAGCTTTCGCGCGGAGAGCCGGATAGGTGCGGGGAACAGCCCCTCCTTCACCATCTTGCGCAGGTGAGTGGGCCCGTAGGAGAGGCCCATCGCACGGAGGCCGTGCGGGTCGATCAGGCGTAGCTCTGAGGAGGATTTCGCGCGGGCGCGACCGAGTGTCGATGTAATCATAGCAACAAGCCTCGCAGGCTGAGAGCGCGAAGGCCGTTGCCCAGACGGCGCCTTGCACTCGACGGTTTCAGCACTGCGGGCCCTGTTGCTCGGCCCGACGGGTCGAGTTTCGCCGATTTCGGCTGAACTGGAAAGGCTCTTTTTCGACTCGCGACCGCTATAGGCGGTCAGCCGCGAATTCGCGTGACTTTCGCGGGCGACTTCACGCCGAAGCGCGGCGCACCCGCGCGAATGGCGTCGGCCACATAGCTCGGGCTGAGGTGGCCGTAATGTCGCTCCACCATGATCGTGCTCCCGTGCCCGAGGTTCTTCGCCACCACCATGAGCGGCACGCCGTTCATCACGCACAACGACGCGTAGGTGTGGCGTAGCCCGTGGAAACTGATTGGCGGCCGCAGCTTCGCGCGTTCGTTCGCCTCGCGCATCGGGCGGCCCTGTTGCGCGGCGTTCCAACCCTCACCATCGGCGCGGCGGAAGATCAACTGGTCACCAGCGCGGCCAGCAGTCGCCTCCGCGAAGAACGCCGCACCCTCCTCAGTGAGCACCACATGGCGGTCGCGCCCCGATTTGGACCGGCGAATGTGCACGGTCCCGCTGTCCGGGTTGAAGTCGCGCACCGTCAGCCGCGTCAATTCAGAGTAGCGCGCCCCGGTCTCGAGCGCCGCGCGCACCATCGGCCGGAACTGCGGATCGGTCGCGTTGAGCAATCTCATCGCTTCCTCGACCGTCAGGTATCGCACCCGCGCGACATCGACAGCGCGAAATGGCTTGACGCGACGGCCCCACGCCTCGTTGACGGTGACCTTGCCCTCATCGAACGCGTGATTGAGCGCGGCCTTGAGGATCGTCAGCACACGGTTCGCGCTCGACTGCCGGCGCCGGATCGCCTCCGCGTCCTCCCCTGGTGCCGCGCGAAACTGCCGCTTGTCCTTCTTCGAGCGCAGCATGGCAGGCGCCTTGGCGAGGTCGGCGAGCCACTTGCGGATCTGCGCGCTGGTCAGCTTCTCGACTTCGATTTCGCCGAGCTTGGGCAGAATGTGCGCGTTGGCGCGACCAGCCGTCTCATTGATGCGCTGACCGCGCGAGTCGAGGAACGCGATGTAGGCCTCGACGGCCTGCTTAACGGTGAGGGGGCTACTCGGCTTGTCCTGGTCACGGGCGCGGCGCTGGGCTTGGTCATAGCTCAGCACGTTCACGCCATCCGCGTCAGAGAAGTCATCGGCCACGCCGATGGTGGTCGTCTTGTAGTGGCCAATGCCGCGCTCGTCTGTGCCCTGGTACACCCGCTTCAGCCAGACCCCGGGCACGGCCTTGCGAGTGCGGCGATAGCCGAGCGCGAGGCGGCCCGGGTCGAGGGCGCGCCAGTGGTGTTTGCCGGCGCGCAGGCGGTCGCGCGCGGTGCGGGTTTCGAGCTCACTGTAACGAATGCGACGGGCCATGGGAGGGCTCCTACATCAGCCCGAGTCGAAAATCATCAAAAATCCCCGGTCGAACTGGGGCAAACTCGGGCGAACTCAACCGCTTGTATTTTCGCGCTTTTTGGCCTCGAAGGAAACTGAAACGAACTGGAAAACGCTGTAAAATCGCCCTCTCAAGGCTGAAACAGGGGTTCGATTCCCCTAGGGAGCGCCAATTTCCTCGGTTTCGGCCCTCACTCCAGACCCAGCAGCCCCGCCGCGTTCGTGCCGACGAGCCGGCGGATATCCGCCGCCTGGACTTGCAGATCCAGCAGCATGCGGACGATCTGGCGGAAGCCGTCGACGGGGCGGGGATTGTCGAGCAGGCCGAGATCCGAGGAAAGGATCGTGCGGTCCACGCCGGCGACCTCGATCAGGTGGGCGAGATCTTCGGCGCTGAACTTCTTCGCCTTGCCATTGGCGAACATGCAGATCGAGTGCTCCATATAGGCGCCGGCGGCGACGAGCTGGCGGATGTCCGCGTCGGTGCAGCCGACGATGTAGGTCGGGTGATTGACCAGCATCTTCTTCACGCCACGGCGCTTGGCTTCGTCGAACAGCAGGTGCAGCTCGCGCGCGGGCAGGTGGCCGCCCGCCAGGATGATGTCGGCCTGCGCGATGATGTCGAGGCAGGCCTTTGCGCCGTCGTGAACGGCGCCGTTGGCATCGAGCGCGCTGAGCGGGATCGGATCGAGCATCTTGCGCGACGTCTTCGGGAAGGTCTTGCCCTGTCCGCTGAGCTGCACGATGTGGTTCGCGGCCGAGAGCGTCGGCATCCAGATGATCTTCGCGCCGATGCTCGCCGCGTGGTCGACGGCATGCGGGTTGAAGCCGCCATTCGCGTTGTTGAGCACCAGCCCCGAGAACAGGCGCACGCCGGTGTCGGGAAACAGCCGCTCGAGCAGCACCGCGTGCGGCACGCCGAGATAGAAGTGATCCTTGTAGAGCAGCGCGCGGAAGCCCGCGGCCGCGCAGTCCATCATGGCGTCGTAGTGGTCGAGCACGCGCGGCATCGCGGCCGGCCCGCTGTGACAATGCAGATCGACGGCGCCGGCCAGCAGCGCGCTCACCTCGTCGTCGCGCGCGTCCGTCTCACTGACGGCCATCGGACTCTCCCGGCATGGGATAGTCGTCGGCGTTGACGACCCAGCCCGGCTTGGACGCGAAATCCATGCGCGGCGGGCAGAAGATGTCGACCAGCTGATTGAGGCCTTCGCCGACCGACCGGGACGTGTGAATGGCCGGCGGCGGGATCACGGCGATCGAGGGCGCCGCGCAGTATTCGTGGTCGTCGTCGCGCCACTTGGTCATGTCGGGAATCCACGGCCAGCGGATGTCGTGGATATAGGCGCCTTCCAGGGCGAGCGAGCATTGCTCGAAATCGTCGTGATGGTGCGGCGAGAGCTTGGTCACGTCGCGCAGGCCGTGCCGCGGCTCCAGATAGTTCACCATGAAGGTGGAGCCGCGGAAGATGCGGCCGAAGCGTCCGTCCTGCGCTTTCACCTCGAGGCTATAGGCGTGGATGCGGTTGGCGCGCGGCGCCGGCCAGGGCGCGAAGGGTGGGATGTTCGGATGCGGCTGCGCATAGGACGCGGCGTTGTTGCATCTGGCCGTCATGTCGGCCGATTGCGTCGTGAACATGCGGATGACGCGGCCGCCGTTCTGAACCACGACGCTGCTGCGGCCCGGCGGCACGAAGGCGACCGAGTAGCCCGCAACGCTGCGCGTGTCGGTGGCCGCGGAGATCTCCGCACCGGTCGACGCGTCCGGCAGCAGCACCACGTATTCGTCGGGCTGCGCCTCGCGCACGAAGCGCGCGCCGGGCTTCGCCTCGCTGTAGGCGATGACGAAGTTCTGGCCGCGCGCGTACCAGGTGCGGCCGTTTGCGTCGTCCTCCTGCGGCGCGGTCTCGTAGAACTTGGCGTATTCGGCGCCCGCAAAGTCGGCAGGGGCCGGCGCCTTGGCGGCGGAGGGATTGGCCAGCGCGGAGCGCGGATCGGATTTGGGGTACATGTTCTTCTCCTGGCCTCAAGCTGCGGGCTTGGCGAAATCCTTGAGCACCTGCGCGGCGGCGCGGCGCATCAGGCCCTGGTCGGACGAGACGATGAAGGCGCTGGCGCCGAGGAGCTGGAAGCCTTCGGCCTCGTCCGCCGCATTGACCATGACGCAGACCGGCTTGCCGGCGGCGCGCGCCGCGCTGGTGATGCGCTCGACCGCTTGCTGAATGACCGGCGCGGTGTTGGACGGCGCGCCGAACGCGACCGTGAGATCGCCGCGTCCGATGAAGAAGCCGTCGACGCCATCGACCTTCACGATCTGCTCGATGTTCTCGACTGCCTCCGGATCCTCGATCATCGCGATGACGGTGGTCTGCGCATCGGCGGCATCGACGTTCTGCCACACCGGCGTCGCGCCATAGCGTCCGGAGCGCGCCGAGCCCGAATAGCCGCGCTTGCCGCCGCGGTAGCGGCTCGCCGCCGCAACGCTCTGCGCGATCTGGACGCTGGCGACATGCGGGACGAGCACGCCGGTGGCGCCACAGTCCAGCACCGAGAGGATGCCGGCCGGAGTGGCGCTCGGCACGCGCACGATCCCGGCGGTTCCGCTCGCGCGCGCAGCCAGCAATGCGATGTCGATGGACTCGCGATTGAATGGCGCGTGCTCCTCGTCGATGACCACGAAGTCGAAGCCGAGATCGCCCAGGATCTCGATTGCGTGCGGAGTCGGCGTCTTGATGAAGGTGCCGACCAGGCGCTCGCCCGCGGCGAAGCGCTGGCGGAACGGAGCGGGACGGGCTGGCGTGGTCACGTGTCGGATCCTGTGCGCGATGGCGGCCGATGCAGGTTGCAAACCGCGGGGGCGCATTCCAGTATCGCCTGCGATCATTCCGGTAGACGGAATAGCGAGAAGCGCCCATGGCCGAAGCGCCCGTCGAATCCGTCCGCCGCGCCATGCACCTCCTGCACGAGCTCAACCGCCAGCGCGTGAGCTCGATCCGCCACTTGCACCGCGCCACGGGTTTGCCAAAGCCGACGATCGTGCGCCTGCTCGATACGCTCATCGGGCTCGGCTATGTGGTCAACGATCAGCGCCAGGGCGGTTATCTGGTCACGTCGCTGGTGCGCTCGCTGAGCATGGGCTTCCACGGCGATCCGCTGGTGGTCGAAGCCGCGCGGCCCTGGGCGATCGCCTTCACGCGCAAGTATCACTGGCCGGTCGCGGTCGCGGTGCTCGACCGCGACGCGGTGGCGGTGCGCTTCAGCACGATCCCGGACAGCCCGGTCTCCCCGTTCCACGCGACCATCAATATGCGGCTGGCGCTGCTGTCGCGCGCGCTCGGACGCGCTTACATCGCGTTCTGTCCCGCGAACGAGCGTACGCTGCTGCTCGACATGCTCGCGGCCTCCGACGATCCCGAAGCCGCGGCGGCGCGCGACCGCGATGCGGTGCTGACCTTGCTCGCGATGATCCGGCGCGCCGGCTTCGCCGAGCGCTCCGCGACCGTGGAGCCGAAATCATCCTCGACCATCGCGGTGCCCGTGATGCTGGGGCGCAAAGTTCTGGCCACCGTCGGCGTCACCTATTTCACCTCGGCGATCCCGAAGGCCGAGGCGATCGCGCGCTACGTGCCGCCGCTCAAGGAGATGGCGAAGAACATCCAGACCAGCGTCGTGCTGCTCAAGCAGGACGGCGCGCCGGATCAGAGCGCTCACTGAGCCGGCTCGCATTCCGGTCTACGGAATGGTGGGACATTCCGCGCCGCCGTGTTCGCGTCCCATCGTAGAACCCGAAAGGGATGCCGCGGGGACGGCAATGGGAAACGTCCGGGGTTCGAGCCAGCGATGCAATCGCGTGTGATGATCACTTGCGCCGTCACCGGCAACCAGACGACGCCGGAGATGACGCCGCATCTGCCGATCACGCCGGAGCAGATCGCCGACGCCTGCCTCGGCGCGGCCGAAGCCGGCGCCGCCGCGGTGCACATCCATGTGCGCGATCCGAAGAGCGGCCGTCCCTCGATGGAGATCGAGCACTATCGCGAGGTGGTCGAGCGCATCCGCGCCAAGAACCGCGACGTGATCCTCAACGTTACGACCGGACCAGGCCGACGCTTCGCGCCTGATCCGGACGACCCGAAGATCGCCGGGCCCGGCACCACGCTGACGCGGCCCGAGAACCGCGTCGCGCATATCGCGCTGCTCAAGCCGGACATCTGCACGCTCGACCTCAACACGATGAACTCCGGCAAGGAGGTCGTGATCAACACGCCGCCGAATGTCCGGCGCATGGCGAAGGTGATCCGCGAGGCCGGCGTGCGGCCCGAGATCGAGCTGTTCGATTCCGGCGACATCGCGCTCTGCCGCGATCTCATCGCCGACGGCACGCTCGAAGGGCCGATCCTCTGCTCGATCGTGATGGGCGTGAAGTACGGTTTCCAGCCGCTGCCCGAGACCGTGTTCTACGCGCGCGGTCTGCTGCCTCCCGGCAGCGTGTGGACGGCATTCGGCACCGGCCGCATGGCCTTTCCGATGGTGGCACAATCCTATCTGGCGGGCGGCCATGTCCGCGTCGGCCTCGAGGATGCGATCTATCTCCATAGGGGCGTGCTGGCGGAATCGAACGCCGTCATGGTCGTGAAGGCGCGCCGCATCGTCGAGGAGCTCGGCGGGCTGATCGCGACTGCGCGGGAAGCGCGCGAGATGTTGAAGCTGCCGACGTGATCAGCACGCGGAAGGTCTGAACAACGGACGGGGAGGACACATGCGTCTCATCTCTCTCGGCCTGGTTGGCCTCGCACTCGCCTTCGCGCCCGATCAGGCTGCCGCGCAGGAGTGGTCCGCCCGCACCGTCACCTTCGTGGTGCCGTTTCCGGCCGGCGCCGCCGTCGACACGCTGGCACGCGCCACCGCGCAGGCGCTGAGCGAGAGCCTCGGCAAGCAGTTCATCGTCGAGAACCGCACGGGCGCGGGCGGCAATATCGGCGGCGCCTCGGTCGCCAAGGCGCCGCCGGACGGAGCCACCTTCCTGTTCGGGACGCCGTCGCCGATCGCGATGAACAAGCTGATGTACAAAAGCCTGGCCTACGACTCCGAGAAGGACTTCGTGCCGGTCGTGCTCGTCGCCAAATCACCGCTGATGGTGACCGCGAAGCCCGACTTCCCGGCCAAGACTTTCGCGGAGCTGATCGCCTATGCGAAGGAGAATCCCGGCAAGGTGAATGTCGGCCATCCGGGCAACGGCACGCTCGGGCACATCACGTCGGAGCTGATCCAGCAGTCCACCGGCGTGAAGATGACCAATGTGCCCTATCGCGGCACGGCGCCGCTGATGACCGACCTGCTCGGCGGCCAGGTGGACATCGCGATGGACTTCATGCCGACCTATCTGCCGTTGGCGGCGGAGCGCAAGGTTCGTCCGCTCGCCGTGACGACCAGCGAGCGCGCCGCGCAGCTGCCGGACGTGCCGACCGTGCAGGAAGCCGGCTTCAAGGGCTTCGAGGCGACCGCATGGTACGCGGTGGTCGCGCCGACCGGCACGCCGCGCGAGATCATCGCGGCCGTAAACAAGGCCGTGAACGATTTTATCAAGAGCGAGAAGGGCAAGGCCGTGCTCGCGCAGAATGCCTTGCAGGCCGTGGGCGGCCCGCCCGAGGACCTCAAAGCCTTCATCGCGAGCGAGCTTGCGAAATGGAAGCCGGTGATCGAGGCTGCGAAGATCGCGATGTAGCGACCGCTCTCAGCTTCGGAGATCTCTGAATGCCCGGCATCGATATTCCCCCGCTGGCGACCCCGAAAGTCTCGCTCGTCACGGGCGGCAGCAGCGGCATCGGCAAGGCGACGGCCGCGCGTCTCGCCGCGCTCGGCTCTCGCGTCGTGGTCGGCTACGCCAACCGGCGCGAGCTGGCCGAGGAGGTGATGGGCGGACTGCAGGGCGGCGGGCACATGGCGGTGCGGATCGCGATCGAGGACTCGGCGTCCATCGCAGCGGCGGCCGCCGCCGTCGAGGAGCGTTACGGGCATCTCGATGCGCTGGTCAATTCCGGCGGCGCGACGACGCCCGTGCCGCTCAATGATCTCACGGCACTGACGGACGAGATCTTCGATCGCACCGTGCGGATCAATCTGCGCGGGCCGTTTGCGATGGTGCGCGGCTTCCGTCCCTTGCTGGAGCGCGGCAGCAGCGCCGCGGTCGTGAACATCTCGTCGATCGCGGCGCGCACCGGGCAGGGCAGCAGCATCGCCTATCTGTCAGCGAAGGGCGGCGTCGACTCGCTCACGATCGCGCTCGCCAAGATTTTGGCGCCGCGCATCCGCGTGTTCGCGGTCTCGCCCGCCGGCGTGGACACGGATTTCGTCCCGGGCCGCAGCCGCGAGGCGCTGCTGAAGATGGCCGAGAAGCAGCCGCTCGCCCGCCTCACCACGCCCGACGATGTCGCGCGGGCGGTGATCGCCTGCATCGTTCATCTCACCAGCGCGACCGGAATCGTCGTGCCCGTGGACGAGGGCCGGCATCTCTGAGCCTTGCGCAACACGGCTCACATGATCGCGGTCATGCCGCCGTCCACGTAGATGAGCTGGCCGTTCACGTAGGAGCTGGCGTCCGAGGCGAGAAAAACGGTGGCGCCCACCAGCTCCTCGGGTTTGCCCCAGCGACCCGACGGCGTGCGGCCCTTCACCCAGGCATTGAATGTCGGGTTGTCGATCAGGGTCTGGTTCATGTCGGTGATCATGTAACCGGGGCCGATCGCATTGGCCTGGATGCCGTGGCCGGCCCACTCGGCGGCCATGACCTGGGTCAGCATCTTGATGCCGCCTTTCGCCGCCGTGTAGGGCGCAATGGTCGGGCGCGCGAGCATGCTGGTCACCGAGGCGATATTGATGACCTTGCCGCGGCCGCGCGGGATCATGCGCTTGGCGGCCTCGCGACCCATGACGAAGGCGCTGGTGAGGTTGACGTCGATCACCTTCTGCCAATCCGCGGTCGACATTTCGACCATGGGCTTGCGCAGGTTGATGCCCGCATTGTTGACCAGGATGTCGATCGCGAGGCCGGCGGCGTCGAAGCGGGCGAAAGCCGCGGCGATCGCCGCCTCGTCGGTCACGTCGAAGGCGGACCCTTCGGCGGCGTGAGCCTTGTCGCGCAACGCAGCCACCGCCTTGCCGACGCCGGCCTCGGTCGTGCCGTTGACGATGACGCGTGCGCCCGCCGCCGCCAGACCTTCGGCAATCGCAAAGCCGAGCCCGCGCGCCGAGCCGGTGACGAGCGCGGTGCGACCCGCGAGACGGAAGAGATCAATGGACATGCACAGCCCTCGAAATGTGGAACAACACCGTTGGTCTTCTGCGATAGGCGTAGCCGCCCTCGCGCATGCAGCCAATGGCATATTTCTGCACCGGCCGATCCAAGACGACGGCGTTCGCGCGAGGCTCACCCAGCGACGCTCTCCAGCTCGAATCGCGCGATCACGCTCGGCTGGCAGACGCGCGCGTGCAGGGTGAGCAGCACCAGCCGCGCATCGAGATTGGTGCCCGAGATGAGCGCGCGCTCGATCCGTCCCTCGACCTCGGCCGCGAGCTCTCCGCCATTGGTGCCCGCGAAGGCCTCGGCGCCGATCATGCAGTAGCCGACGATTTCCGCTGCTGCGGCATAGGCGGGCGGGGCCGGCTCGCCGTCCTCCGCGGCCTCTTTCAGGAGACCCGCGATGGCGAGCTTGACGGCTTCGGGCACGAGACGCGGATGGATGTCCACGGCGCGCAGCGCCTGATCGATCTGCCGCAAATCACCGGAGCGTCCGAAGATGCCGAACAGACCGATGGAGGAGAAACGGCGTGCCATGCGGGTCCCGCATCCGTGGAAGGTCTGCGAAGCCTAGATGGCGTGCGCTCCCGATCAAGGCAAATCGGCCTGGTGGCATGGCGACGAAAGAACGCGTTCGCACCACGACGGCTGGCCTCACTCTTCGGCCCGGGCCTCTTCGCTCGGTTTCGGTTGATCCAGGCACGGGAGCTCGCCGTTTCCTTCGCCCAGGAGGTCGCGGATCTCGGTGGCCGTGAGCTGGCGGCCCGCGGTGCGGCAGGCGACAGCGACCAGATCGGGCAGCTGAAGATCCCAGACCAGGATCATTCCGGTCTTGTCGATGGTCGCCAGGCGGCGGCTGTCGGGCGAGGTGCCGACGATGAAGACCGTGTCCGCATGACCGCGAAGCGTCACCGGTGCTTCGCGCGGATCGCTCGGATTCCAGAGGCGTGCGACACGATCCTCCCCGCTGGTGACCAGCAGCTTGCTGTCGGGTGTGAAGGCGACCGAGTTCGTGCGTCCGGCATGACCCGAGAACACGACCGGCTTCAGCGGCTTCGGCCCCTGCAGGTCGATGACGCTGATGCGTCCGGCCCAATCGCCGAAGGCCACCCAGCGCCCATCGGCACTGATGGCCGTCGAGGTGCCGCGACTGCTCAAAGGCACGATGGCTTCGAGCTTCGGCGCGCCGCTCACGGAGAGGTCCCAGAGCCTGCCCTTTTGCTCGTAGTCCCCGGCGGTCGCGGCCCAGTGCGCGTCATGGCTGATGGCGACGCGCGTCACGTCGACATCGTGTCTGAGGATACGCGGACTGGCGCACGGATCCCCGGCGCGCAAGTCCCAGAGGCGAACCTGTTGCGCATAGGACCCGGCAAGTGCGAAGCGGCCGTCCGCCGAGAAGGCGAGCCCGCGGACCGAACCGGCATGGCGGCAGATGTGCCGGAGCGGTGGGGCGGGAGCTTCGGCGGAGAGGTCCCAAAGATTCACTCTTCCGCCGCTGTCGGTTCCGGCCAGCAGCCAGCGGTTGTCCGGACTGAAGCCGAGGCTGACCTCGCCGGGCGTCGCTCCCATGGTGAGGCGGATGGCGGTGCCGAGCTCCGGGAAGCGCCACAGGTAGATGGCTCGCGGTCCATGCAGCGCGGCCGCGATCCAGCGGCCGTCGCGGCTGATCGCAATGCCCTTGGCCTGGCTTTCGAGCGACGCTCTCGCGACGGGATCGCTCGGCCGCTCGATCGATCGGACCAGCAGCTGCTTGTCGTCATAGCCCGCGCTGGCGATCCACCTTCCGTCGGCGCTGACGGCCGCAGCTTTCTCGGCGTCGGCGCCCTTGTGTCCTCGCAAGGCGATCGAGTCGGCCGCGAGGTTCGCGATGCTCCACAGGCGCGCATGCTGATCGTCGCCGACTGTCACGAGATGGCGCGGCGCCGCGCCCGGACTGAAGCGCGCGCCCGCGATGGTCGAATCCTGTCCGCGCAGAACCAAGCTCGGAATCGTTCTGGTCCCGGCCAGATTCCAGAGTCGCGCGGTCGTATCATTGCCGGCCGTGATCAACCACTTGCCGTCGTCGCTGAACGCGATTGCATTGACGGGTGCGGTATGGCCTTCGAGGTGAATCGGCTCCGGCGAGCCGCCGATTTCCCACAGCTTGACGCGGGCGTCCGATCCGGCGGTCGCAAACCATCGGCCGTCCGGGCTGACGTCGACTCCCGTGATCCACTGACCATGACTACCCTCGGCGAGGACATGAGACGGCGGGTTCTCCTTGGTGAGATCCCAGACTTGGGCATGATAGGAATAGACGACCGCGAGACGGCTTTCGTCTCCGCTGAACGCCATGGCGGTAAGCCATGGCTCGCCGTTCAGCCGGTGCGTAGGGGCGAACCGCTTCGGGGCGGCCGGCGGTGCACCATCCGATAGATTCCAGAGGGCGACCTCCGCGTAGTCGTGCCCGCCAGCAGCGGCGAGCCAGCGGCCTTGGGCGCTGAAGCGCAGGTGATGGACGGGCTTACCGTAGTCCCAGCAGGGCGCTTCGACGAACCCGCTGTCACTGAGCTTCCATGTGCAGACGTTTCCGGCCTCGGTTGCGAATGCCAGCCATCTGCCTTTCGGATCAGTGGCCATCGCATGCACTGCGCTGAACGCGGGACTGGTGGGCCCGGGGGTGATTCCCGATCCCCCGATCTTCCAGGATCGGATGACACCCGCTTCATCGGCGCCGAACAGCCAGCCGTCGTCCGGGCCGAAGGCGAGCGCGCGGATCTTGCTGCCGCTCTCGGACAGCACGGTGCTCTTCGGCTCCGGAGCGCTCACGTCCCACAGCCGCACCATGCCATCGTCGCTGCCGGTGGCGAGCCATTGCCCCGAGCGGGAGAACGTAGCCACGCGGGTCGACTTGAGATGTCCGGAGAGCGGCCGTCCGCCGGCCAGATGCAGCTGCTGACGTACCGCATCGATCGCGGCGAGCGACACGCCCGCCTTGCCGCTGGCCCTGAGCCGCGCCACCTCCACGCTCAGGAGCAGGTTGCGCTGGGGTCGGGCGCTCGTGTCGCCCGTATGGCGCGCCAGGCGCTGAACGACGCGAATGGTTTTGTTCGCCGCGTCGGCCTCGAAATATTGCAGCATGGCGACGCCGCCCAGAACCGCAAACACGAGCGCGGCGGCGGCCGCGACGCTCGTCAGGATGAGCTGCCGCCGGCGCGCCTTCGCGAGCTCCAGATCCGCCGCGCGGATCGAGGCCAGCACGAAGTCGCGCACGTTCTTGAGCCGCTCCGGATGAGTCATGCTCCACTCGCGCGCCTTCTCGAGCAGAAGACCGGAGAGCAGCGCCTTGTCCTTCTGTGCCGGCGGCGTGGTCGCCCACAGGCGCTCCGACTCCTCGATCTGGCGGCGGCCGGTGAGGAAGTCCTGTTCCTGATCGAGCCAAGCCGTGAGCTTCGGCCAGGCCTTGAACAAGGATTCGTGCGCGACCTCGATCGCGTTCGCCTCGCCCTCGGTGCGGACGGACAGCAGTCGCGCCGCGACGAGCTTCTCGATCAATCGCCGCGCGCCCTGCGGAATGTCATCCATGCGCGCGGGACGGCGCAGGCGCACGCCGTCCTGATTGACGCGCACGAGCTGCGCCACGAAGGCTTCCTTGAGCGCAGCCTCCTCTTCGGGCGTCGGTGCGGCCGCGGCCAGCACGTCCTCGGCGGTACGGCGAACCGCATTCTCGAGCGGCCTGAGCTTGCGCTCCGGGTCGCCCAGCTCCTCGTAGTCGGCGAGCGTGAGCTTCTTGTCGCCGCCGTAACGCTCGTTCAGCTCGCGCAACGTGAAGGCGAGCAGCGGCAGCGCCTCTGGCGCGGCGCCGACGTCGCCGAGGATGCGGGCAACGAGGCCGTCGTCCAGGTGGATCGCGGCGATCTCGGCCGGGCCTTCGATCACGCTCGGCAGGCGCTCGACCGGCAGGGCGCCCAGCGTGTGCACCTCGTGCGCGATCGCAAAGCCTTGCGCTTTCAGGATCTCGCCGAGCAGATCCGACCGGACCGTGCCGACCACGAGGGTCGGCAGCGGATGCTCCTCGTTGGTCGCGGCGAGCGCTGCGAGCAGCTGCAGGAAGGCAGCGCGCTCCTTCGGCTCCGCGACCGTGAAGAGCTCCTCGAACTGGTCGACCGAGACGAGCACGGTGGCATCCCGCGCCGGGCCGATCCTCAGAGCCTCGAACGCGTTTGCGAGCGCAGCGCGCGGATCGGGGCCAGTGAGGTCGGCGCGGATCGCCTGGAAATCGCCGGCGCGCCCGAGCGCCTCGGCCAGCATCTTGGCGAAAGCCAGCACCGGCGTACGTCCGGGGCGGAACGGCGGCAGCGCAACATAGCTGCGCGGATCGCGTCCGAGATAGGGCAGCACGCCGGCCTTGAGCACCGAGGACTTGCCGCTTCCCGAGGCGCCGACGATCAGCACCAGCCGCGCGCCGCCATGGACGCGCCGCGCCTCGAGCTGCTCGCTGATCTTGCGGATCTCGGGATCGCGCCCGAAGAACACCGCCGCGTCTTCGGCCTCGAAGGCCATGATGCCGGGCCAGGGCGGGCGCGAGCGGTCCCAGCGGTGACCGCGGGCGATCTCTTCGGCAACCTCCTTCAGGCGCCGCGCCAGGTGAGCGCGGCCATCGTCGTTCCACAGCTCGGTCTGGATGGTACGGAGCGTCGGCCCGATCAGCTTGCGGTCGTCGGGCGTGATGACGAGCGGAAAGATCAGCTTGCCGAGCGCACGCGCCTGGGCCTGCTCGGCGAAGCACCATTTCGAGTCCAGCCAGGACGTCGTGATGATGAGCAGCACCGCATGGCAGCGGCTGATCGCCTCGTAGAGCTGCCGCTCCCACTCGCGTCCGGCGTCGAGGCCCGTGGTCTTGTCGAAGTCGAGAAAGACGTTCTCGTAGCCCTGGTCGGCCAGCCAGGCCTTGATCTCGGCCGCGAAGGCGTTGTCGCGGCTCGAATGGCTGATGAAGACCGATGCCATCTATTGCACCTTGGCGGCACTCTTCTCCAGGCGTGCGCCGTCGCTGCGCTGCGCCTGCCAGTAGATCTGCTGCTCCTCGGCGAGAACGGCTTCGACGCTCTCGACGAACTGGACATAGGCCTCTTCCTCGTCCGGATTGCGGTAGAGACCGGCGCCGTTGACGTAGAGCCGCTGCTCGCGCTTCAGGCGCTCGGAGGCGGTGCGATAGGCGATCCAGGTCTCGTTGTAGCGGGCGATGCGCTGCCAGCCCTCGGTCAGGATCACGAGCGCGCCGAGCCCCGCCGTGAGGATCGAGATCCACCACACGTCGCGAAACACCTGCACGAAGGTGGTCGCGGCACCGGCCGCGAGCACGAACAGGCTGAGCATCTGGGCGCGCGTCTTGTAGGCGGAGGAGCGCTGCGAGTACCACTGCCGCTGGCCCTTGAGGTCCTGCTCGAGAAAGGCCTGCGCGCGCGCTTCACGGACGTTGCGCCGATCGTCCGGCTTGGTCGGTTGGTCGAGCATAGCGCCTCACATCGCCTGATCAGGCAAATGCCGTTGTTCCCGGTGCGTTGGGTCTTGCGGGGACGGGTGCCCCTCTCTCGGTCGTGCCAACCCGTGCGGGCACCTTAGGCGCACGCCCGAGACGGTTGCGTGAGCTAGCTCACACATTGGCGGCCGGACCCGGCTGGGCGTCCGGCCCAACCCTGCCCAATCGGGGCGCGAGCCTTGCATTCCGGTCCGGGCCGCTCCGCTTCGCGGGCGAGGCCCGAGCGTCGCGCGTTCTGCTAGCCTCCGGGGGCCGGCCTCGAAGCCGTCAACAACAACCCTCGCCGGCGGAGACGCACACATCAGGGAGGGTTTTCATGTCGCTCACTCGTCGGACATTCGCTCGCATCGCGGCAGGCGGCGCCACGGCCGCGCTCGCGGCGCCCGCCATCGCACAAGGCGCACTCAAGTGGCGGCTTGCCTCGAGCTTTCCGAAGGCGATCGAAGGCTTGTGGGGCGCGTCGCCGACCATCGCGAAATTCGTGAACGAGATGAGCGAGGGCAAGTTCGTCATCGATACCTTCGCGGCCGGTGAGATCGTGCCCGGCCTGCAGGTGCTGGACGCGGTCGCGAACGGCACCGTCGAGTGCGGCCACAGCTATGGCGGCTATTACATCGGCAAGAACCCGACGCTGATCTTCGACGGCTCGCTGCCGTTCGGTTTGACGGTGCGCCAGCACAATGCCTGGTACATGTATGGCGACGGGCGGAAGCTCATCGACGAGGCCTATGACGGCATGGGCGTGGTCAGCATCCCGTGCGGCAATACGGGCGGGCAGACCTTCGGCTGGTTCCGCCGCGAGCTGAAGACGCCGGCGGACTTCAGCGGCATCAAGATGCGGGTCGCGGGTTTCGGCGGCAAGGTGTTGTCGAAGCTCGGCGTCGTCCCGCAGCAGATCGCGGGCGGTGACATCTATCCGGCGCTCGAGAAGGGCACGATCGATGCGGCCGAATGGGTCGGTCCCTATGACGACGAGAAGCTCGGCTTCCACAAGGTCGCGAAATACATGCACGTGCCGGGCGTGCTCGAGCTCTGCGCCAATACGAGCCTCTATGTGAACAAGGCCGCCTGGGCGAAGCTGCCGCCAGGCCACCAGGCGATGCTGCGCGCCGCCAGCGCCTATGCGCTGATGGACATGCTGGCCGGCTACGACGCGCGCAACGCCAAGGCGATCTCGCGCGTGATCGCGCAGGGTGCGCAGCTCGTCGTGCTGTCGCCGGACGTGCTGCGCGCGCTGCGCGGCGCGCTGGAAAGCGTGCTCGACGAGGAGGCCGCGAAGAGCGAGCAGTTCAAGAAGGTGCTTGAGAACTGGCGCACCTTCCGCGCCGAGCAGCACCGCTGGTTCTCGATCGCGGACGCCCGCACCGAGATGTCGGTCTATGGGCTGACGGCGACGCAGTGAGGCTCACCCCGCGCTGACCTTCACGGCGCGAAGGTCAGCGCATTGGTGAGATCGCCGACATTGGCGCGCACGCCGGGCAGCGGCTCGAGATCGAAGCGGCGGGTGATCAGCTTGAGGATCGACGTGGTGTCGTAGACCGTGTGATCGACGAAGCCGCGCTTGGCGAAGGGGGAGACGATGAGGCCCGGGATGCGCGTGCCGGGACCGAAGCGATCGCCCGCCGGCGGCGGGACGTGGTCCCAGAAGCCGCCGTTCTCGTCATAGGTGACGACGACCAGCATCCGGCTCCATTGCGGGCTCTTGCGCAGCCGCTCCAGCGTGTCCGCGATATGGGCGTCACCGGACAGCAGGTCGGTGTAGCTCGGATGCTGCGTGAGGATGCCGACCGGCTTGTAGAAGGCGACGCTCGGCAGCGTGCCCTCGTCGATGGCGCGGAAGAAATCCTCGCCGTCCTTGAGGTGGCGCATCCGGTCCTCGGTCCCGGGCGCGAAGCGTGTGTAATAGTTGAACGGCTGATGGTGCGGCTGGAAGTTCGGGCTGCCCGGCTCGCGATTATAGATGACGCGCCGCTTCTCCTCCGCCGGCCGCCGCCCGTCCTGCGATGCGAGCGTCCAGCCGCCCGCATACCAGGCCCAGGTGACGCCTTTCGCCGAGAGCGTGTCGCCGATGGTCTTGAGCGACTGCGGCGGCAGCACCGGCAGGCGGCCGTCCACCGGTTGCGCGAGATCCAGATTGCCGTCGGGCGCGGGCGGCGTGCCGCTCGGCTGATAGGGCGGCTGGATCGTGTTCACCGAGTAGCCGTCGGGCGAGATCGTGCCGCCGCCGGCGCTGAACACATCGACGGCGCCGTCGCGCGCCGAGGGCGACTCGGGCTTCTTCTTCAGCTTGCCGTTCTCGTCGAGCACCGCCTTGATCTTCTCGGGCGCATTCTCGTAGCGCGGCGTGCAGGCGCAGATCAGCCAGTGATGGTTCAGGTACGAGCCGCCGAAAGCGGCCATGAAGAAATTGTCGGCGAGCGTGTACTCCTGCGCCCAGGTCCAGGACTTGAGCTTGCGACCGTCGAAATAGCCCATCACCCAGCCGCCGCGGTTCGACATCGCGGCGAACATGTTGTTGCGGCCGCCATTGATCTGCTCGACGTTGTGATAGAAGGCGTGAATGGGGCTCGGCAGCACCGCGCCCGGATCCTTGTTGAGCGGCACGCCGTCGATCGGGAACGGACCGTTCGGCAGCTGCGGATAGCCCTCGGCCGGCTTGCCGTGGTCGAACACCACAAGATAGGGCAGCGGCGTGCCGTCGTGATCGAGCTGCGTCTTCTGCTCGTCGGTCGCCTGCGCGATCCCGTTGGCGCCCTGGAAGAAGCCGTAGAGGTGATCGAAGCTGCGGTTCTCGGCGTAGATCACCACGATATGCTCGATGCGCGCGAGGTCGGCCGCGCTCGCTTGCGCCATGGCTTGGCCGGGCAGCGCGAGCATGCCGCATGCGGCGAGCACGGCAGATGCGTTGAAGGTACCCATCCCGATCTCCCCGACTGTGGGTCGAGCCTAGGATGGGCGAAGCGCGGCCGCAATGGTCCGTCACGTTGCGAGCTTGGCGAGAAGCCCAGTCGCGGCTGTGCATCCGCGCGTCGTCAGGCGGCGCTCGATCGCGCGGGCGCCATCTCGGAGGCTTCGGCCGGGAAGCGGATGCGGAAGAGCGCGCCCCCGAGCTTACTGCGCCCGGCCTTGAGCGTGCCCCCGTGACGGTCGACGATCATCCGGCAAATGGCGAGCCCCAGGCCCATGCCGCTGGGCTTGGTCGTGACGAACGCGTCGAAGATCGCTTCGGGACGATCGAGGCTGATCCCCGGCCCGGTGTCCTCGATGCAAATTTCGATCGAACCTTCGGAATCGGCGTCCGTGGTGATCCGCAGCGTCCGGCTGCCCTGGACCGCCTGCATCGCCTCGATCGCATTGTTCATGAGGTTGAAGACGACCTCCTGCAGCTGGCCTTTATGGGCGGTCAGGAGCGCCAGGTCGGGCGAAAGCATCACGGTCGTTCTGATCGCCTCTCGCCGAAGATCGGCATCGAGCACGCGCAGCGCATCGAGGATGAGGCTGTTGACGTCCACTTGCGTTCTCGGCATCTCGGCCCGGCCGAACAACACGCGGACATTGTCGAAGATCTCGCTGGCACGGCGGCTCGCATCCATCATGTGCACGAGGGCCTTCTCGAGGCCGACGGCATCGGGCGCATCGCGCTTGAGGAAACGCAGCGCCGCTCCTCCGGTGGCGGCGATCGCGCTCAAAGGCTGGCGGACCTCATGCGCGATCGAGGCGGACATGGCCTCCAGATTCAAGAACTTGTTGTCCTGTTCGCGCCGCAGCACCGCATTGGCGCGCGCCACTTCGGCGTAGAGACGCGTCATCTCGGCGAGCAGAATGACGAGGACAATGCTCGAGGTGATGAGCGAGAAGACCCGCCCGGCGTAGAAGCCGGTGCTGAAGCGTATCGTCGGAAGCAGGCCGCTGAAAATCATTTCGAGGATGAAGGCCAATGCCACGACCTGGAGCCACAGATCGAGCTTGGAGCGCTGCCCGATCGAGAGAACTGCAGCGGCGGCGGCCGTCACCAGGATCGTGAGCCCGACCGGATAGACGACGATGGGGCTCAGGCTTCGCTGATCCGTGACGATATGGGGGAGAAGGTCGGCGCCGCTGGTGGAAAGCCACGTCAGCCCGCTCACGAGGAGGAGCAGCGCGGCGACCGCCGCGGCAATCGGCCTCGCCACGGACTCCTTGCGCGGAGCCGACGTCGCCTGCCGCCTGCGCAGCAGCGCATAGGCCAGCAACGCGACCGCAAACCCGAGATGCCAGAAGATGAAGAGCCAGGATCCGGTCTGGATGCCGCTGCCGAGCAGGCCGGTGGGCGAGAAGGCACCTCTGAACGTCAGCGCGTGCGGGACGACGATGAAGGCCGTGAACAGATAGCCGCAGGCGAGGGCGAACAGCGCGCGCGAGCGATGGATCGAGTATTGCGCCAGCAGCAGAACGGCCGTCACCAGATCGGTCACGAATACGATGGCGTCGAGGGTCGGAAAAAAAGCGTTGAGCTCGAAGAGGGGCTTGCCCGCGATCGGCGCGACGGCCGCAAAGCCGGCCAGCATCAGGATCATCAATGCGGCGGCGGCCCGACGGTGGGCTGCAGTGGGCGCCTCGCCCATCAGCAATGTATCGGGCTCGCTCACCTGACCGGTCATCGCGCGAAACTCCGCCACCGCGAGACAACTGCTTCAACTCGACCCAGGGAATGGTCTCACGAACGCGTACGGCGATACAAGCGGGTTGCGAATGTTTAATGGTTGGCAATCTTAGCTGGTCGTATAGGACCTCGCTTTGACCGACGGCGATGCACCGAGTCATTCAGTCACACTGATATGTGGCGCGGAAAGAAAAGGGGCCGTGACCGGCCCCATGCGCAGCCGCGAGTTCCGCGGCTAACGGTTGCCGCCACCCCCACCACCGCCGCCACCGCCGCCGCCGCCACCGGTGTTGATGGCGCGTTCGTAGTAGAGGTTGATGGTGAGGATCCCTTCAGGCTCGGCGCCAAAGGTAACGCTGTTGTTGCCCTGGCCGGCCTGATACGCGTAAGTGTTGCCATTGTGGGTCAGATACCCTTCTGTATTGCCGTCGATCGTTATTACGCGGTCCTGGGGCATTTCGTTGGCGCTGATGG
>JAEYAU010000290.1 GCA_023404705.1 Pseudomonadota bacterium
CGCCTCAGCCGATCCGCGTCAGCCCCTTGGCGTATTGCTGCCAGCGCGCGACGTACCAGTCGGCGGCGCCGCGCAACATGCCGGTGCCCTTCTCGTCGAAGGTGCGCACCGCGCGCGCGGGCGAGCCGACGATCAGCGAGCTCGGTGGAAACTCCTTGCCCTCGGTGACGAGCGCGCCGGCGCCGACCAGACTGTTGGGGCCGATCTTCGCGCCATTGAGCAAGATCGCGCCCATGCCGATCAGGCTGTTGTCGGCGACCGTGCAGCCGTGCAGCACCACATTGTGACCGATCGTGCAGTGCGCCCCGACGGTGAGCGGGAAGCCCATGTCGGTGTGCAGCGTGCAGTTCTCCTGGATGTTGGAGCCCTCGCCCACCTCGATCCACTCGTTGTCGCCGCGCAGCGTCGAGCCGTACCAGATGCTCGCGCCCGGCCTGAGCCGCACGCGGCCGATCACCACCGCGGTCTCGGCGATCCAATACTGTCCGGCATCGGGGAACTCGGGCGCCTGCCCGTCGAGCGCATAGATCGGCATGGGGGTCCTGACGTTGGGAAGAAACGGTCAGGGGTCTGTTTAGCGGACCGCGCGGCCTACGCGAAGACGTGACGCAGCGCCGTGAACGCCATCACGACCACGGTTCCGGACAGCAGGCTCCAGAAGCCGGCGAGCACGGTCGCCAGCATCACGAACTCGAAGCGGCGGTTCTCGATGCGACGGCCGCGGATCGTGTTGCGCATGATGATGAAGGGCGCCGCGAAGGTGAGCACCGGAATCGCCGCGAAGGATTTGAGGCTCGCGCCCATGGCGAGCAGTCGGAAGCTCAGCGGCCGTGTGGTCACGGCTTGGTAGCCGGTCGCGAGCAGGCCCGCGACCGCGAAGCCGATCGCCAGCGCCATGAAGTTTTGTGCGGCTTCGCCCGACACGCGGAACTCTCCTCGGAACCGCGGCATCATCGGGGACCCGCCGGCCCGGCGCCAGCGCATCCTTAAGAAAGGGTAAACGCCCGGATCCGCATGTAATACTGCGCGCGATTCGCGTGCCCCGAATATGCAAAAAGGGCCATGGCACAACTTGCAGCACGGACACGGGATGCCCTTCGGGGACGTCGCGGCGGCGCGATGGGCCTCGTGCTGCTCGTCCTGGTCAGCGTGATCCTGCTGGTGAGCGCCGGCCTGTTCGTCACCTCGGTGCTCTGGCCGGAATGGCCGCGCGGCGTCGCGGCGCCCGACGCGCCCGCGTTCCCGATCACGGTCGGCGGCGTGCTGTTCAATGTCCCGCCGGCCGCGATCCGCGTGCCCGTGCAGCGGCGCACCGGCACGCAGGAGCGGCTCGACCTTGCCTTTGTTTGGCCGTCGCTGCAGCCGCCCGATCCGCACGCCAAGGCCCTGCACGCCGAAGAACGCCAGGCGCTCGACCGGCTGTTCGTCACCATCGTTCCGCAAGGCGCGACGCTCGCTCCGTTCGAGCGGCTGAACGCGATCTATCCGCGCTACCTCGCGCAAGGGCACGTTACGGGACCCGAAGGGCTGATCAGCATGTCGTTCCGCGACGGCACGCCCTATCAGGGCGAAGACCTGCTTTACGACGCCGCCGCGCCGAGCCGCTTCCTCGTGCGCTGTACGCGGTCCGCGCCGGGCGGCGTGATCGGCTCCTGCCTGCTCGAGCGCCGCCTCGGCACCACCGACGTGACGATCCGCTTTCCGCGCGACTGGCTCGCGGATTGGCGCGGCGTCGCGAACGGCGTGGATAGGCTGATTGCATCGCTCAAGCCGAGCGCAACCTAGTCGTCGCGCGTTCATACCTCGATCCCGTCATCCTGAGGCGCGAGCGAAGCGAGCCTCGAAGGATGAACGGCCGGGGCGGTGCAGAATACTCGTGGTGAGTCACCGGCCGTCGCCCTTCGAGGCTCGCGCTACGCGCGAGCACCTCAGGGTGACGGTCGAAAAGTAGGAGCGCGCGGAAAGAAACTGGCGGGAGGCGGAGTGCCCCCTACTCCAAGTCCCCTTCCAGGATCGCCATCTGGAAATTGTAGCTGCGGTCCTCGTCCTCGTCGTCGACGAAGAGCACGCCGATGAATTCCTCGCCGATATAGACCTCGGCGGAATCCTCTTTCTTCGGCCGCGGTACGACGCGGATCTTCGGATTGCTGAAGCACTTCTTCAGGTAAGCGTCGAGCTTCTTGATCTCGGCGACGTCCACGGGTCCCCTCCTCTGGTCCGTCCGCGCAACCGTTACGGGTTGCGCGTCGCTGATATCGGGCTGAGTTGATGGATCCGCCGCACCGCGGATCATGTGAGTCAATGACCGGCCCACCCGCCGCCGGTCATGCGCGAGTCCATGAAACTGAGCAAGCCCAGGTGTCTGCAATGTGGCCGGCTCGGAATGTAGCCGGAACTCAGGGGCCCGCGTCGTAGAGCATCTGGTCCATGGTGCGCGAAGGCTCGGCGCAGCCCGCTTCACCGACGACCCGCGCCGGCACGCCCGCCACCGTGGTGTTGTGCGGCACGGGCTTGAGCACCACCGAGCCGGCCGCCACGCGCGCGCAATGGCCGACCTCGATATTGCCGAGCACCTTGGCGCCGGCCGCGAGCAGCACGCCGCGGCGGATCTTCGGATGGCGGTCGCCATCCTCCTTGCCGGTGCCGCCCAGCGTCACGTCCTGCAGGATCGACACGTCGTCCTCGATCACCGAGGTCTGGCCGACGACGAGCCCGGTGGCGTGATCGAGGAAAATGCCGCGCCCGATCGGCACTTGCGGGTGGATGTCGACCTGGAACACGACCGACGAGCGGCCCTGCAGGTAATGCGCGAAGTCGCGCCGGCCCTTGCCCCAGAGCCAGTGCGCCAGCCGGTGCGTCTGGATCGCGTGGAAGCCTTTGAAATAGAGCACCGGCTGGATGAAGCGATCGGTCGCCGGGTCGCGATCAAAGGTCGCGACGATGTCGGCGCGGAAGATCTCGCCCAGCACCGGACTATCCTCGAGCGCGTCCTGGTAGGCTTGGCGGATCAGCTCAGCCGAGACATCCGAGTTGCCGAGCTGCTCGGCGACCCGGTGCACGACCGCGCTTTCGAGGGAATCGTGATGAAGCACCGACGAATAGATGAAGGTCGCGATCTCGGGCTCGCGCCGGACGATATCTTCGGCCTCCTCGCGGATGCGCGCCCAGACCGGGTCGACCTTGTCGAGCGCCTTGGCGATGCGCGTCTGCTGCTGGGCCATCTGAGTCTCCGATCGTGCGGCGGGGGATACTGCCCGTCCCGCCTTGAGGGTCATAGATAGCACAGGTATGCCCTGTCTGTGACCCCCGCCACACCCTCACCGATTCGTGTCGTTGCGGCCCTCGTTCGCGAGAACGGACGCATTCTGACCGTGCTGAAACGAGGGACTTCAACCTACATGCTGCCGGGCGGGAAGCCCGAGCCGGGCGAAAGCGAAATCGCGAGCCTGGCCCGCGAGGTCGCCGAGGAGCTGGGGACGCAGCTCGAAGGCCCTGCCCCGCTGATCGGCCGCTATCTGGCGATCGCCGCCAACGAACCCGACCGGCAGGTCGAAGCGGCGGTGTTCGCGGTCCGCCTCGCCGGAACACCGCGCGCCCAGGCCGAGATCGCCGAACTGCGCTGGGTCGATCCGGCACGCGCCGAGGTCCGGCTCGCGCCGCTGCTCACCGATCACGTGATCCCGGCGCTGAATCAAAATTGAAGCGTGAGTTGAATCGAACTCTCAACGACGCCGGAATCCACATCTGAGCGGAGCGCGCCAACCGATTCACGAGACTCGCGTTTTCGCGCCCGGCGTGAGCCGCGAGAGAAAGTCGAGCACCGCCTCAGAGAAGCGGTCGTTGCTGTCGCCCGCCACCATGTGCCGCGCATCCGCGACGTCGACATATTCGGCATGCGGGACGAGCTCGAGAAATTCCCGCGCATGCGCCTCGTGCACCAGCTCCGAGGAGCCGCCGCGCACCAGCAGCGCCGGCACCTTGATCGTGCGCGCGCTCTCGACCAGGTCGGACTGCAGCTGCTCGCGCCCCGTATTGATGGTGCGCGGGCCGTCGAGGAACTGCGGGTCCCAGTGCCAGCGCCATCGGCCGTCCGGATGGAGCCGCAGGTTCTTCTTCAGCCCGTCATGGGAGCGCGGCTTTGGCCGGTGCGGCAGATAAGCCGCGACCGCGTCGGCGGCTTCCCCGATGGTCGCGAAGCCCTCGTGCGCCCGCGCGCGCATGAAGGCCTGCACCTTGGCGACGCCGCCGCCGTCCACCCGCGGCGTGATGTCGACCAGCACGATGCCGGAAAAGACCTCGCGCCCGTCGCGCGCCGCCTTGCCGGCCGCGAGCAGCGCCGCGATCCCGCCGAGCGAGGCGCCGATCACGATCGGCCGCGGCTCGCCGCGCGCCGCAAAGGCATTGGAGATCATGGTCGCGTCCGCCGCATAGTCGTAGAACGCATAGGCGCCGTCTGCGATCCAGTCGGAGTCGCCGTGCCCCCGCTGATCAACCGCGTAGGCCGTGGCGCCCGACTCCGCGATCCGCTCCGCGGTCGCGCGCCAGGCATGCCGCGTCTGGCCGCCGCCATGCAGCAGCAGCACCGGCGGCCCCGCCTCGCCGAACACGTCGGCCACCAGCCGGTTGCCCGCCGCGCCTCTGAAGATGCCGGTGGCGGGAACCAGGTGGCGCGTCATGGCAGGCTCGCCAGGAATTCGATGACGCCGTCCTTGAACACGCGGTCGCCGACCGCCCGCATGTGGTCGCGGTTCGGGATGTCGAGCACCTTGGCATTCGGGATCAGCGCCGCGAGCTCGTGCGCCGACCCCGCCACCTCGTCCTTGGTGCCGACCGCGACCAGCACCGGTGCCGTGATCCGCGCGACCTCTTCGCGCGGCAGCCGCTGGCGCGAGCCGCGCATGCAGGCCGCCAACGCCTTGAGGTTCGATTTGGTCTGCTCCGCGAAGATGCGGAAGGTGCGCCCGGTCGGATCCGTGACGTCGTCCAGCGAGGGCGCTTCCAGCGCTGCCACGATGTTCTCGCCGCCCGCCTCGCGCATGGTGATCAGCGTCATGCCGATGCCGCCGAGGATCGCGGAACGCACCCGCTCGGGTGTGCGCGCGGCCGTGAAGGCCGTGATCCGCCCGCCCATCGAATAGCCCATGACGTCCGCGCGCTCGATCTTCAGGTGATCGAGCAGGCGGATGAGGTCCTCGGACATGTTCGGGATGCGATAGGCCTCCGGCTCGTAGAGCTTGCTCGACTGCCCGTGCCCGCGATTGTCGAGCGCGATCACGCGCCGCCCGGCCCGCGTGAGCGTCGAGACCCAGCCCGGATCGACCCAGTTCACCTTCAGGCTCGACGCAAAGCCGTGCACCAGCACGATCGGCGCGCCCTCGCCCTCGTCGAGATAGGCCGTCTCGACGGCCCCGTTGTTGAATGTCGGCATGGAGGATCCGGACAGGGATTGAGGCGCCCTTATAGGGCGCCCGGCCCGGCAACCCAACCCCGTCGGGGCTAGGCCGGGACCGCGGAAGCTTGCAACGCGGCCGCCCGGCGCGCCTTGCCGCGGCGGATCATCCGCAGCGTCATGCGCTCGGTCGCGCGCTTGAGCGCGATCACGAAGCCGACCACGTTGAGCACGGCCCAGAAGATCCACATCGCGAGATCGAACAGCGCGGTGGTGAGCAGGATCGCGCCGCGGCCGAGCACCTTCATGATCGCGCGCGTGCGCGTGCCCTTGGCTTCGGCGAGGCGCGCGAATTTCGCCAGATCCTTCGGCGAGTCCGAGACCTTGAGCGCATCGAGGGCGGCGCGCGTGCCCGCCTTGGAACGCGTGCGGCCGAGATCGCCGGCGAGCTTCACGATCCCTTCGGTCTTCTCTGCGCGGATGGCGCGCACCAGCGGCTCGCCGATGCGGCCCGTGCGGCGCGCGGCCTTCACCAGCGAGAGCCCGACGCGCGCGGGCGCCGCCGCGCCGAGACTGGCATAGGTTCCTGCAGTTACCGCGATGCCGGCGCCCGCAAGCGCGAGCACCAGCGTATCGGTCTCCCGCCCGCGCGCCATGCGCGAGCCTTCCCGCACCACGTCGCGCACATCGCCGAACACGAAGAGATCGCCGGTCGCCATGCCGGCCGCACTCGCGAAATCGTCCGGCTGACCCGTGATGAAGCCGCGCGCGAAGCTCGCCAGCTTGTGCGAGGCCCGCTCGGTCTCGCGCTTGGCGGCTGCCACCTGCTCGGCGAGGCGCGGCGCAAGCACGATGCCGCGATCCGCCGCGAGGTCGACGAAGCTCTGCGCGAGTTCCACGTCGCCGGCCGCCAGCGCCGCCTCGATCTCCCGCGTCGCCACCGCGGCATCGAATCTGCCGTCGAGCGAGAGGTCGGAAAGCTTCACGGGATCATCCGCCGCCGCGATCAGGCGCGCCGAATGCACGCCGCGCGGCACAAAGGTGCCGGCCGCAAGCGCGAGCAGCAGCGCGCTCGCCAGCGAGAGACGGATGAAAACCCTGTTCATCGAAAATGGAACCTGCCCCAGCCGGGGGTGCCGTTCCGCCATATGTAGGAACGAATTGCGGCGCGATCGAGCCGGGCGAGGTTAAGCATTAGGACGGATGCGGGGCGGCGAACGGCGATCAGCGACCGTCACCCTGAGGTGCTCGACGCGCAGCGTCGAGCCTCGAAGGGCGACGGCCCGGGCATCTCCGCGAGTAAACTGAACCGCCGCGGCCGTTCATCCTTCGGGGCTCGCCCTTCGGGCGAGCACCTCAGGATGACGGGATCGGCTCAGCGCTGGCTGTTCCTAATTCAGCATCCCGGGCAGCGCCGGGGCGGACTCGCCTTCCGGGTTCCCGGTCAGCGTCTCCATGAAGGCCACCAGGTCCAGCCGCTCCTGCTCACTGAGCGCGATCGGCTGCATCAGCGGCGAGCGGCTCGGCCGGTCGATGCCGCCCTTCTCGTAGTGCTTCATGACGTCGAGCAGCGTCGCCGACGAGCCGTCATGCATGAAGGGCGGACGCAGCGCGACCGAGCGCAGCGTCGGGGTCTTGAACGCGAACTGCGCCTGCTCGTCGTCCTTCAGCGCGTTGCCGCGGCCCTTGTCCTTGGTCGAGGTGCCGATGTCGTGGAACAGGTCGTCGGCGAAGCGCCAGCCCGAATGGCAGGCGAAGCAGTTGCCCTTGGTGTTGAACACCACGAAGCCGCGCTTGGCCGAGTCCGAGATCGCGCTTTCGTCGCCCTCGACCCAGCGGTCGAACGGCGCCGGCCCGGGCTCGAGCGCACGCTCGTACACCGCGATCGCCTTCACCATGCCGTCGATGTTCGCGGGCAGGCCGAGCTCCTGGAACTTGGCCGCATATTCGGGAATGTCGCGGATGCGCTGCTCGATCACCTCGACCTTCACGGGCGTCGGCGTATCACGCATCGACATGGAGCCGGTCGCGATCGATCCCTTCGCTTGCGCCTCGAGATCCTTGTTGCGCCCGTCCCAGCCGATCGGCGCATTGCCTTGATGGCCGACGCCGAGCAGCGTCTGCGACTTGCGCGAGGTGAGCTTGCCGGAGTCGTTGCGGCTCTTCGCTTCGGTCACCGCATAGCCGAGCTGGGGCAGATGACAGGTGACGCAGGCCGTGTTGCCCGAGGCCGAGACGCGCTTGTCCCAGAACAACTGACGCCCGAAACCGACCATCGCCTTGTTCTCGACCGGCCGCGGCGCCGGCCGCTTGTACTCGGCCTTCATGCGCGCGAGCTCGCTCGCCGACGGCATGTCCAGCGCCTGCGCCGGTTCCATCATGCAAGCGACCGCAACCGCCGCCATTACTGCCTTGCCCCGCATACACTTCACTCCTTGTTGCGCCTCGCAAGGAGGTCGCGTGTTCAAACAGCCGTCCCTTCGCGCCACGTTAAATGCGCGCCGGTTTCGCCGGATATCCGCTTGTCGCAACGGATTTTGCCGAAATGGAACTTCCCCGGTCCCGATTGAAATCCATACTCACGCAACTTCCGGCAATTTGTCCAGCGCGTGCGTGCCGCAGACTACGAACCCCCGACACAGGTTAATGTGAGGGAACTCACAAACACCGGACCGTGCGGCCGCATGCGATGCTAGTCCGCCCGATTGATCGGCCGGTCCGCGGTCCAGTCATAAGTGCCAAGGTCGCGCTCGCGCACCGCTTCTTTCCAGCCGACGCTCTCGGCGCGCCGCTTGAAGGCGAGACCTTCGGGCGAATGCCGCGTGATGCCGTCGAAGATCGTGGCGAACATCTGCGTGGTGCGCAGCCCCATGTTCTCGAGCGCCTGGTTCACCATCAGCTTCTGCATCATCAGCTGGTTCACGGGCACCGAGGCCATGCGCGCCGCAAGCTCCTCCACCCGTGCATCGAGCCCCGCGGCCGGCACCGCTTCGAGCACGAGCCCGAGCCGCGCGGCCTCGCGCCCATCCACCGTGTCGCCCGTGAGCAGCATGCGCTTCGCGCGCTCAGGCCCGAGCCGGTAGACCCACATCGCGGTGGTCGGGCAGCCCCACACCCGCGCGGGCGGATAGCCGATGCGCGCATCCTCGGCCATCACGACGAGATCGCAGCAGAGCGCGATGTCCGATCCGCCCGCGACCGCGAAACCGTGCACCTTGGCGATCACCGGCCGATGCGAGCGGAACAGGCTCATGAACCGTTCCGTGTTGCGCATCATCATCGTGTAATCCTTCATCGGATCCCACGGCATCTTCTGCACGCCTTCGTTGGCGCCCGGCACCTGCGCATAGGCCGTGAGGTCGTAGCCCGCACAGAAGGCGCGCCCCGCGCCCGCCAGCACGATCACATGCACGCCCGGATCCGCGTTCGCTTCCGCGACCGCGGCCTCGAGCTCGCCCGGCAGCGCCGCGTCGATCGCGTTCAGTACCTCGGGCCGGTTGAGCGTGATCCGCGCGATCCGCCCGTCGCGCGCGTAGAGTACGGATGGCATGGTGATGTCCCTCCCTGCAGCGGGCACTACCCTATCGCCCGTCATCCTCAGGTGCGAGGGCTCGCCGCGCTGCGGCCAG
>JAEYAU010000291.1 GCA_023404705.1 Pseudomonadota bacterium
GTTCTGGCGCGCCACGCTCGGCAGACGCAAGAGCTCGGAGACGATGCCGGTCCGCTCGTGGCGATAGCGCCCGACCATGACGTTCTCGAGTGCCGTCATGCGGAAGAAGATCTGCAGGTTCTGGAAGGTGCGCGACAGCCCGCGCCGCGCCAGTGCTTCGGGCGCGTACCCGGTGACGTTCTCGGCGCGCAGATAGATGTCGCCCTCGTGCGGCGCATAGAGGCCGGAGATCAGGTTGAACAGCGTGGTCTTGCCGGCGCCGTTCGGGCCGATGATCGAGAACACCTGGCCGGCCGCGATCTCGAGGTTCACCTGGTCGACCGCGCGCACGCCGCCGAAGGCGATCGACAGCCGCTCCGTGATGAGCATCGTCATGGGCGCGCCCGCGCGAAGGCGCCCGCGAGACCCGGCACGATGCCCTGGCGCAGAAAGATCATCACGCTCATGACGACGAGCCCGAGCACCATGTGCTCGTAGTCGTGCAGGAAGGTAAGCGCCTGCGGCAGCACGACGAGCAACGCGGCGCCGACCAGCGGCCCGACCACCGAGCCGAGGCCGCCCAGCACCACCATGGCGACCAGCTCGACCGAATGCAGGAAGCCCGCCGCATCGGGCGTGATATGGCCGTTGAGCAGCGCCAGATAAGAGCCGGCGACCGAGGCATAGACGGCCGAGATCACGAACACCGCGAGTTTCTTCGCAGCCACCGGCACGCCGAGCACGCGCGCCGCGGTCTCGCTGTCGTGGATGGCGCGCAGCGCCCGCCCGCTCGGGCTGTCGATCAGGTTCTGTGCCAGCACGGCGCCCGCCACGAAGGTGAGCGCCGCGATCCAATACCACGTCTCGGCGCCGCGCGGGCGCCAGTCGAGCACGGCGAGCCGCGGCACCGGCATGCCGTCCGGCCCGCCCGTGAAACCGGCCTCGTTGGTCAGCACGATCGCGACCAGCAGGCCGAAGCCGAGCGTCGCGACCGCCAGATAGTGGCCGCGCAGGCGCAGGATCGGCCGCCCGACCAGGAAGGCCACGAGACCCGCGACGAGGGCGCCGCCGATCAGCGCGAGCCAGGACGGAATGCCGAGATGGGTCGGCCCGATCGCCATCGCGTAGGCGCCGATGCCGATGAAGCCCGCATGGCCGAGGCTCACTTGCCCCGCGAAGCCCATGAGGAGATTGAGCCCGAGCGCGGCGATCGCGAACACATAGACCAGCGCCGCGACCCGGAAGTAATAGGCCGACGGAAACAGCAGCGGCGCCGCCAGCGCGATGACCGCGATCAGGATCACGGGCGCCAGCCGATGCCGCGCGAGCGCGCCCATCACACCCGCTCCACCTTGGCGCGGCCGAGCAGGCCCTGCGGCATGGCGAACAGCACCGCCAAAATAACCAGGAACGCGACCGCGTCTTTGTATTGCGACGAGACGAGGCCCGCGCCGAAGGCTTCCAACAGGCCGAGCAGCAGGCCGCCGATCACGGCGCCGAGCGCGCTGCCCATGCCGCCAAGCATGGCGGCCGCGAACCCCTTGAGCGCCAGCAGCGTGCCGACGTCGTAGCTCGTCAGGGTGATCGGCGCGACCAGGATGCCGGCGACCGCCCCGATTGCGGCCGAGACCGCGAACGAGAAGCCGACGATGCGCCGCGTGTCGATACCGACCAGCTGCGCCGCCATGCGGTTCGCCGCGGTGGCGAGCACGGCCTTGCCGAGCAGCGTGCGCTCCAGGAAGGCCCAGAGCACGACGACGATCACGGCGCCCCCGGCGAGCACCACCAGGCTCTGCGGCAGGATGGTCGCGCCGCCGATCGCGATCGGGTCCGAGCCGAACAGCGGCGGCAGGCCATGGAAGCGCTTGTCGAAGCCGACCTGGGCGGCACCGCGCAGGAAGATCGAGGCACCGATCGTGATCATGATCAGCGTCACCGCGCTCGCGCCCCGCGCCGCCTCTATCGCGAAGCGGTGTAGCGCGAGCCCGACCGCTATCGCGGCCGCGACCGCCAGCAGCGCGGCGAGCGGCAGTGGCACGCCGGCCGCCGCCGCAAACACCGTCACCATGCCGCCCAGCATCACGAACTCGCCCTGCGCGAAGTTCACGACCTCGGACGCGTTGTAGACCAGCGTGAAGCCGAGCGCGACCAGCGCATAGACGGCGCCGACCGTGAGACCCGACATTGCGAACTGCAGGAGGTCAGCCATCGGCGCGTCCAGGTGTTACAGAACCAGCGTCAGGATCCCGGCTCCTTCACGAGCTGCCAGTCGCCGTTCTTGATCTCGAGCATGCGGAAGGCCGCGAGGCCGAGCCCCATGTGATCGTTCGGCGCCATGTCGACGATGCCGCCGGTGCCCACATAGCCCTTGGTGCGCTCGATCTCGTCGCGCACTTTGGCCTTGTCCGCGCTCTTCGCGCGCGTCATGGCGCCGACCAGGATCATCAGGCCGTCATAGGCGTGACCGCCGAAGGTCGAGACCGGCTGTCCGGTCTTCTCCTGATAGATGCGCGAATAGGCGACGACCACGGGCTTCTGCGGATCGTTGTCGGGCAGCTTGTCGGCGACCAGCAGCGCGGCGGCCGGCAGCCGAACGCCGTCGGCCGCGGTTCCGGCGAGGTCGATATACTGCTTCGAGGCGACGCCGTGGCTCTGATAGAGCGGCACCGTGATGCCGAGCTGGCGGAAATTGCGCGTCACGATCGCGGGTCCCTGGCCGAAGCCCGGATTGATCACCGCCTGCACGCCCGCCTTGCTCTTGACGTTGGTGAGCTGCGGGGTCATGTCGCTGTCGCGCGGCCCATAGGTCTCCTCGTGCAACACCGTGATGCCGGCCTTCGGCGCCACCGCGGCGCACTGGTCGCGCATCGACTTGCCGAACGCGTCGGTGCCCGAGATCATCGCGACCTGCGTCAGGTTGCGACGCTTGAGGTCGACGAAGATCTTCTCGCAGGCCATGCGGTCGGTGTGCGGCGTCTTGAACACCCAGCGCCGCACCGGCTCGACGATCTGCACCGCGCCGGCGAGCGAGATGAACGGAATCTCCGCCTCTTCGAACACCGGGATCATGGCCATGGTCGAGCCCGTGGTCGTGCCGCCCACCATGGCGACGACCTTGTCCTCTTCCACGAGCCGCGTCGCGAAGGTGCGCGCCTTGTTGGCGTCGCCGCCATCATCATAGACGACGAGCTCGAGCTTCTTGCCGTTGACGCCACCCTTGGCGTTGATTTCGGCCACGTAGATTTCGAGCGTGCGTTTCTCGGGATCGCCGAGGAACGAGGCCGGGCCGGTCACCGAAAGGACCGCACCCACTTTGACTTGCGCGGCAGCGTGGTGAGGCAGCAGGGTCGCGAGCGCGAAGCCGGCACCTGCAAAGAGATGATGGAATCTCATCGTCCAATCTCCCTGGAGCGTTTCCCGATGTGTTTTCTCTTTTGTTGGAATCGCTGTAGCAAAGGCGGTTCCGGCCGTACTTGACCAAACGCAAGGGCTTTGCGCGTGCGAAAACCTAGATTGAGAGTGGAAACACATCACGCGCGACCGCCACTCGCGTGAAGGATCTCGTCGTGACCCTCGCTGCCGTTGTCTACCAATCCGGATTTCCGATCGACAGCTTCATGGCATCCGTCGCGGCGCGCTTGCGCGCCGACGGCGTGAGGCTCGCGGGCCTCCTTCAACAGAATGCCGAACATGCGCCGACGCCTTGCGCCGCGATGGACCTTGTCGATCTCTCGGACGGAACGCGCGTGCGCATCTCCCAGGATCTCGGCCCCTATGCGGAAGGCTGCCGGCTCGATCCGCACGCCTTGGCCGGCATCGAGGATCCGCTGTCGCGCACGATCAGTGCCCGGCCCGACATCTTCATTCTCAACAAGTTCGGCAAGGCCGAAGCCGAGGGCGACGGCCTGCGCGCGATCTTCGCGCGCGCCATCGACGCCGGCATTCCGATGCTCACCGCCGTGCGGCCGCCCCACACCGAGGCCTGGACCGCGTTCCACGGCGGGCTGGCCGCGGATCTCGCGCCCGAGCTCGACGCGGTGCTGGCCTGGTGCCGCCTGCAACTCCCGAAGAAGCGTCCCGGCACGCGCGCCGTTGCATTCTGATGCAGATTGCGTTCGCGGCAATTCCTGAAAACCAGAAACAATAAATTCCGAAAATCGGAATAGTGCTTGACCCGGTGGCGCGGTGCGCGCATAGTCGGCGCATTCCTGCTCACGTGTGGGACGTCACCGTGCAGCCGCGGCGGAGCAGGAAGCGGCCCCTGCGGGCTCGGATTTGCAACCCGGGCTCCCGGGCGGAGTCGGGAACCAACGACCGGCGGCATTACGACCGTCTGCTGATGAGATCAGCTGGGCGCTCGCGTCCCAAGGGCGCGAGCCGTAAGAGCGGCCCGACCGAAAAATGGCCGTGGTGGAGCGCCGAGAGGCGCAAGGGGTCCGCGTCATGGACCCCTGGGCGGCGCACGCTTGCGCAGCCCCGGCTGGAGAGATCCCAGCCACCTTGGGTCCGCCGCTGCGGACCCGCGCCATCTCGGCGCTCCGCCTCCCCTCACGGGGGGACCCGATGCCCCGGACGCTGAAGCGCCGCGGGATCGAATGGCATGTGAAAGAGATGGAACGCGTCTCTCTAGGTCGCGAGCAAATGCCCGAAGCGTTGCGCAACGCGCTCCATCACGTCGCGCGACATCGCGAGGGGCTGTCCCCACTCGCGGTCCGTCTCCGGGCCGATCTTCACGGTCGCATCGATGCCGAGCTTGCCGGCCAAGCCCGCTTGCGGCGAGGCGAAATCGAGCGGGTCCATGGGCGTGTCGTTCACGACCGTGAGATCGCGGCCCGGATCCATGCGCGTCGCCAGGGCCCAGACCACGTCGGACCAATTGCGCGCGTCGATGTCGTCGTCGACCACGACGATCAGCTTGGTCATGGTGAACTGCGGCAGCAGCGACCAGAAGCCCATCATCACGCGTCGCGCCTGCCCCGGATAGCTCTTGCGCAGCGAGATGACCGCGACCCGATAGGAGCAAGCCTCGGGCGGCATCCAGCAATCGACCACTTCGGGAAACATCTGGCGGACCAGCGGCAGGAACACGTCGCCGAGCGCCGTGGCGAGCACGGCGGGCTCGTCCGGCGCGCGCCCCGTGAAGGTCGAGAGATAGACCGGCGCCTCGCGATGCGTGATGGCGGTGATGCGCATCACCGGGAAGCGATCGACGCCATTGTAGTAGCCGGTGTGATCGCCATAGGGCCCCTCGGGCGCGGTCTCGTCCGGATCGACCCAGCCTTCGAGCACGATCTCGGCCTCGGCCGGCACCAGCAGCGGCACGGTGCGCGCCGGCACCAGCGGCGTGCGCGCGCCGCGCAGCAGCCCCGCGAAGGCATATTCCGAGACCGCTTCGGGCACGGG
>JAEYAU010000035.1 GCA_023404705.1 Pseudomonadota bacterium
ATGCCGCGCTCGACGCCGTGGCGCGGCATGCGACCGGCGCCATGGGCCGCGTGCGGATCGGGACGGGCGCAACGGCCTGCATCTTCCTGCTGCCGCTGGTGCTGCGCGGCCTGCGGCAAGCCTTTCCGGATCTCGAGATCGTGGTCAGCACCGGCAACACGGCGGACGTGGTCAAGGCGGTGGACGAGAACATCCTGGATCTCGGTCTGGTCACGCTGCCGGTGTCCGGCCGCATGCTCGACGTGACGCCGATCATCGACGACGAGTTCGTCGTGATCGCGCCGCGCGAGATGGGGCTGCCGGCCCGGGTCACGGCCGCGGTGCTGGCCGAGCGCCCTCTCCTGCTGTTCGAGCCGGGCGCGAACACGCGGCGGATCGCCGACGAATGGTTCAGCCGCGGCGGCGCAGCCGCGAAGCCGATCATGTCGCTCGGCAGCGTCGAAGCGATCAAGGAGCTGGTCGGCGCCGGGCTCGGCTGCGCGATCCTGCCCAGCATGGCACTGCGGCGGGAGCGGCGCGGCGACCTCGTCATCCGCTCGCTGACGCCGAAGCTGAGCCGCCGGCTCGCGCTGGTGATACGCCGCGACAAGCGGCTGCATCGCGGGCTGCGCGAGACCATTCGCGCGATCAAGGCGCTGTCCCGGCGCTAGCGGTCCAGATTCCGGACCACCCGGCGACGGCCCGTGTGCTAGGTTGGCCGCATGACAAGCTATGGCCAGTTCTGCGCGATCGCACGTGCCCATGAAGTGCTGGGCGGGCGATGGACCCTGCTCATCGTGCGCGAGCTCCTGTGCGGGAGCCACCGCTTCAACGACATCCGCCGCGGCATTCCGCGCATCTCGCGCACCATGCTGTCGGAACGGCTGCAGGAGCTGGTGCTCGTCGGCGCCGTGACACGGACCGATGGCGCGCATGGCCCCGAATATGTGCTGACCGACTCCGGGAAAGAACTGGCGAATCTCGTCGGCGCGCTCGCGAGCTGGGGCCAGCGCTGGCTGCCGCGCCACGCCGCGCAGGAGGATCTCGACGCCGAGCCACTGCTGGTCGACATGCAGCGCCGCGTCGATTTTGCGAAGCTGCCGAAGAGCCCGATCGTGGTCCGCTTCGAGCTCGACCGCCGCCCCGCGCGCTTCATGCTGCTGAAATCCTCGGAGGCTTCGCTCTGTACGCAGAACCCGGGCTTCCCCGAAGCGCTGCGCGTGCGGGCGAAGCTCTCCGCGCTCACGGCTTGGTGGCGCGGCGACGTGAGCTTTCTGGAGGCGCAGCGGCTGGGGCTGAGCCTCGAAGGCTCCCGCTCGCTCGTGCGCGCGTTCCCGACTTGGTTCGAACGCTACATGTTCGCGCACATTCCTTCGGCGCACCCGCCCGTCGCGCGCCGGTCCGGATTCCGTACCCCACAGGCGGCCACGGCCCGGTCATAACCTCCGCGCGGTTCGATCGCGACCGCGAGAGGAGAATCTCATGACGGCCCATCTGCTCGTGCTCTACCCTCACCCGAAGAATGTCGACGCCTTCGAGCGCGCCTACCGCGACGAGCATCTGCCCTTCGCGGGCCCGAAGCTCGCGGGTGCCACCAGCGTCGAGACCAAGCGCGTGGTCGGTCCGGCCTCTGCGCAGCCGCCCTATCACCTGGTCTCGGACATCACCTTCCCGAGCATCGACGCGCTCAAGGCCTGCGCGATGTCGGATGACGGCAAGGCGGCCCTCCAGCACGCGGCCTCGATCAGCTCCGGTGGCGCGCCTACCGTCATGGTGATCACGGACGCCTTCTGAACGCATGCGGGCGCCGTTGGCTGCAGGACACGACATGACGACCATTCTCGACAGCATCGGCAACACGCGCCTGCTCGGCCTGAGGCATATCCGGCCGCGCAACGGCGCCCGCATCCTCCTCAAGCTGGAGAACGAGAACCCCTCCGGCAGCGTCAAGGACCGACAGGCCTTGGCGATGATCACGGCGGCGGAAGCCGACGGCCGGCTGCAGCCCGGCGGCGCCGTGGTCGAATACACCGGTGGCAGCACCGGCGTCTCGCTGGGCCTGGTCTGCGCTGTGAAGGGCTACGTGCTGCATATCGTGTCGTCCGATGCCTTCTCGCGCGAGAAGCTCGACCATATGCGCATCTTCGGCGCGCGGCTCACCATCGTGCCGAGCGAGAGCGGGCGCATGACCGCCAAGCTCACCCGCGACATGATCGAGGTCGCGCGCGGGATCACGGAGAAGACGGGCGGCCATTGGACCGACCAGCTCAACAACACGGACCAGCTCGCGGCCTATCGCGCCATGGCCGAGGAGATCTGGACGCAGGCCGGCGGCCTTATTGATGCCTTCGTGCAATGCGTCGGCACCGCGGCCTCGCTGCGCGGGACGGCGGAAGGTCTGCGCCGCCATGATGACCGCGTCCGCATCGTCGCGGTCGAGCCGGCGGAATCCGCCGTGCTCTCCGGCGGCGCGCCGGGCGCGCACAAGATCGATGGCGTCGGCGCCGGCTTCGTGGTGCCGCTCTGGCGCGACGGCATCGCGGATGCGATCGAGCGCGTCACGACCGATGAGGCCAAAGCCATGGCACTGCGACTCGCGCGCGAGGAAGGGCTGTTCGCCGGCACCTCCACGGGCGCCAATGTGATCGCGGCGCTGCGCACGGCGGAGCAGCTCGGTCGGGACGCGACCGTGGTGACGCTGATGTGCGACAGCGGGATGAAGTATCTGAAGACGTTCGGGGCCGAGGTCGCGTCGTAGGGTGTGCTCAGCGCGCAGGCCGGCCTTCAGACGGAACGATGATCTTGATCGCGCTGAGCGCACGCGTGCGCTCAGCGGATCCTTGCCTGTCGTGCAACCGCAGAGCTCGGGCCGCCGAGCACACCCTACACAGGGCCGCGCCAGCGCAGCGTGTGGCGCTCCACGCGCTCCAGCGCCAGGTTGGTGATATAGCCGACGACGCCGAGCACGATGATGCCGGCGTAGAGGTCGGGGCTGCGGAACGAGCGCGCCGCCATGATGATGTTGTGGCCGATTCCCGTGACGCCAGAGAGCATCTCGGTCACCACGGCGAGGATGAGCGAGACCGTGAGGGCGAGGCGGAGCCCGGCGAAGATGTCCGGCATGGCGTTGGGCAGCGCGATCTTGAAGATGAAAGCGAGCCGCGAGAAGTGCAGCATGCGCGCGACCTCGACGAGGCGCGGCTCCACGGTCTTGAAGCCGTGCACAGTCGCGAGCAGCACGGGCCAGAGCGAGGCGAAAGCGATGACCGCGACGATCATGCGGTCGTTGAGGCCGATCAGCAGCACGAAGACCGGGATCACGGCGGAGGCCGGCAGCGGGCGGACGAACTCCAGCGTCGGCTCCAGATAGGCGCGCAGGCCCGGCGAGAGGCCGATGGCGGCGCCGAGCGCGACGCCGACGAGCGTCGCCGAGACGAAGCCGAGCGCCATGCGCCGCAACGTGTCGGCGAGCGCGAGCCAGAACTCGGCCTCGTGCAGTTGCTCCCATAAGCTGCCGAGGCTGCGATCGGGGCCCGGGAAGAACACGGGCGAAATCAGGCCGGCATCGGCGCCGAGCTGCCAGAGGCCGAGCAGCGCGAGCGCGACCGCGACACTGCCGAGGAACTGGAGTGTCTCGGCGCGCTTCATCGCTGCTCCGCCCAGCTTCCCATGCGGCCGAACCAGCGGTGCTGCGCGCGGAGCAGCAGCACATTGATGAGCCAGCCGAGCACGCCGATCCAGAGCAGGAAGACGAACACGCGGTCCGGCCGCATGCTCTCCTGCGCGACGATCAACGCATAACCGAGGCCGATCGGATTGGTGGTGATCTCCACCGTGACTGCGACCACGAGCGCAACCGCGGCCGCGAGGCGCAGGCCGACGAAGACGCGCGGCAAGGTCGCGGGCAGCACGATCTTGAACACGCGCGCCGTCAAGCCGAGGCCGAGCACGCGGGCGACCTCGAGCAGGCGCGGCTCGATGCCGCGCACCGCGTTCTCGGTGATGATCAGCAGCGGCCAGAAGCACGCGAAGGCGACCACCGCGATCTCCATGCGATAGCCGAAGCCGTAGATCAGCAGCGCCAGCGGAATCAGCGCCACCGAGGGGATCGGCCGCAGCGCCTCGGTCGAGAGCCGCATCAGCGAAGCGAGCAGCCGCCAGAGGCCGAAGGCAACGCCGCAGGCAATGCCGAGGGCCGCGCCGATGGCGAGGCCCGCGAGCGCGGCGCCGAAGGTCTCCTGCGTCGCCTTGAACAGGCTGCCATCCCGGATCGCGGCTGCCGCGGCGGCCGCGATTGCGCTCGGGAACGACATGCTCTCGGCGACGATGTAGCCGGAGCGCGCCGCGAACTCCCAGAGCGCGATCAGCGCAACCGGCAGCACGGCGCCCCTGAGCGCACGCACGCGCACGTCAGTGCCCCGTGGTCGGCAGCAGGCCGAACAGTCTGTGGCGCAGCGCGAGGAAGCGCGGGTCCTCGCGCGTGGTGAGCTGGTTGCGCGGGCGAGGCAGATCGACATCGACCAGGGCGCCGATGCGACCAGGCCGGCTCTCCATCGCGATCACGCGGTCGCCGAGATAGATCGCCTCCTCGAGATCGTGGGTGACGAACACCACCGTCGTGCCGCTCTCGGCGCAGAGGCGCAGCACCTCGTCCTGCAGGTTCTGGCGTGTCATGGCATCGAGCGCGCCGAAGGGCTCGTCCATCAGCAGCACCTGCGGAGACTGCGCGAGGCAGCGCGCGATCTGCAGGCGCTGCTGCATGCCGCCCGAGAGCTGCACCGGAAAGGCCTCGGCGCGATCCGCGAGGCCGACGCGCGCGAGCAGCTCGCGAATGATGCCGGGCCGCTCGCCGCGCGGCACGCGCCGGGACTCGAGCGCGAGCTCGACATTGCCCGCGACCGTGCGCCAGGGCAGCAGCGCCTTGCCGTAATCCTGGAACACGATCGCGAGCGCGCGGTCGGGTCCGGTCACAGGCTTGCCGCGGAACGTGACAGTGCCCTCGCTCGGCTGCAGCAGGCCGCCGAGCAGGCGCAGCAGCGTGGTCTTGCCGCAGCCGGAGGCGCCGACGATGCAGACGAACTCGTGCTCGCGCACCTCGAGCGAGATGTCCTGCAGGATCGTCAGCGGCTTCGGATCGCCGACCCGGTACTGTAGGCCCTGCGCGGCCATCAAGGGTGTCACGCGCGCCTCGACTACTGTGCGCGGTAAAGCACTTTCGCGGGATCGACGGGCTTCTTCAGCATGGCCTGCTCGAGCGCGATCTTGTTCCACTTCTCGACCACCTCGGGCGTCACCACGGCGCGGTAGCGCGCGTCGGGAAACTTCGCCTGCACCTCGGGCGGGAACGGGATGTAGACGAGGTTCGCTTTCCGCACGAGCGACTTGTCCTTGAGCGCGAGGTCGGTCGCCTCCTGGATCGGGGGCCGCCAAGCCGGCCCCGCCCGGGGGTTGG
>JAEYAU010000086.1 GCA_023404705.1 Pseudomonadota bacterium
TGGTCGTGACGCCGGAGATCGCGGCCGCCGAGTCGACCGTGTAGGACGCGGTCTTGAACGACTTGTCCTGGCGCGCCTGGCGGAGCGTGGACTGCATCGACTCGACCGTCTTGGTGATCGCCGAGAGACCGTTGTCGGCCGCCTCGAGGGTCTTGATGCCGTTCGACATGGAGTCGAGCAGCGAGTTCATGTCACCGGCGCGTGCCTGCAGCGAGGCCGAGGTGAAGAAGTTGGTGGGATTGTCGAGGGCGGTGTTGACCTTCTTGCCGGTGGCAAGACGGTTCTGCGTGGTCGCCATCAGGTTGGCGGTGTTCTGCAGCGAGAGAAGGTTCTGCCGAACGCCGGCCGAGAGAGTGATTCCAGCCATTTTCAAAGTACCTTTCTGGTGTCGCCGTACTGGCCTGACGGCCGTACTGGCCGCTTGCGCGTATCGATCGCTCCGGATCGACGAGCGGAACCCTCGCACTTCAGGTTCTAATGGGACGTGAAAAAATGTGGTTACTCAAAGGTTCAGCAGAGTCGAAATACCTTTGCGTGATGCCGCGTGTCGAGCCGTTACTTAATTTCATAAATAGCTAACCACAAAAATACATCGCCCGTTCACCACGAGAATTGGCGAGCGCGAAACCATAAAACACGACCGCCGCCCAGTGGGCGGCGGTGAATTCCGGGCAGGAGCGGATCGGCCGATCAGGCCTGCAGGTCGTTGAAGGCCTGGAGCGGGGCTTCGCCGTCCGCGATCGCGCGCTGATAGGCACGCAGGCGGAGGAGGGCCTCGTCGGGCACCTGGCGCACGACGCGGCCGGAGCGCTCGTCGCGGACGCGGAAGATCACCTCGCGGCTTTGCGGATCGAGCACGATCTCGCGCGTGGTCTGCGCTTGCAGCGCAGCCGGCTTCGGCCCGTCATTTCGGACCGCGGCGGTATCCGCGCTCGCGGTGACGCTCTGCGACGGGGCAAGCTCGGTCGCGACCGTCTGGCGCGCCGGGGCCGGTTCGGCACGCACGAGGCTCTGTTGAGCCGCGGCGCCGGTCGGCCTAATCGTCAGGCCGCTATCCATCTAAGCCTCCTCGCGGTCTTCTACCGCGCAAGACCCCTTCTACGGGTCTTATCCTATGAGGCTAGGGAGCGCGCATTAATGGCGCGTTAGGGAATCTGGTTAATCGGCAATTTCTGCCGGGCCGCGTTTTGTCGGCGAGGCCTTAACGGATGCGGCGGACGGCGGGGCCGGGGAGGGGGTGTGAGGTGGCGAATGCGTAGTGGTGCGGATGGCTCTCGGGAACGGCGGCGGCAGGCAACATTCTCCACTTATACCCGGGACATCTAAGTATTGGTGAACGCGGAGAGGGTGTCCGCCCGGTTCACGTCGTCCGGTTGATCGACACCGGCATCGGCATGTTGCGGCTCGGCGCATTGGCCTGGCCGGAGCGGCCATAGGTCTGCGGCGCGGCCTCGCGCGCGGCTTCGGCGGCGGCGCCGCGGATCAGGCCCTCGGACACCGCGTGCGCGGTCGCGAGCACCGTCAGGTTCATCTGCAGGATCGCCTGGAAGGTCTCGTGGCGCTTGCGCAGGGCATCGACGAGCTGCGGCACGTGCTTGGTGAGCGCGCCCGAATTCGCCTTCAGGCGATTGGTGTCGGCCACGTATTGGCGCGCGAGCTCGGCCTTGGTGGCCTCGAGCGCGGCCGCGTCCTTGAGATGGCCCGCGCGCACCAGCGCGGTCTCCTGCTCGACGGTGTTCAGCATCACGTCCATCAGGTTCATCAGATGCACGACGAGCTTCTGCGCGTCGGCCGGCGTCGTGATCGGCTCGGGTGTCGGCGCCTGCTGGGCTTGCTGGGTCTGGGTCATTTCGAGATCTCTTGCACGCGGCCGACCGGCAGGCTGCCGCTCGTCTGCGCCGTGCGCGCCTCTTGCTCGGCGAGCAGGGCTTTCGTGACGTGGTCCGCAAGTCCGATGCCGCCGGCCTTGGCGAAGGACTTGGCGTACTCGTCCGTGATGAACGAGCGCCAGATGCCGCTGGCGCCGCTCGCGCCCATCGGGCCTTCACCCTCGGTGTCAGTGAACATCTGCGAGAACATGTTGCCGAGAAACACGGCTTCGAAGTCCTCGCCGGCGGCGCGCGCCTTGGCCTTGATGTCCTTGCCGGCCGCGGGCGCCTGGCTCGTGAGCGTCTTCGCGGCGGTCAGCGCATAGGACGCGATGGAAAGGGGATCGATCATCACATCACCTCGATGTCGGCCTGGATCGCGCCCGAGGCCTTGATGGCCTGCAGGATCGAGATCATGTCGCGCGGCCCGATGCCGAGCGCGTTGAGCCCGTCGACGAGCTGCTGCAGCGAGACGCTGTCCTTCACGAGCGCGAGGCCCTTGCCGTCTTCCTGGACGCCCACGCGGCTGCGCGGCGTCACCACGGTCTGGCCGCGCGAGAGCGGCGCCGGCTGGCTCACTTGCGGCGCCTCGCTGATCGAGACCGTGAGATTCCCTTGCGCGACCGCCACCGTGGAGACGCGCACGTCGCGGCCCATCACGATCACGCCGGAGCGCTCGTCGATGATGATCTTCGCGGGCAGATCCGGCTCGATCTGCAGCTGCTCGATCTCGGTGAGCAGCGCGACGACGTTGCCCTGGAATTCCTTCGGGATGGTGAGCTGCACGGTCGAGGGATCGATCGGCTCGGCACAGGCCGTGCCGATGAAGTCGTTGATCGCCGAGGCGATACGGCGCGCCGTGGTGAAGTCGGCATTGCGCAGCGCGAGGCGCAGCGTCGGCAGCTTGTTGAGCGCGAACTCGATCTCGCGCTCGATGATGGCGCCGTTGGCGATGCGGCCGACGGTCGGCACGCCGCGCGTGATGCTCGCGGCCTGGCCCTCGGCCTGGAAGCCGCCGATGGCGAGCGAGCCCTGCGCGACCGCATAGACGTTGCCGTCGGCGCCGAGCAGCGGCGTCACCAGCAGCGTGCCGCCCTGCAGGCTCTTGGCGTCGCCGAGCGCCGAGACCGTGACGTCCATCCGCGTGCCCTGGGTGCCGAAGGCCGGCAGGTTGCCGGTGACCATCACGGCCGCCACGTTGCCGGTGCGCAGCGCCTGGCCGCGGATATTGACGCCGAGGCGCTCGAGCATGGCTTGGAGCGACTGGCGGGTGAACGGGATGTTGTTGAGGGTGTCGCCGGTGCCGTTGAGGCCGACCACCAGGCCGTAGCCGATCAGTTGGTTCTGGCGCACGCCCTCGACATTGGCGAGGTCCTTGATGCGCGAGGCGGCCCCGGCGGACGAGCCGAGACTCAGCGCCGTGAGCAGGACCGCAATGAAAGACGTGATCCGCATGGTTCTCCCCGTTGCGGGAGCCGCCCGTCTCCCCACGTGCGTCCGCAACACAGCTTCTTATGCGAGCCGCGTGCCAACCGGCCGTCGGGATCAGGGCGCTGAATTGATTAGACTTTTCCAGATGACCGAAATGCCGCCTTGGCAGTTGTCAGGGTATCGCTTGCCTGTTGCGGCAGGTTTTGCCGGGTCGTTAACGCGGCATTAACCATGGGCGGCGAGGTTTGACGCCGGACTCTCGCGAGAAAGCCGAAGGCAGATGCGCATCTATGGACCGAACGGGGTGAGCACGGCGCCGGCAGCGGCGCCCAAGCGGACCGCGTCCGGCACCTTCACGCTGGATGTCGGGCAGGAGAGCCGGCCGGTCTCGGGCAATACCGCACCGCGTAGCGTCGGCAGCCTCGAGACCCTGATGGCGCTGCAGGCTTTCGAGGAGCCGACCGAACGGCGGCGCCGGGCGATCAAGCGGGGGCGGGCCGCCCTCGACGCGCTCGATGCCCTCAAGCTCGGCCTGTTGTCGGGCAGCCTCGACGCCGGCGCGCTGGCGCGACTGAAATCGGCGGCCGCCGAGCTCGGCGAACGGTCGGGCGAGCCGGGTCTCGACAGCGTTCTCGCGGAGATCGAGCTGCGGGTCGAAGTGGAACTCGCCAAGATCGGCATGCCGCCGACCCGCGGAACTTAGCCGGCATCCCGGATTCACTTAACAACTGCTTTGCTGCACTGCAGTGTGCTCTGCGATTCGGCAGTAGTGGCTAACGCTTATGTCGGTCGCGTGACCGACTCTGCTGTTGTCGCGACGGAAGTCGCTCGATATAAGCTCGGCCCCGCGAGGCGAGCCTCGCACCCTTGTCGTAGTGCACGGAGTGTAAAGTGCATGGTTCGGGAGAAAGACAAGAAACAACGGCCTTCCGATAAGAACGGCGCGCATCGACCCTTGGAGCTCAACGGTTACCGGCCAACGGAGAAAGAGCCCTTCATGAATGATCGCCAGAAGGAGTATTTTCGCACGAAGCTGCTGCTCTGGCGTGAGGACATTCTGAAGGAATCGAAGGAGACGCTGCAGTATCTGCAGGACGAGAACCAGAATCATCCGGATCTCGCCGACCGCGCGTCTTCCGAAACCGACCGGGCGATCGAGCTGCGGGCACGTGATCGGCAACGGAAGCTGATTTCGAAGATCGATGCTGCGTTGCAGCGAATCGAAGACGGCACCTATGGCTTCTGCGAGGAGACCGGCGAGCCGATCTCTCTCAAGCGGCTGGAGGCCCGTCCGATCGCAACGCTTTCGATCGAAGCGCAGGAGCGCCACGAGCGGCGCGAACGCGTCTATCGGGACGACTGACTGGGGGCGCCGTCCGGTCGGGCGGCGTTGCTGCTTTTGGGGAGTGCCGAGCGGCCCCAATGCGCCCCAGCGAGCCGCGGGCTGGCGCGTGTCGCGGCCGCGCTCTCGGCCTTGGCGCGCAGGCAAACTCAATCCATCGACATTCGCCACGCGTTCTTGATTGCGCGCGCTCGCGCGGGCGCACGAACGCGTGAACGCAATGCTGCGGAAACATGGGGCCGCTACTTGCGCCGCCGGTTGGCAGTGCTCGGAGGAGGGGCCCTATGCGAGCGTCGGCGGCGCGAAGCGAGGAGACGAGCCACCACCCGGTCGAAGACGGCGCGAGCGCGCTGCGCCGTCTGATCGCCGGCTATCAGACGACTTATCTGGTGCAGATCGCGGCAGAGCTCGGGCTCGCCGATCTGCTGGCTGCGGGTCCGCGCAGTCTCGAGGAGCTCGCGGGCGCGAGCGCGAGCCGGCCCGATGCTCTGCGGCGCGTACTGTTCGCGCTGGTTCAGCTCGGGCTCATCGCGCGCCATCACGACGGCCGATATGTGTTGACGCGTCGCGGCGATGCCTTGCGCGCCGATCATCCGGCCGGGCTCGCCGCCTTCGCGCGCTATCAGGCCGACACCATGATCCAGCAGCCCTGGGCGAATATGCGCCACGCCTTGCGAACAGGCGCGCCCGCGTTCCACGCGGTGTTCGGCATGGGCCCGTTCAACTATCTGGCGGAGCATCCGGACGCGGCCGCGCTGTTCACGGCCGGCATGGCGGCGCGCACGGCCGAGCACCTCGGCGCGGTGGTCGACGCCTATGACTGGTCCGCATTCCGCAGCATCGTGGATGTCGGCGGCAGCGACGGCGGATTGCTCACGGCCATTCTGGCGCAGGCGCCGGCGACGCGCGGCATCGTGTTCGATCGGCCGCGCGTGCAGGGCGCTGCCGAAGCGCGCATCGCGTCCGCGGGGCTGGCCGAGCGCTGCATCTTCACGGCTGGCGACTTCTTCGCCGCGGTGCCGGCGGGCGCCGATGCGTATCTGCTCAAGCTCATCCTGCACGACTGGGACGACAGCGAGGCGCGCGCGATCCTGCGCAACCTGCGCCGCGCGCTGCCGCCGCACGGACGCGTGCTGGTGATGGAGCCGCTGCTGCCCGACGACGACTCGCCCGCCTACGAGACCGCGATGCTCGACATCGCCATGCTGGTGTTCACGGGCGGGCGCGAGCGCACCGCGCGCGAATTCGCTGCGCTCTACGCCGAAGCCGGCCTGCGCCTCGTCGAGGTGCGCCCGACCGCCTCATCCATGTCCCTCGTCATCGGCGAGCCCGCGTAAGCTATGTAGGGCGCAATAGCCGCGCAGCGGCGTATTGCGCCGGCCGCCTCTCGTCACGCGCATGCGTATGTTGAGAGCACTCCGCGCTCAGGGCGCAATAGCGAAGCGTATTGCGCCAGGAGCTTCTCATTTTGCACTGCGTGTGCTGATCGGCACACGGCGCAATACGCCGCTTCGCGGCTGTTGCGCCCTAGGCTCACCGCTCGCCGAAATCTCCCGGCACGCCGATGTCTCCAGCCCAATCGGCAGGCACGATGCCCGTCTCCACGTCGCGGTGAAACGACGAATGCGGCCAGTCGGCTACGCGCGTGACCAGCCCATGCCTCATCGGATTGATCCAGCAATACTCCACGTGACGTGCGTAATCCTCGTCGCTGCGAATCAAGTGCTCCCAGAATCGCCGCTGCCAGATCCCGCGTTCGCCGCGGCGCTCGCGCGCGGCGTTCAGGTGCTCGCCGTTCGGAACGGCCCGCGCGAACCGGGTCTTGATCATGCGCCAGCGCGTCGCGAAGTCCGCGTCGTCGGGCGGCAGCGTCCAAACTGCGTGCAAGTGATCCGGCAGGATCACGAATGCATCGATATGGAAAGGGTAGTGCTCGCGAGTCCACCGGGTAGCGTCACGCAACGCACCGATGTAGCTGGTGAGCAGCGTACTGCGCCTATCCAACAGCGTCACGGTGAAGAACCAGCACCCTCCGGAGACGACTGCGCGACGGTAGTTGGGCATGACGCAAGCGTAGAGCGCCCGCTTCGTAGGGCGCAATAGCGAAGCGTATTGCGCCGGCGGCATCTCATCTTGCACCTGCATTTGCTGATCGGCACACGGCGCAATACGCCGCTTCGCGGCTATTGCGCCCTACGAAGAGGTACGGCCTCCGGCGGGGAGAGCCGGAGGCCGCATGGGTCGCCGTCATGGGGGAGTAGACGGCGTGGGAGCTGATTGTTTGAGAGAACCTAGAACGGCAGCAGTACGTCGAGCACCTGCTGGCCGTAGCGCGGCTGCTGCACGTCGGTGATCTGGCCGCGGCCGCCATAGGCAATGCGCGCTTGCGCGATCTTGGTGGAGTCGATCGTGTTGTCGCTCTCGATGTCCTCGGGACGGACGATGCCGGCGACGATCAGCTCTCTGACCTCGAAGTTGACGCGCACCTCCTGCTTGCCTTCGACGACCAGGTTGCCGTTCGGCAGCACCTGCGTGACGACAGCCGCGACATTGGTCTGCAGCGCTTCCTGGCGGTTCACCGAGCCCTTGCCTTCGCTCGAGGCCGAGGAGTCGGCGGTGATCAGCTTGCCGGGAATCGCCGTGTTGAAGATCGGCATCGACTTGCGGCCGAGGAAATCGTCGACCCCCGCGTCCTCGCTGTTGGTGCGGCTGCGCGCGGTCTCGTTGGCGATCTCGGCCTTGTCGGTGATCTTCACCTTCACGGTCATGATGTCGCCGACCTGGTGCGCGCGCTGGTCCTTGAAGAAGGCGCGCGAGCCGTTACGCCAGAGCGAGTTCGGATTGTAGACCGCGGGCTGCGGCGCCGGCATCGGCATCTGCACGGGCTTGTAGCCCGCCTTGGTGGTCGGGTTCTCGATCTCGGAGAGCTTGGGCTGCTCGCCGATGTTCTTGAGCCGGTCGATGGCGGCGCAGCCGCCCATCAGGCCCGCGAGATTCGCGACGAGGATGACCGGCGCGAGGCGCCGCACGATACGAATGACCGACATGACACTCACTGGGTACGGCGCGCGATGTTGCGCGGCTGGGACTCGGATTGCGCGGCCGCAAGACGCGGGCTCGCATGGGTGATGGTGACGCGGCCGGGGCCGGAGACGACGCCCTGCACGGTGCGCTTGGATTGCAGGTTGAGCACGCTGACGACGTCGCCGAGCGAGCCGGCGTCGACCGCCTTGCCGCGCATGGTGAGGACCATGCCGGGCGTCTCGAAGACGAGCGTGACGTTCTCGTTGCGCTGCACGAGCTCGGGCCTCGCGACGTCGCTCAGGCGCAGCGCCTCGCCGG
>JAEYAU010000105.1 GCA_023404705.1 Pseudomonadota bacterium
GGGCAAAGTCGGCATAAAGACCTTGCGATACGTCTGACGCCCCGGCCGACTTTGCCCACCCTACGCGACATTGCTGTTTTTCACTCTGTAGCCCGGATGAGCGAAGCGAAATCCGGGGCCGCCGTTCCCGCATGTCGCTGCGCTCATGCGGGCCACAGGTTCGGCTATTCCTGTTTTTCAGAAAACAAGGCCCTTGCGCTCGCGAGCCGCACGCGCATACTCGCGCCACTCCTGCTCACGAGGGCGTCCCCGGGTTATCGCCGCGACGGAGCAGGAGACGGCCTGTCTAGGCTGCAGCCGGACTCGCCGTGTTGGAGCGCCGAGAGGCGCAGGGGGCACGCGTCATGGGCCCCCGGGCGGGGCCGCTGTCCCGCCCCAACGTCCCGGCGATCCGGGGCGTAAGCCCGTTCCGCCGAGCGGGCTGGCGCCTCTCGGTGCTCCATCCCCTCAGGGGAACGACGCCGAAGCGAACAAACCTCCGGACGCAACAGCGTCGCGGAGATGAAGGTGTTTCTCCGTAGGGTGTGCTCGGCGGCCGAGGAGTCGCGATATGCTCATGAATCGACCCGCCGAGCGCACGCGTGCTGAATCGCCGCACGCGTGCGCAAAGGCGCAATCCAAGCGGTGCAGGATTGATGCGCAGGTGGGCGCGCCTTTGCACACCCTACGACGCGAGCCTCACTCGCTGTCGCGTTGCCTCAGCGCCGGCCTCATCGCAGCCACTGCGACGGCTTGCGCGGCCTGCATCGGCGCTGCGCGCCCCATGGCGAGACTGCCGAGCTGATGTACGAATTCGAGATTGGCCATCACGGCGCCTTCGACCATGGCGGCCGCCTTCTCGTCAGCGAAGCGTGCCATCGACGCGAAGGCAAAGCCCGGCCACCAGAACGCGGCCATCTGCATCGGATTGGATTTTTCCGTCATACAATCCTCGCCTGCAGACCGCCGTACCGGCATGACAAAACGCATGGGATAATGCCCGAGCCGGGCAGGGGTTCCTGCTGCGAATCGGACCGAAGGCGAGAGGGTCGCAAACATGACAGTGAGGATCGAACGCGATGGTCCGGTGACGACCATCATTCACGATCGTCCCGAAGCGAAGAATGCGATGGATCCCGCGAGCGCAGATGCCCTCACGGAAGCCTTCCTCGCCTTCGATCGCGACGACACACAATCGGTGGCGGTGTTCTGGGGCGCGGGCGGCGCCTTCTGCGCGGGTTTCGATCTCAAATATGCGGCGAGCCTGGTCGGCAAGGAGCGGCCGCTCGCGGCGCTCGACTTTCCGAATGACGGGCCTGCGCCGCGCGGGCCGATGGGACCCTCGCGGCTCGCACTGTCGAAACCCGTGATCGGCGCGATCGCGGGGCCCGCCGTCGCCGGCGGCATGGAGCTCGCGCTGTGGTGCGATCTGCGCGTGATGGAGGAGACGTCCTTCATGGGAGTCTATTGCCGCCGTTGGGGCGTGCCGCTGATCGACGGCGGCACCGTGCGGCTGCCGCGCATCGTCGGGCGCGGGCGCGCGCTCGACATCATCCTCACGGGCCGCAAGGTGCCGGCCGACGAGTGCTTCCGCATCGGTCTCGCCGATCGGCTCGTTCCGGCGGGTCGGAGCCGCGATGCGGCCGAAGAGCTCGCCCACGAGATCGCGCGCTTCCCGCAGGCGTGCATGCGCGCCGACCGGCGCTCGCTCTATCTGCAGGAGGAGCTGAGCGAGCCCGATGCCCTGCGATCCGAATGGGCCTGCTCGGCCGACATGGTGGAGAAGAGCGGGGCATCGGGCGCCGCGCGCTTCGCCTCCGGCAAGGGCCGGGGCGGAGATTTCCGCGACATTTGACAGGTGCTCGCCTGATTCCCGATAGAGAGACGAACCGAGACGTTGAGGAGAGGGCATGGGCCGCCTGAAGGACAAGATCATTCTGGTGACCGGCGCGGCCGGCGCGATCGGCTCCGCGGTCGGCGAGGCCATCGTGCGCGCCGGCGGCTTCGTGATCGCGACCGATGTCGCGGGCCGCGAGGGCATCGACCACGTGCTCGACGTCACCTCGGAGGCGGACTGGCAGCGCGTGGTGGCGGCCGTCGAGTCGAAAGCCGGCAAGCTCGACGGTCTCGTCAACTGCGCCGGCATCGCGGCGCTGGGCTCCATCGAGGAGACCGACTACGCGACGTTCCGGCGCGTGATCGCGGTCAATCTCGACGGCACGTTCCTCGGCTGCAAATACGCCTTCCCGCTGCTCAAGCGGCACGGCGGCGCGATCGTGAATCTCTCCTCGGTCTCGGGGCTCGTCGGCGGCCACAACGTCGCGGCCTACAACGCCTCCAAGGGCGGCGTGCGCCTGCTGACGAAATCGGTGGCGCTGCACGGTGCGCGCCTCGAGCCGAAGGTGCGCTGCAACTCGGTGCATCCCGCCTTTCTCGAAGGCCCTATGGTGGACGGCATCGCCGAGGTCACGGGCCATCCCGACGGCGCCCGCGCGCGCATGACGCGCGACATCCCGATGGGCCGCATGGGCCGGCCCGCCGAGGTCGCGGATCTCTGCGTCTATCTGCTCTCCGACGAATCCGCCTTCGTCACCGGCGGCGAGTTCGCGATCGACGGCGGTCTCACCGCGAAATAGCTCTTCTCATTCATCGCAAGGAGCCGCTGATGATCTCGATGATCGATGCCGCCTCGCTCACGGTCTTCATCACGGGCGCGACCGCCGGCTTCGGCGCCGCCGGCGCGCGCCGGTTCGCCGAGGCCGGCGCGCGCG
>JAEYAU010000170.1 GCA_023404705.1 Pseudomonadota bacterium
CGCATCGATCCGAACGCCAGCGGCTCTGCCGTGGACTGCCATCCGCGGCAGAGCATTCCTCTCGGAACTCTCTCAGAATAGACGAAGTCGATGCTACAAGGGCGCAATAGCGAAGCGTATTGCGCCATCTGAGTCTCGTCGGCGCAATACGGCGCTGCGCGCCCATTGCGCCCTACAGGTCTACTCCGCGGCCACCTTCTTGCCGATCGCGGCATTCACCTTGGGCAACACCTTCTCGGCGAGCAGCACCATGTTGCGGCGGCCGAGCTCGCAGTCCTTCCAGTCCTTGCCGGCGAGCAGCAGCGTGCCGAAGTCGCCCACTTCCTCGCGGAAGGCGAGGATCTGATCCACCACGCGCTCGGGCGAACCCCAGAAGATGAGCTCCTCGCAGACGCCGTCGAGCGTCACCTCGTGGTCGGGCTGCTCCATGTGGGTCTTGAACAGGTTTTGCCGGCCGCCGCGGTTCAGCTTGGTGAAGAGCTGGCTGTAGTAGTAGCGGTACGGCCCGTTGGGATCCGTCGCGTAATCCCGCGCAGTCTTGTCGTCATCGGCGACGAAGATGCTCTTCGCGACGCGCCAGTTCTTCGGATCGGCGGGGCGACCTGCGCGCGCGCAGCCCTCGACGTATTTCGGCCAATGACTCTTCACCCACTGCGGCATCAGGAAGTTCGCCGAGATCGGATCCCAGCCGCGTGCGGCGGCCTCGGTGACGCCCTTCGAGAACGGCGCGACAGCTGTGACGACAATCGGCGGATGCGGCTGCTGCAGCGGCTTCGGCAGGAAGCCCTGGCCGAGCTCGGGGATGAACTGCCGGTCCAGCACGATATTCCAGAATTGGCCCTTGATGTTGTAGGGCGGCTCGCTGCGCCAGATCTCGAGCACCTGATTGATCGCCTCGAGGAACATGGCATTGCGGTCGGCATCGAGATTGCCGAAGACCTCGGCGTCGGAGAGGAGCCCGCCTGGGCTGATGCCGAAGATAAAGCGGCCGTCCAGCATGTGGTCGAGCATCGCGATGTTGGCGGCGGTCGCGGCCGGATGCGCGTTCGGCATGTTGATGGTGCCGGTGCCCAGCTTAATGCGCTTGGTCGCCTCGATCAGCGTGCAGATGAACATCATGCACGAAGTGATGTTCTCGGCGCGGTCGGTGGTGTGCTCGCCCACATAGCCTTCCACGAAGCCGAGCTCGTCGGCGAGGATGAAGGCCTCGCGGTCTTCGCGCAGGGACTGACGCCAGTCCTTGTCGAGGGGGTGGATCGGCATGGTGAAAAAGCCGAGCTGCATCGCGTCCTCCGGGGCCGCTTTCAGCGGTCCTTCTTGGGGGGTAATGCCATGAATCTAGCTGCGCGCCGCCGGGCGCCGAAATAATATGTTCGGCGAAACGGGATCAGTTTTCTTGATGGCCGGCAACATTTCCCTGCGACAGATCCGGGCCGTCATCGCGGTGTGCGAGGAGGGCTCCTTCACGCGCGCGGCCGACCGTGAGAATGCGACCCAGTCCGGCATCTCCCAGCACATCGCGGCAGTCGAGCGCGCGCTCGGGGTCAAGCTGTTCGAGCGCACCACCGGTGGGGTGAAGGCGACGCCGGCCGGCATGCGCTACTACCGCCGCTGTGTCGAGGCGGTCGGTACGCTGCAGGCCGCTTCCGAGGAGATGCGCGCGCTCGCGGGCCGCGTCACCGGCCATCTGCGCGTCGGTCTGATGCCGACCTTTACGCGCGCCGCGCTGGCGCCGGCATTGAAGGATTATGTGGAGCAGCATCCGGATGTCACCCTGCGCATCGTCGAGGGCTACAGCGCGGTGCTCACCGAGATGGTGCTCGCCGAGGAGCTCGACTTCGCGATCGTGCCGACCTTCGAGGGCCGCGTCGGCCTCAAGTCGCGGCTGCTCGCGCGCGATCGCGAGATGCTGCTGTCGGGCAAGAGCCGCGGGTTGAAGCCGCTCAAGCCCGTGCGGCTGAAGGATTGCGCGCCGCTCAAGCTGGTGGTGCCGGGGCAACACAATGTGCGGCGGCGCAATCTCGACACCTACTTCCAGACGCACGGCATCGCGGTCGCCGAGATGATCGAGATGGACGCGATGACGGGCACGCTGGAGTTCGTCGCAGCGTCCGACTGGGTCACGGTGCTGCCGGCGTTGATCTGTGTGAACGACATCCGGCAGGGCGACATCGTGGTCAATCCGATCGTCGATCCGCCGCTGCATGCCGAGTTCATCGTCATCGAGCCGGCGCGCCGGACGTTGAGCGTGCAGGCGCAGCTGTTCCTACAGCGCCTCGAAGCCGAGGTCGCCCGCATTCGCAAGGTGTGGGGGCCGAAGCTGGAGGCCGGGAAGGGGAAGGCGTAGCTAGGCGATCTTCTTCCACGCGCCGCCGGCTTCGGCGGAGTCGAACACCGCCTCCAGCGCCGACACCGTGTGCAGGATGCCGGCATCGTCGATCTGGAACGTCCCCTTGCCGAGCGCGGCGGCCGCAAAGGAGTCGAGGTTCTGACCGATGTGGTTGGTCTGCGTGACATCGAACGTCTCGACCTTGCCGCCCGGATGGCAGATAGACACCTTGGTCTCGCTTAAGGACTCGGCCCACATCTCGGCGCCGTAGATCGCGACGCGCCAGACAAAGCCGGGGGTCTTCAGGCTGGTCGAGAGCGTGGCGGTGGCGCCGTTGCGGAAGCTCACCATCGCGGTCGTGGTGTCGCCGGACTCGAAGGGCAGGGTGCGGCGGGTCGAGAGCGCGCAGACGCGGTCCATCGGCCCCACCAGGAAGCTGAACGAGTCGAGCAGGTGGATGCCCATGCCGGTCATGCCGCCGGCCTTGGTCTCCTGCGGCGCGGAGCGCCAGTTGTCGAGCGGCGTGTTGGCCAGGATGTCGTGACTGTAGTTGCCTTCGGCGAACATCACGGTGCCGAAGGCGGGCGAGGAGACGAGCTCCTTCAGCTTGACGATCGAGGGCCAGAAGCGCCGATTGTGGCCGACGCCGAGCGCGACGCCGGCACGGCGGCAGGCCGCGATCGCGGCCTCGGCGTCGGCGCGATTGAGCGCGAAGGGCTTCTCGCAGAACACATGCTTGCCGGCAGCCGCCGCGGCTTCCACTTGCGCGCGATGGCGCGTGTGCGGCGTCGCCAGCACGACAGCGTTGATCGAGGGATCGGCCAGCACCTCCTCGTAGGAGGTGCCGAGGGAGATCCCCATCTCGCCCGCGAAGTCGCGCGCGAGGTCGGGCTCCAGCGTCACGCCGCGGGTGAAGCGCATGTGCTGCGAGTCCTTGGCGGAGCGCACCAGCTCCTTCCCCCACCAGCCAAGCCCGATCATCGCGGCGTTGAGCATTTTCTTCTCCCTGTTGAGCGGGCTTGACCGTCAGTGCGCCTTGCCTTGCGGCGCGCCGCGCTGCTTGAGCGGATGCGCGCGAGCGAAAGCGTCGATCGCGAGGCCGGCGTCGAAGACGCGCTTCACGGTCGGATAGGGTGCGAGGTCCATCTCGAAGAACTGCGCGCCGACCACCTGGCTGACCAAGCAGATGTCCGCAATGGTCGGCACGTCGCCGTGGCAATGCCGGCCGGTGTCGGGATCGCGCGAGAGGTTCGTTTCGATTGCCGCGAGGCCCTCGCCGATCCAATGGCGGATCCACTTGGTGCGCGCGGCCTCGTCGAGCTTGAGCTCCCGCTCGAAATAGTTGCGGATGCGCGGGACGATGAGCGGATGCGTGTCGCAGGCGACGATCTGCGCGAGACCGCGCACGCGGGCACGGGCGCGGGGATCGCGCGGCAGCAGCGGCGGGTTCGGGTGGATCTCGTCGAGATACTCGATGATCGCGAGCGACTCGAACAGCGCGGGGCCACCGTCGTCGAGGGCGAGCGCCGGGATCGTCATCATGGGATTGACGGATTTGAACGCGGCCTCGCGCTGCTGGCCCTTGAGAAGGTCGATATCGACCTCCTCGTCGGGCGTCAGCTCCTTGAGATTGAGGGCGATGCGGACCCGGAAGGTGGCGAGCGATCGCCAGAAGGAGAAGAGTTTCACGGGGGGCGCTCCTCGAATTTTCGCGGAGCATAGGGAGCGCGATGCGGAGAGTCTATCTGGCTCTGGCGCCGCCGCGCGGAGTCGCGTAAACGGTCGCGCGTTTCAGCATGAGGATCGCCATGGCGCGCACGCCCGAGTTCGACATCGAGAAATTCACGCCCGAGCAGAAGCGCGTGCACGACGCGATCCTGTCGGGGCCGCGCGGCGTCGTGCAGGGGCCGCTCAAGGTCTGGCTGCAGAGCGCGGATCTCGCCGACAAGGCGCAGGCGCTCGGCGCGTTCTGCCGCTATGGCACGAGCCTGCCGCCGCGCCTCTCGGAGCTCGCCATCATCGTGACGGGCGCGCATTGGCGCGCCGGCTTCGAGTGGTACGCGCACGCGCCGCTCGCCGCCAAGGCCGGCATTGACGCGGCGGCGATCGAGGCCATCCGCGTGGGCAAGACGCCGACCTTCGCGAAGGCGGACGAGCAAGTGGTCTACGATTTCGCGAGCGAGCTGATCCGCAACCGCGTGGTCTCGGACGGGACTTATGCGCGCGCGATCAAGGAGCTCGGCACCAAGAGCACGGTCGAGCTGGTCGGCATCCTCGGCTATTACGGGCTGATCTCGATGACCATCAAGGCCTTCGAGGTGCCGGTGCCGGAAGGCGAGAAGGAGCCGTTCGCGGATTTGAAGTAGCGCTACGCCGCGCCCACTTGCGGCTTCAACCCGGCGGCTTCGATGCCGGCGACCGCGCAGGCCTCGTCCTTGTCCGAGGTGTCGCCCGAAATGCCGACGGCGCCGAGCGTCGCGCCATCCGCGGCCTTGATCAGCACGCCGCCCGGGACTGGCACGAGACGGCCCTGCGCGATGGTGGTCAGCGCCGTGATGAAGATCGGCGCCTTGGCGGAGCGGTCCGCGAGCTCGCGGCTGCCGAAGCCCATGCCGAGTGCGCCCCAGGCTTTGCCATAGGCGATGTCGTAGCGCAGGATCCCAGAGCGATCCTCGCGCTTGAAGGCAACGAGGTGACCGCCAGCATCGAGCACCGCGACCGTGAGCGGCGCGAGGTTGAGCTCGCGGCCCTTTTTCAGCGCCGTGTCGACGATGGTGCTGGCCTGCGCAAGCGTCACGGACATCTCAAGCACCTTTCTTCGACCAGTAGACGGAAAGGCTCGCGGCCTCTTTTTCGCCGAGCCCGTGACTCACGGCTTCCTCGAAGCAGGCGAGCGTCTGCTCGACGATCGGCAGCTCGACGCCGCGCGCGCGGCCCTCGTCGCGCATGGATTGTAGGTCCTTGAGGCAACCCACGACGTCGAAGGTGACGGCGCCCGCGTCCTCGCCCTTGAGCATCTTGGCGACGGTGGGCGCGCGCAGCTTCATCATGTTGGGGCCGCCGGAAGAGTCCGCGAGCATGTCCATGATCCGCTCGGGCGCGAGACCGACGGAGCGCGAGAGCGCGAGGGATTCGCCGAGCGCCTGGTAGTAGACCATCAGCGGCAGGTTGATCGCGAACTTCACCAGCGCGCCGTTGCCGACCGCGCCGACATGCTCGAGCCGGCGGCAGAGCTGCTCGAGAATAGGCCGCGCGCGCTCGGCATCGGCGGGCTCGGCGCCCATGAAGCCGAACAGCTTTCCCTGCCGCGCCGGGCCCGTGGTGCCGCCGACCGGACACTCGACATAGCTCGCGTTTTTCGCGCGCACCTTGGCGGCGAGCGCGGTCTGCACCTCGGGGCGCACGGTGCTCATCTCGATGAACAGCTTGCCGGTGACATCGCCGGCGAGAAGGCCGTCAGAGCCGTGATACACGGAGTCGATCGCGGCCGGGTCGGTCAGGATCGTGATCACGGCATCGACGCGGCTCGCGAGTTCCTTCGGCGTCTTCGCGAATGTCGCGCCGGCATCGAGCAGCGGCTTCGCCTTCTCGGCGGATCTATTCCACACTGTGAGACTGTGACCCGCTTCGATCAAGCGCGCCGCGATCGCGGCGCCCATGCGCCCCAGTCCTGCGATGCCGATGTTCATGCATTCACCCGCAACAATTGCGCACACGCGTGAATCGTTATCATGCGTTCTGTGCACTGCCAATCGCGTGGCTTGCGATGATGCGCGTGCGTGTTACGGTCGTCGCAGTGGGGACTGGAAATGCGCGTTTCATAAGGAGAAATCATGAGTGCGGGGACGAAGTCGGTTGGCGTCATCGGGCTCGGAATCATGGGCGGCGCGATCGCGAAAAATCTCGCGGCCGCCGGCTGGCACGTGATCGGCCACGACATCGACGAAGGGCGCCGCAACGAAGCCGCAGCTGCCGGCGTGACGATCGAAGCGAGCGCCGGCGCCGTCGCCGCGAAGGTGACGCACCTTCTCACGAGCCTGCCGAACCCTTACGCGCTCTCCAGCATCGTCGACGAGATCCGCGCGGCGCGCCTGCCCCAGCGCATCATCGCAGAGCTCTCGACCTTCGCGCTCGAGGACAAGACCGACGCCCAACAGAACCTGCGCTCCGCGGGACACGTCATGCTCGACTGCCCGCTGAGCGGCACCGGCGCGCAGGCGAAGACCAAGGACCTCGTCGTCTATGCGAGCGGTGACACTGCTGCGATCAAGGGTTTGATGCCGGTGTTCAGCGACTTCGCGCGCCAAGCGCATGACCTCGGGGCATTCGGCAATGGCATGAAAATGAAGTTCATCGCCAACCTTCTGGTCGCGATCCACAACGTGGCGAGCGCCGAGGCGATGGTGCTCGGCATGAAGGCGGGGCTCGATCCGCAGCAGGTGTTCAACCTGATCTCGGCGGGTGCGGGGAATTCGCGCGTGTTCGAGCTGCGCGCGCCCATGATGGTGCAGAACCGCTACGACGGCGACAATCTCACCATGAAGAATGCCGTGTGGCAGAAGGACATGACGGTGATCGGCGAGTTCGCGGCAAGCCTCAACTGCCCGACGCCGCTGTTCAGCGCAACGGGCCCGATCTACGCGGCCGCGATGTCGACCGGATACGCGATGCAGGACACGGGCGCTGTGTGCGCCGTGCTGGAAGCGATGGCGGGCGTGAAGCGGTAGGGCGAGCGCCGCGCGCATTAGCTTTCCTTATGCCGCGGCCAAGACCTTATTATTTGCCGGACCGTCCTCCCCGCGCGCTAGGCTGGCCCTCGGCGGCCGGCCGAGGCCCAAGGCGTGCGCAAGACACGTCGGGCCGGTCGCGCGGGAGGATGACATGAGCACGGCGCCGGTCGCCCCGACGACGCACGCCACGCATCAGCATCGCAGCGAGATCCGCGACGGCATGCGGATCGACTGGGATGTGCCGATCCCGATGGACGATGGGATCGTGCTGCGCGCCGACGTGTTCCGGCCGCTCGCCGAGGGCCGTTATCCGGTCATCCTCACCTACGGACCCTACGCCAAGGGTCTCGCGTTCCAGGACGGCTACCCGAGTGCGTGGGAGCGCATGGTGCGCGAGCATCCTGACGTCGCGGCGGGCTCGAGCAACAAATATCAGAACTGGGAAGTGGTCGATCCCGAGAAGTGGGTACCGGACGGCTACGCCTGCGTGCGCGTCGACTCGCGCGGCTGCGGCTGCTCGCCGGGCGTCATCGATCACTTCTCGCCGCGCGAGAGCAAGGACTTCCACGACTGCATCGAATGGGCCGGCGTGCAGTCCTGGTCGAACGGCAAGGTCGGGGTCAACGGCATCTCGTACTACGCGATCAACGCCTGGCATGTGGCGAGCCTGCAGCCGCCGCATCTTGCCGCGATCTGCACCTGGGAGGGCGCCGCCGACTGGTACCGCGACATGACGCATCACGGCGGCATCGTCTCGACCTTCTGGGCCAACTGGTACGACATGCAAGTCAAGACCGTGCAGTACGGCGCGGGCGAGCGGGGCAAGCGCTCGCGCGTGCACGGTGAGCTGGTGTGCGGCCCCGAGATCCTCTCCGAGGAGCAGCTCGCCAAGAACCGCTGCGACTTCGGCAGCGAGATCCGCGCGCATCCGCTCGACGACGCCTATCACAAGGCGCGCTCGCCCGTGTGGGAGCGCGTGACCGTGCCACTGTTCTCGGCCGCCAACTGGGGCGGCCAGGGGCTGCATCCGCGCGGCAATTTCGAAGGCTTCGTGCGGGCCGCGTCGAAGGAGAAGTGGCTCGAGGCGCACGGCATCGAGCACTGGACGCATTTCTACACGGACTACGGCCGCGAGCAGCAGAAGCGGTTCTTCGACTACTTCCTCAAGGGCGAGGATACGAGCTGGTCGCGGCAGCCGCGCGTGCTCCTGCAGGTGCGTCACGTCGACAAGTTCGTGGCGCGCGCCGAGGACGAGTGGCCGATCGCACGCACAAAGTGGACCAAGCTGTATCTGCACCCGATCGGCGCGGCACTGAGCGAGACGCCCTCGGCGCCCGCGAGCCACAGTTTCGACGCGCTCGGCGAAGGCGTCACCTTCCTCACGGCGCCGTTCACGGCCGAGACCGAGATCACGGGGCCATCGGCCGCGAAATTGTTCGTCTCGTCGTCGACGCGCGATGCCGACCTGTTCCTGGTGCTGCGCGTGTTCTCGGCCGATATGAAGGAGATCGTGTTCCAGGGCGCCATCGATCCGCATACGCCGATCGCGCAAGGCTGGCTGCGCGCCTCGCATCGCAAGCTCGATCCGAAGCTCTCGACGCCGTATCGACCCTATCACACCCATGACGAGACGCAGCCGCTCACGCCCGGCGAGGTCGTCGCCCTCGACATCGAGCTGTGGCCGACCTCGATCGTCGTGCCGGCCGGCTATCGCGTCGCGCTCACGGTGCGCGGCAAGGACTACGAGTATGGCGGCGGCAGCGGTGGACGGCTCTCCAACTTCAAGAACGAGCTGAAGGGGTGCGGGCCGTTCCTGCACGACGATCCGGTGGATCGTCCGCCGGAGGTCTTCGGCGGCAAGACCACGCTGCATGTGGGGCCGGACCGGCAAGCCTATCTGCTGGTGCCGATCATCCCACCGAAGTGACGGCGCCGTGCCGTGGGCACCGGCTTTCATTTGTCAAACGCACGCGGGCGGGCGACCATTGAGCGACCGACAGGGACCTCACTGATGCAGCTGGAGCTCGTATCGATCGCGACCGATACGCATCCGCTCGATGGCCTGTTCTATCGGCCGGCGTCGCCGGTCGGCGCCGCGCTGTTCATGCACGGCAATTGCATGAACTTCTACACAGGCCCGGCGCGCTTCATCCCGGCCGCGCTGGCGCGCGCCGGCTACGCCTGCCTCGCCTTTAATCGCCGTGGCCACGATGTCATCGCGACGCTCAACAGCCGGCAAGCCGTCGGCGGCGCCTTCCAGATGGCCGAGGAGGCGATTGCCGACAATCGCTTCGCGGCCGAATGGCTCGCCTCGCGTGGCTTCACGCGCCCGATCATCGTCGGCCACTCGAACGGCGGTGTGCTCGGCGTGCAGTATGTGGCGGATCATCCTGACACGCCGGCGCTGATCCTCATGTCCGCGCATGTGGGCGGCACGCGCATCGTGCCGCTGGCGAGCTCGGTCGGCCTGCTCGGCGGCGAGCGGCTGAACGACATCCTGGATGAAGCCCGCGCGCGCATCGCGGCGGGCCGCGGCGACGAGCTGATGCTGCTGCCGGGCTGGTGGTACGCGGTCACGGCGCGCAGCCTCATCGACTATGCGAGCCAGATCCCGGACACGCTGGCGCTGGCGCCGCGCATCTCCTGTCCGGTGCTCTACCTGCGCGGTGACAAGGAGCCGGCGCATATCTATCCGGCCGAGGCGTTCGCCACAAAATGCGCCGGGCCGTGCGAAGTGCGGATCGTGCCGGACTGCGATCACTTCTATGGCGGGCACGAGGAGGCGGTCGGGGCGGTCGTTACGTCGTGGCTCGAGAGCGTCATGGCGCACGCGTGAATGCGCACGGAATGCGGAAATTGGAAGCGGGAGTGGAACGTCTGAGCTGACAGGAGGGACCACATGACCATCCATCGCCGAACCGTCTTGAAGGGCGTGGGCGCCGGCGTCGCGGCGTTGAGCATGCCTTGGGTCGCACGCGCGCAGGCCACACCGATGCGCGTCGGCTTTCTCACCGTGAAGACGGGGCCGCTCGCCTCGGGCGGGCTGCAGATGGAGCAGGGACTCACGCTCTATCTCAAGGAGCGCAACAACATGCTGGCGGGCAGGCCCGTTCAGGTGTTCACGGGCGATTCCGCGGGCGCGCCCGCGGTTGCGCGCACCAAGATGCAGGAGCTGGTCGAGCGCGACAATATCTCGTGCCTGATCGGCCCGCTCGCCACCGCGGAGGCGCTCGCGATCGACGACTATATCCGTGACAAGCAGATCCCGACGCTCAGCGTCGCGGCCGCCGAAGACATGACCCAGCGCAAGGCGAACCCGTGGTTCGTGCGCGCCACCTCGTCGTCGGCGCAGTGCAGCTACGCGATGGGCGACTACGCCGCGAAGGAGCTGAAATACAAGCGCGCCGCGATGATCGCGGACGACATCGCGTATGGCTACGAGCTCAATGCCGGCTTCCAGCGCGCCTTCGAGGACGCGGGCGGCAAGGTGGTGCAGAAGCTCTGGCCGCCGCTCAACGCGCCCGACTACGGCACCTATATTGCGCAGCTCAAGCGCAATGTGGACGCGATCTTCATCGGCTTCGCGGGCTCGAACGGCCTCAAGTTCCTGCGCCAGTACAAGGAGTATGGCGGCACGACCCCGCTGCTCGGCGGCATGACGGCGATCGACGAGTCGCTGCTCAAGCAGATGGGCGACGAGGCGATCGGCACGCTCTCGACCTGCTGGTACTCGGCGCAGCTCGACAACCCGTCGAACAAGCGCTTCGTGCCCGGCATGCAGCGCGACTACAAGGTCGATCCCGGCTTCTACGCGGCGGCGACCTATACGAACGCCGCGGTGCTGGAAGCCGCGTTGAAGACCATCGACGGCAAGATCGAGGACAAGAACGCGCTGATGAAGGCGCTGCGCGGCATCACGGTCGAGGACACCTGCCGCGGGCCGGTACGCTTCGACAAGTACGGCAATGTCGTCGGCAACATCTACATCCGGAAGGTCGAGAAGAAGGGCGGAAATCTCGTCAACACGGTCATCAAGACCTATCCGAATGTGAGCCAGTTCTGGACCTACGATCCCGACGAGTTCCTGAAGAGCCCCGTCTACAACCGCGACAGCTATCCGCAGAACCGCTTCCTCGAGCCGTGAGTTCGACCATGAGAAAGGTGTTCAAGGAATGACCGGACAAAGTTCGTGACCGCGCCCCGATATTTCCGCGCCGCGGCAGCACTCCGGCTGTTGCGTCGGAAGCCAAGTTGAACGAGCATCAGTGCAAGAATGAATAAAGCACCGGGAGGACTCACCATGAGCATGAATCGCCGTACCATCATCAAGGGTGCGCTCGCGACGAGCGTCGCCGCGCAGGCGCTGCGCGTGCCCACTGCCTCGGCGCAAGCGGGGCCGATCCGCGTCGGCCTGCTCTGCGTCAAAACCGGCGCGCTCGCGTCCGGTGGCCTGCAGATGGAGCAGGGCATGCAGGTCTTCTTCAAGGACCGCAACAACCAGCTCGCCGGCCGGCCGGTCGAGCTGCACGTCGCGGACACCGGCGGCAATCCCGCGCAGGCGCGCACCAAGACGCAGGAGCTGGTCGAGCGCGTCAACGTGCACGCGCTGATCGGACCGCTCGCGGCCTTCGAGGCGCTGGCGATCGACGACTACATCCGCCAGAGCAAGACGCCGATCCTCTCGGTGGCGGGCGCCGAGGACATGACTCAGCGCAAGCCCAATCCGTGGTTCGTGCGGCCGAGTTGCACCTCGTCGCAGCCGAGCCACCCGATGGGCGACTACGCGGCGAAGGAGCTCAAGCTCAAGCGCGTCGCCACCATCGCGGACGATTTCGCCTATGGCCACGAGAACGTCGCGGGCTTCCAGCGCGCCTTCGAGGACGCGGGCGGCAAGGTGGTGCAGAAGCTCTGGACGCCGCTCAACGCGCCCGACTACGGCACCTATATCTCGCAGCTCAAGCCGAACCTCGATGGTCTTTACACGGGTCATGCGGGCTCGAACGGACTCAAGCTGGTGCGTCAGCTCGCCGAGTACGGCCTGAAGGGCAAGCTGCAGATCGTCGGCGGCTTCACGCCGATCGACGAGTCGCTGCTGCAGCAGATCGGCGAGAACGGCCTCGGCGCCTATACGGGCTGCTGGTACTCGGCCGAGCTCGACTTCCCGAGCAACAAGAAGTTCGTCGAGGCGATCCGGCGCGAGTACAAGGTCGATCCGGGCGTCTACGCGGCCGAGACCTATCTGTGCGGCGAGGTGCTCGAGCATGCCGTCAAGTCGATCGGCGGCAAGGTCGAGGACAAGGACGTCTTCATGAAGGCGCTCAAGACCGCGAATGTCCCCGAGACGCTGCGCGGCCCGGTGCGCTTCGACGAGTTCGGCAACGTGGTTGGCAACATCTACATCCGCAAAGTCGAGAAGAAGGGCGACAAGTACGTCAACGCGGTGGTGAAGACCTATCCGGATGTGAGCCAGTTCTGGACCTACAAGCAGGACGAGTTCCTGAAGAACCCGGTCTATTCGCGCGACTATCCGCCGGCCAAGAACCTCGAGAACTGATGGTTCATGCTTCGCGGCCCGCGAGCCGATCCGCTCGCGGGCCACGAGATTCATGCCGATCTGCGGCAGCTCCCTGACGGTTCGTCCCGCATGCAATTCTGGATCATCCAGACTTTGAACAGCGTCGCGTTCGGTGCGCTCCTGTTCCTGCTCTCGGCCGGCTTCTCGCTCGCATTCGGCCTGATGCGCATCCCCAACCTTGCGCATGGCGCCTTCTTCATGCTGGGCGCGTATTTCGGCGCGACCGTCGTCTATTTCGGCGGAAACTTCTGGGTGGCCGCGCTCGTCTCGGGCGCCGGCGTCGGGCTGCTCGGCGTGGTGATCGAGCGCTTCATCCTGCGACCGATCGCCGGCAATGTGCAGGGCCAGGTGCTGGTGACCCTCGGCATCTCGTTCATCATCGCGGATATCGCGCTCTATCTGTGGACCGGCGATCCCTGGACGGTGCCGGCGCCGCCCTCGTTGCGGCCCCCGCTCTTCATTGCGGGCTTCGCGTTCCCGACCTACCGGCTCGTGCTCGTCGCCATAGCGCTGGTCGCGGCCGTCGCGCTCTATCTCCTGATGGACCGCACGCGGCTCGGCGCCATGATCCGCGCCGGCGTCGACGACATGGAGATGGCGCGCGGCGTCGGCATCCCGGTCTCGCTGCTGTTCACCGTGGTGTTCTTCCTCGGCGCGGTGCTGGCCGGGCTTGCGGGCCTGCTCGGCGCACCGATGCTGAACGCGTATCCGGGCCTCGACACCGACATGCTACCGCTGGCGCTGATCGTCGTCATCCTGGGCGGGGCCGGAAGCCTGCTCGGCGCCTTCATCGGCAGCTTCGTGGTCGGCTTCCTCTATAATTTCGGCATCGCGCTGTTTCCGGACCTCGCCTACTTCATCCTGTTCCTGCCGATGGTGCTGGTGCTCGTGTTCATGCCGCAAGGCCTGTTCGGACGGGCCCCGTCATGACGCGAGGTGCGGTGTTCTGGATCGTCGGGGCGGTCGTGCTGCTCGCGCTGCCCTTCGTCATCGTCAACGATTTCTACGTCAACCTGGCGAGCCAGGTTCTCATCTATGCGCTGCTCGCCCTGAGCGTGAACCTGCTGCTCGGCTTCGGCGGCATGGTCTCGCTCGGGCACGCGGCCTTCCTGGGGCTCAGCGGGTATGCCTGCGTGCTGCTGGTCAATGCGGGCTTCGGCCAGCTCACTTCGGCGGTGCTGGCGGTGCTGTTTTCGACCGTGTGCGGCGCCTTCTTCGGCGTGCTGGCACTGCGCGCATCGGGCATCGGCTTCCTGATGATCACGCTGGCGCTCGGGCAGATCGTCTGGGGCGTCGCGTATCGCGCCAACGATCTCACGGGCGGCGACAATGGCATCCGCTTTCCGGCGCGGCCGGCGCCGTTCGGCATCGACATCAACAGCGCGCACAGCTTCTACTATTTCGCGCTCGTCGTGTTCGTGATCGCCCTGTTCTTCATCTGGCGAATTGCCCGCTCACCGTTCGGCGCCGCGCTGCAGGGCACGCGCGATCAGCCGCGGCGCATGCGCATGCTCGGCCACAATGTCTGGATGGTGCAGTGGCTCGCCTTCGTGCTCGCGAGCTTCTGGGGCTCGATCGCGGGCCTGCTGTACATCTACTACAATCTGTTCATCAGCCCGCACGCGATCTCGCTGCAGCAGTCGGCCGAGGCGCTGCTGATGGCGATCCTCGGCGGCGCCAGCACACTGTCGGGCCCGATCGTCGGCGCCGTCATCATCACGCTCGTGAAGAACGTGGTGAGCACCTATGTGGACCGCTGGAATTCGCTGCTCGGCGCAATCTTCGTGGTCGTGATCCTGTTCATGCCGCTCGGCCTGGTGCCGGGCGTGCGCGCGCTGTGGGCGCGGCTGCGCGGCCGGCGCAAGCCCACCAAGCCGACGCAGACCGCTTCGCCGGAGAGCGCCGCATGACCCCCGCGCTCGAGATCTCAGGCCTCTACAAGCGCTTCGGCGGCCTGCCCGCGACCCGCAACGTGTCGCTCACCGTCATGCCGGGCGAGCGGCGGCTGATCATCGGCCCGAACGGCGCCGGCAAGACGACGCTGTTCAATCTGGTGACCGGCGACCTGCGGCAGGACGGCGGGTCCGTCAAACTGTTCGGCCAGGAGCTCACCGGCATCCCGACCCAGCAGCGCGTGCACCTCGGGCTCGCGCGCACGTACCAGATCCTGACGCTGTTCCCGAAGGAGACGCTGGTCCACAACGTGGTGCTCTCGCTGCTCGGCCTGAGCCCGAAGCGCTGGGATCCGTGGGCGCTGCTGAGCCGGCAGATGAACCTCTATGACGCCGCGCGCGAAGCGCTCGCACGTGTCGGCCTCGCCGAGAGCGCCGAGCGGATCGTGGCGCAGACCTCCTATGGCGAGCGGCGCCGGCTCGAGCTCGCCATGGCACTGGCGCAGAAGCCGAAGTTGCTCTTGCTCGACGAGCCGCTCGCGGGCCTCTCGCAGCAGGAGCGGCAGACCGTGCGCGAGCTGCTCGGGAAGATCCCGCGCGACGTGACCATCGTCATGATCGAGCACGACATGGACACGGCGCTCGGCTTCGCGGAGCGCATCACGGTGCTGCACTACGGCGAGGTCATCGTCGAAGGCAGCCGCGCCGAGGTCGTGGCCGATCCGCGCACCAAGGAGGTCTACCTTGGCGAGTGAAGCGCTTCATGTGAGCGGCGTCGACGCCTATTACGGCGACAGCCATGTGCTGCACGGCGTCGGCTTCACGCTGCAGCCCGGACGGCTGCTCGGCCTGCTCGGCCGCAACGGCGCCGGCAAGACCACATGCATGGCGACCGTGATGGGCTTCCTGCGTCCGCGGCGCGGTGCGATCACGCTGTTCGGCGAGCCTGTCGCGGGTCTGGCACCCGAGACCATCGCGCGGCGCGGCATCGCGCTGGTGCCGCAGGGACGGCGCATCTTCCGCTCGCTCACGGTGCGCGAGAATCTCATGGTCGCGGCGCAGAACCGCGACAGCGCCGGTCGCGGGCCGCAGTGGACCCTCGATCGCGTGTTCGAGCTGTTCCCGCGCCTGCGCGAGCGGCACGCCCAGGATGCGGGCTCGCTCTCGGGGGGCGAGCAGCAGATGCTCGCGATCGGCCGTGCGCTGATGGGTAATCCGCGCGTGCTGCTCATGGACGAGCCGTCCGAAGGGCTCGCGCCGCAGATCGTCGCGGAGGTCGGCCGCACCATCGCGCAGCTCAAGGCCGAGGGCCAGTCGATCGTGCTGGTGGAGCAGAACATCAAGCTCACCCTCGACCTCGCGGACGAGGTCGTGATCATCAACACGGGCTCGGTCGTGTTCCAGGGCACGGCCGCCGAGACCCGCGCCAATGAGCCGATGATCGCCCAGCATCTCGGCGTGTTCTGAAATCAGTGAAGGAGAGTGACGTGGAGCAGTGGAACAAATACGAGCCGACGGCCGCGCGCCGGCACGGACGGCCGGGCCGCGAAGTGCGGCCGCAGAGCACGACCATCGACATTCATGCCCATGTCGCGATCCCGCGCGCCGGCGAGCTGGTGAAGCCGCATCTCGACCTTTCGACCGTGCCGCTCGCGCATTTCGCGGACGCGGCCACCAAGGCCCTCAACGCCAAGCAGGACGCCGACATCGGCAAGCGCATCACGGGCCAGGACGAGCGGCTGAAGGAACTCGATGCGATGGGCGTCGACATCCAGGTCGTCATGCCGCCGCCGCCGCAATGCTACTACACGGTGCCGATCGAGCTCGGTCTGAAGGCCGCGCAGATCATCAATGACGGCATCGCCGAATTCGTGGCGCGTCGGCCCGACCGCTTCGTGCCCATGGGCACCGTGCCGATGCAGGACGGCAAGGAGGCGGCGGCGGAGCTCGAGCGCGCGGTACGCCGGCTAGGCTTCAAGGGCGCCATGATCCTCACCAATGTGGCGGGCAACGAGATCTCGGATCCGGCCTATGCGCCGTTCTGGGCCAAGGCCGAGGAGCTCGGTGCGCTCATCGCGATTCATCCGAACGGCTTTACGGAAGGGCGCCGCTTCACGCGCTACTACTTCAACAATGTGATCGGCAATCCGCTCGAGACCACGGTCGCGCTGCACTACCTGATCTTCGACGGCGTGCTGGAGCGGCACCCGAATCTCAAGATCCTCGCGGTGCACGGCGGCGGCTATCTCGGCGGCTATTCGGGCCGCATCGACCACGTCTGGGGCGCGCGCTCGGACGGGCACGCCAACCTGCCGAAGCCGCCGACCGAGTATCTGAAGAAGGTCTTCTTCGACACGGTCGTGTTCACGCCGCACCAGCTCGAATACCTGGTCAAGGTGTTCGGCGTCGATCAGATCGTGATGGGCACCGACTATCCATTCGACATGGCGGACTACGATCCGGTCGGCCACGTGATGGAGACCGAAGGCCTCGACGCCAAAGCGCGCGCCGCGATCTGCGGCGGGAATGCGAAACGGCTGCTAGGGTTGTAAGCGCTCGGTGACGCTCGACCTGCTCCCTCCGCCGCTTGCGGGGGAGGGTCGGGGAGGGGGCCTTGCGGCAAACTCAGCGCAAGCGGCGCCCCCTCTCTATCTCTCCCCCGCAAGCGGGGGAGAGGACCGTCACAGTTCTGGACGACGGTCTACGGCTCCTCCAGAAAATCCATCAACGCGGTCTCGGCCATCACGGCCTCCGGCGTGCGGTGGCGCTCGGCGAAGGCGCGCTCTTCGGCGGTGCGCTGCTCGGCCTGGACATAGGCGCCGAGGTGGCGGGCGCGGGCGATGATGCGGTGGCCGATGTCGATGCGCGCGGCTTCGAAGCGTTGCAGCGCGGCTTCCACCGTCGCCTCGCGTGCGAGCGCCTCGGCGAGGGCGAGCGCGTCCTCGGCCGCCTTGGCGACGCCGGCGCCGACATGCGGGCGCGCGACGAAGGCCGCATCGCCGACGATAGCGACGCGGCCGAAGGCCATGCGCGGCACCTCGATGTCGTAGATCGGCTGCAGGAAGGGCTGCTCGGCGATGCGGATCACCTCCTGGAACTGAGGCGACAGCACCCGCTTCGCATCCGCCTGCATGGCCGCGATCACGCGCTTGGCGATCAGCGGCGGCGGGATCGAGAGCGCGTGGGTGCGACCCGTCTCGTCGGTGAGCAGATCGGGAAGCTCGCGCTCCTCGCTCGCCGGGCGATACCAGACGAAATTGTAGCGGCGGTGGCCGGGGCGCAGGTCGTTGCCGGGGCCGGCGACCGGATAGCCGAGCATCTGCTCGTTCGGCGGGAGGCAGAAGGCGAAGACCTCGAACAGCTCGCGATGCAGCGCAGGCGGGAAGGCGGCTTCCGCGATCAGGCCGCGCCAGGCCACATAGCCCGCATAGAGCGGTGTCACCTCGGGCAGATATTGCTGCCGCACATTCGAGCGGATGCCGTCGGCGCCGATCAGCAGATCGCCCTCGGCATTCGTGCCATCCGCGAAGCGGGCCGTGACACCGCGGTCCGTCTGCTCGATGCGCTGGAGTTCCTTGGCGCCGTGATAGCGCGCGGCCGGGAAGGCGGTTTTCAGAAGGTCGAAAACCCGGTCCCACGAGGTCATGATCTGCATGCACGCGGTGCGGTGGGTGAGGCGGCCCGCGTGGTCGAACATCTGCCGTTCCGCGACCGGCACGCCGAGCTCATGATCCGCGTGGATTCCGAGACGGTGAAAAACCTCGATCAATTGCGGCTGGGCGACGATCCCGGCGCCGCGGCCGGAGAGCTGGCTCTCGACGCGCTCGAAGATCTCGACGTCCCAGCCGCGGCCGGAGAGCGCGAGCGCGCTCAAAAGCCCGCTCATGGATCCGCCGATCACGAGGGCGCGCGGCGCGCCGCTCTGCCTTGCGTCTTGCGTCATTTCTCGCCGCTCGTAAGCTTGCTATAAGGCTTACAGAGATTTGCTGGAGGAAACCATGGCTCTGACCATGATGGAGAAGAAGAGCGAGCATGCGGAGAAGACCGCGTGGCCGCAGGCGCTGACCGACGAGTTCAAGCGCGAGGCGCAGCAGAACAATGGCTGCGTCGGCAGTCACCTTCTCTCGGAAACCGAGGACACGCGCGTGTGGATGATCCGGCTCAAGCCGGGCGAGCGCATCGGCTTCCACCGCCACGTGCTGAACTACTTCTGGACCGCGGTCGTGCCGGGCCACGGGCGTCAGCACCTGATGGACGGCTCGACCGTCGAGTACACCTATTACGCCGGTGAAACGCGCCACGAGACGTATGGGCCCGGCGAATACAAGGTGCACGACCTCGAGAATCTCGGCGATGAGGACATGATCTTCATGACGGTCGAGTCGATCAAAGGCAGCGCCAACGCGCCGTTGCCGATTCCGGATAACGTTCGACTCAAGGCGGCCTGAGTCGGACGACGCGAGCCGCGGGCGCGGATGCGCCCGCGCGCCTTCGCTCTGGCGCGTGCGCTCGCCGCGCATGTCGACGCTGCACCCGACTGCAACCCGTGACGCAAAAACTGCGAATGATGAGCGCGCCAGCCACGGCCGCGACTCCGTCGCGCGCGCCTGTCATTTATCCGAAAAGCGCCTCCCGGCGGGCGCCGCAATGCCATTCCGCGAAGCTGTAAATCCGCAGTCCTTCCTGAGCGTTAGCTCAAAAGATCATCTGCGAATTATTTTCGCTTGCATCTTGGCATACCTTATTATTCATAATTGGACTTGCAGAAGGGCAGTAGCCCACACCTGTAAGTAGCGAAGGGGGACGAACGACCTTACGCTGCACGCGGCAAGACCGGCAACCAAAGACCGGTCTCGAGGAAACGAACCCAACGGGAGAGAAACGCATGACACGTCCCAATTGTCTCTTCGGCCTTGGCGCGGCTGCCGCGCTCGGGACTGCGCTCGTGGTTGGCACCGCGGCTCCGTCGCTCGCGGCCTGGGAGCCGACGCGCCCGGTCGAGATCATCGTGCCGGCCGGCACCGGCGGCGGCGCCGACCAGATGGCCCGCGTCATCCAGGGCATCATCAGCAAGCACGGGCTGATGAAGCAGTCGATGGTGGTGATCAACAAGGCAGGCGGCGCAGGCGGCGAAGGCTTCCTCGACGTGAAGGGCTCGCGCGGCAACCCCCACAAGCTGGTGATCACGCTCTCCAACCTGTTCACCACGCCGCTCGGCACCGGCATTCCGTTCAGCTGGAAGGACCTCACCCCGGTCGCCATGATGGCGCTCGACGAGTTCGTGCTCTGGGTCAACGCCGAGAAGCCCTACAAGACCGTCAAAGAGTATGTTGACGCCGTCAAAGCGGGATCTCCCGGGCAGTTCAAGATGGGCGGCACGGGCTCGAAGCAGGAAGACCAGATCATCACGGTCGCGGTCGAGAAGGCCGCCGGTATCAAGTTCACCTACATCCCGTTCCGCGGCGGCGGCGAGGTCGCGGTGCAGCTCGTCGGCAATCACGTCGACTCCACGGTCAACAATCCGATCGAGGCGGTGGCGCAGTGGCGCGCCGACAAGGTGCGGCCGCTCTGCGTGTTCGACGGCAAGCCGCTCGACTACAAGGAGAAGGTCGCGGGCGACAAGACCTGGGCCGACATCCCGACCTGCAAGTCGCAGGGCCTCGACATGGAATACCTGATGCTGCGCGGCATCTTCATGCCGGCCGGCGTCACCAAGGAGCAGGTCGACTATTACGTCGAGCTGCTGAAGAAGGTGCGTGAGACGCCCGAGTGGCAGAAACTCATGAACGACGGCGCCTTCAATCAGACCTTCATGACCGGCGAGCAATACGCCAAGTGGGTCGAGAACGAAGAGAAGCGCCATCAGGAGCTCATGAAGGGCGCCGGCTTCCTCGCCTCCGGCAACTGAGCCGAAACATCGTCGCGCCGCCGGCGGAGATGATCCGCCGGCCGCACCCCTGCGCGTCCGCGAGCGGATGCGACGCGCCCTGAGCGGACCTCACGGGAGGATCATTTGACCGACAATACGCATCCGGCCGCCGAAGGCGGTCCCTCGCAACGGGCCGTCGAGATCGGCGTCTGCCTTTTCACGGGCCTCCTCGGCGCCATCGTCATCATCGGCAGCCTGCAGGTCGGTGTGAACTGGGGCGTCGAAGGGCCGAAGGCCGGATTCTTTCCGTTCTATATCGGGCTCATCATCGTGGGCGGCACGATCGTCAATCTGGTGACGGTCCTGCTCGCGGGCCGCTCGGAGGCGAAGTTCGCCGAGTGGGGACAGCTGCGCCAGGTCATGTCGGTCGTGATCCCGACCGCGATCTACGTCTCGGTCGTCACCTATACGGGCATCTATCTCGCCTCCATGGTGCTGATCGGCTTCTTCATGAAATGGCTCGGCCGCTACAGCTGGCTCATGGTCGCGCTGATCGCGATCGGAGTCCCGGTCGCGGCCTATCTGATGTTCGAGAAGTGGTTCCTGGTTCCGCTCCCGAAGGGGCCGATCGAGGACTTCCTGGGTCTGTAATTCCGTTTGGGGGAAGTGCGGCGCGGCGTTGAACGCCGTCGACCGTGAGGGCAAGCACATGGAAGAAATCGCCAATCTGTTTCATGGTTTCGCGGTCGTCCTGCAACCGTTCAACATCGTCGTGATGATTGTCGGCATCCTGCTCGGCGTCATCATCGGTGTGCTGCCGGGCCTCGGCGGAGCGAACGGCGTGGCGATCCTGCTGCCGCTCACCTTCTCGATGTCGCCGACCTCGGCGATCATCATGCTCTCCTGCATCTACTGGGGCGCCCTGTTCGGCGGCGCCATCACGTCGGTGCTGTTCAACATTCCGGGCGAACCATGGTCCGTCGCAACGACATTCGACGGGCATCCCATGGCGCAGAAGGGCAAGGCCGGTGAGGCGCTGACCGCGGCCTTCACGTCCTCGTTCGTCGGCGCGCTGTTCGCCGTCATCATGATCACGCTGGTGGCGCCGCTGGTCGCGCGCTTCGCGCTGCAGTTCGGGCCGGCCGAGAAGTTCTCGGTGTACTTCCTGGCCTTCTGCAGCTTCATCGGCATGAGCAAGGAGCCGCCATCGAAGACCGTTGTGTCGATGATGATCGGCTTCGCGCTCGCGGCGGTCGGCCTCGATCAGGTCACGGGCCAGCTGCGCCTCACCTTCGGCATCACCGAGCTGCTCACCGGCTTCGACTTCCTGATCGCGGTGATCGGCCTGTTCGGTATCGGCGAGATCCTGCTCACGATGGAAGAGGGGCTCGCATTCCGCGGCAAGGCCGCGACCATCAATCCCAAGGTCGTGTTCCAGACCTGGGCGGAGCTGCCGCGCTACTGGGTGACGTCGCTGCGCTCCTGCATCATCGGCTGCTGGATGGGCATCACGCCCGCAGGCGCGACGCCCGCGTCGTTCATGAGCTACGGCATCGCCAAGCGCGTCTCCAAGCAGGGGCACAATTTCGGCAAGGGCGAGATCGAGGGTGTGGTCGCGCCCGAGACGGCTGCTCACGCAGCGGGCACCTCGGCGCTGCTGCCGATGCTCTCCCTCGGCGTGCCGGGCTCGCCCACCGCGGCGGTGCTGCTCGGCGGCCTGCTGATCTGGGGCCTGCAGCCCGGACCCATGCTGTTCGTGGAGCAGAAGGAGTTCGTCTGGGGCCTGATCGCCTCGATGTATCTCGGCAACCTCGTCGGCCTCATCCTGGTGCTCACTTGCGTGCCGCTGCTCGCCGCGATCCTGCGCATTCCCTTCAGCATCATCGCGCCGGTCATCCTGGTGATCTGCGCCATCGGCGCCTACACGGTGCACAACAGCGCCTTCGACGTGATCCTGATGTTCGTCTTCGGCATCCTCGGCTACGTGCTGAAGAAGACGAACTACCCGCTCGCGCCGCTGGTGCTCGCGATCGTGCTTGGCGACAAGGCCGAGGAATCGTTCCGCCAGGCGCTGTTGTCGTCGCAGGGCAGCCTCACCGTGTTCTGGTCGAACGGACTCGTCAGCACGATCATGGCGCTCGGCCTCATCTCGCTGTTCTGGCCGCTCCTGCACACCGCGTGGTCACGCATGCGCGGCTCGGCGGTCACCGCGGCTTGACGCACGCATGTGACGCAGGGAAAGCCTGTGCCCCAAGCAGAGCTAGGGTCTTGATCGTGTATCAGGCATTATGTATACCAGATGCATCCGGCCGTTGCCGGGTGCTCGCCTTCCGGGATCGCCCATGACGTCCATTCCGCCTCGTGCCCGATCCGAAGCGACCGCACGCATCGTCGTGCCGCCGCTCGAGGACACGTCCACCTTCGCGGACCGCGCCTATATGGCGCTCAAGGACGTCATCGTCGGGCTCAATGTCTACGAGCAGCCCGGCGAGGTGCGGCTCGACGAGCGGCAGCTCGCGCAGGACCTCGGCATCAGCCGCACGCCGGTGCGCGAGGCGATGGCCCAGCTCGAGCGCGAGGGCTTCGTGCGCTCGGTGCCGCGGCGCGGCATCTATGTGGTGCGCAAGACCAAGCGCGAAGTGATCGAGATGATCCATGCCTGGGCCGCGCTCGAGAGCATGGCGGCGCGGCTGATCACGCAGAACGCGGCGGACGACAGCATCTCGATGCTGCGCTCGATGTTCACGACCTTCGAGAACGGCCAGCTGCACGCCAAGCTGGACGAGTATTCCGAGGTCAACATCGAATTCCATCAGACCATCATTCGCATGAGCCAGAACCGCGTGCTCATGGATCTCGCGGCCAACCTGTTCCTGCACATGCGCATGATCCGGCGAAAGACGATCGCCGAGAAGGATCGCGTCGATCGCTCGATCCGCGACCACTTGAACATCATCGAGGCGCTGGAGGCCCGCGACACGGAGCGGGCCGAGGACCTCGTGCGCAATCACGCGCTCGGCCTCGCCGATCACGTGTCGCGCTACGCCGATTATCTCGACTAACCAAGAAGATTGAGGGGAAGCTCATGTCCGACGCCGCACTGAAAACCAAGCCCGAAGCCGCGGGCGCCGAGCCGGAGCTGACCGACGGCTTTCACCTCATCATCGACGCGCTCAAGCTCAACGGCGTGAAGACGATCTATGGCGTGCCCGGAATCCCGATCACGGATTTCGGTCGCATGGCGCAGGCCTCGGGCATTCGCGTGCTCTCGTTCCGCCACGAGCAGAACGCCGGCTATGCGGCCTCGATCGCCGGCTTCCTGACGAAGCAGCCGGGCATCTGCCTCACGGTCTCGGCGCCGGGCTTCCTCAACGGCCTCAATGCGCTCGCGCATGCGACCACCAACTGCTTCCCGATGATCCTGATCTCGGGCTCGTCGGAGCGTGAGATCGTCGACCTGCAGCAGGGCGACTACGAGGAGATGGATCAGCTCGCGATCGCCAAGCCCCTGTGCAAGGCCGCCTACCGCGTGCTGCACGCGCAGGACATCGGCATCGGCATCGCACGCGCGATCCGCGCCGCGGTCTCGGGTCGTCCGGGCGGCGTCTATCTCGATCTGCCCGCGAAGCTGTTCGGCCAGGTCATGGATGCCGAGGCCGGCCGCAAGTCGCTCGTGAAGGTGATCGACGGAGCTCCCGCGCAGATCCCGGCGCCGGCTTCGATCAAGCGCGCGCTCGAGGTGCTCAAGGGCGCCAAGCGTCCGCTGATCATTCTCGGCAAGGGCGCGGCCTACGCGCAGGCGGACGAGCAGATTAGGACGCTGGTCGAGACCCTCGGCGTGCCGTTCCTGCAGATGAGCATGGCGAAGGGCCTGCTGCCGGACACGCACGACCTTTCGGCCGGCGCGGCGCGCTCGACCGTGCTCAAGGACTCCGACGTCGTGATGCTGATCGGCGCCCGCCTCAACTGGCTGCTCTCGCACGGCAAGGGCAAGACGTGGGGCAGCGAGCCCAAAAAGTTCATCCAGATCGACATCGAGCCGAAGGAGATGGACTCCAACGTCGAGATCGCGGCCCCCGTGGTCGGCGACATCGGCTCGTGCGTGGCGGCGCTGCTCGACAATCTCGACAGCAAGTTCCCGAAGGCGCCGGCCGACTGGGTCGGCACCGTGAAGGCGAAGCGGGACGAGAATATCGCCAAAATGGCGCCGAAGCTGATGAAGAACACGGCGCCGATGGACTTCCACGGCGCGCTCGGCGCGCTGCGCACCATCGTCAAGAACCGGCCCGACGCGATCCTGGTCAACGAGGGCGCCAATACCCTCGACCTCGCCCGCGGCGTCATCGACATGTACCAGCCGCGCAAGCGCCTCGATGTGGGCACCTGGGGCGTGATGGGCATCGGCATGGGCTATGCGATCGGGGCCGCGGTCGAGACCGGCAAGCCGGTGCTCGCGGTCGAGGGCGACTCGGCTTTCGGCTTCTCGGGCATGGAGGTCGAGACGATCTGCCGCTACAACCTGCCGGTCTGCATCGTCATCTTCAACAATAGCGGCATCTATCGCGGCACCGACGTCAATCCGAACGGTACCGATCCGGCCACAACCGTGTTCGTGCGCGATGCGCGCTACGACAAGATGATGGAAGCCTTCGGCGGCGTCGGCGTGAACGTGACGACGCCGGACGAGCTCAGCCGCGCCGTCAACGCCGCTATGGATTCGGGCAAGCCGACGCTCATCAACGCGGTGATCGATCCGGCGGCCGGCAGCGAGAGCGGCCGTATCGGCAACCTCAATCCGCAGAGCGCGCTGAAGAAGAAATGATCCGGGCCTAGCCCGGAGCCGAGTTCAGTTTGATCCGGCCGCGCAACGTCGCGCCGGGAGTGAGGATCAGGGAGAGCAGCCGATGGCCGCACGTAAGTCGTCGAAGTCCAAGAAGCCCGCAAAGAAGCCGGTCGCGAAAGCGAGCACGAAAGCAAGCGTGAAGAGCAAGGTCGTGAAGGCCGCCAGCCGCGTCGTGAAGGCCGCCAAGAAGGCGCCGAAGAAGGTCGTGAAAGCGGCCCTCAAGGCGGTCGGCAGCAACGGCAACGGTCTGCCGAAGCCCTCGAGCAGGCCGTTCGGCCAAGCCGGCAAGGCGCTCGACGGCGTGCGCGTCCTCGACTTCACGCATGTGCAGTCGGGTCCGACCTGCACCCAGCTCCTCGCCTATATGGGCGCGGACGTGATCAAGGTGGAGCGTCCCGGCGTCGGCGACATCACGCGCGGCCAGCTGCGCGACGTGCCGGGCGCGGACAGCCTCTACTTCACGATGCTCAACGCCAATAAGCGCTCGATCACGATCGACTCCAAGCACCCGAAGGGCAAGGAGATCCTCGAGCGGCTGATCAAGCATTGCGACGTGCTGGTCGAGAACTTCGCGCCGGGCGCGCTCGATCGCATGGGGCTGACCTGGGAGTATATCCACAAGACCAACCCGCGAATGATCGTCGCTTCGGTGAAGGGCTTCGGCCCCGGCCCGTACGAGGACTGCAAGGTCTACGAGAACATCGCGCAGTGCGCCGGCGGTTCGGCTTCGACCACGGGCTTCCGCGAGGGCCCGCCGCTGGTCACGGGTTCGCAGATCGGCGACTCGGGCACCGGCCTGCATCTCGCCTTCGGCATCGTCGCGGCGCTCTATCAGCGCAACCGCACGGGCCGCGGCCAGAAGGTGCTCGCCGCCATGCAGGACGGCGTGCTCAACCTCTGCCGCGTCAAGCTGCGCGATCAGCAGCGCCTCGCGCACGGCCCGCTCAAGGAGTACAGCCAGTTCGGCGAGGGCGTGCCGTTCGGCAAAGCCGTGCCGCGTGCTGGCAACGATTCCGGCGGCGGCCAGCCCGGCTGGATCCTGAAGTGCAAGGGCTACGAGAGCGATCCCGACGCCTACATCTACTTCATCACCCAGGCGCCCGTGTGGGAGAAGATCTGCGACCTCATCGGCAAGCCCGAGTGGAAGACGGATCCCGACTACGCCACGCCGCCCGCGCGGCTGCCGCGCCTCAAGCACATCTTCAGCACGATCGAGCAGTGGACCATGACCAAGACCAAGTTCGAGGTCATGGAGCTCTGCAATCCGCTCGACATTCCGGTCGGGCCGATCCTGTCGATGAAGGAGATCGCCGAGGATCAGTCGCTGCGCGAGACCGGCACGGTGGTCGAGGTCGATCATCCGGTGCGCGGCAAGTATCTCACGGTCGGCAACCCCGTGAAGATGTCGGACTCGATCACCGAAGTGGAGCGCTCGCCGCTGCTCGGCGAGCACACCGAGGAGATCCTCAAGCTCCTCGGTTACGGCGGCAAGGAGGTGAACGAGATCATGACCTCCGGCGCCACCACGGCACCCGAGAAGCCGAAGGCCGCCGCGGCGTAACACGTCGATGCTGGTGGTCATCCCGGGCGACAGGCCGGACTTGTCCGGCCGGGAGGCCCGGGATCCATAACCACCACCGGCGCGAAATGGGCACTACAGGGGATATGGATCCCGGCTCGCGCTTGCTTCGCAAGCTTGGCCGGGATGACGAGGGAGAAAGCGTCCAATGCGTATCGTGGTCCATGGGCAGCAGGCCTTCGGCAAGGCGGTGCTCGAAGCGCTGCTCAAGCGCGGCGACGAGGTGATCGCGGTCTATGTCGCGCCCGAGAAGCCCGGGCAGAAGGCGGATCCGCTGAAGGAAGCCGCGGTCGCCGCCGGCCTGCCGGTGTACCAGCCCGCCTCCTATCGCAAGCAGGAGGTCTGGGACGAGTTCAAGGCGCTCAAGCCCGACCTGCAGGTGATGGCCTTCGTCACTCTGTTCGTGCCCGAGGAATTCCTCAACATCCCGACCTATGGGTCGATCCAGTATCATCCCTCGCTGCTGCCGGCCTATCGCGGCGCGAGCGCGATCAACTGGCCGATCATCCTCGGCGAGAAGGAGACCGGGCTCTCGATCTTCTGGCCCGACAACGGTCTCGATACGGGCGACGTGCTGATCCAGAAGAAGACGCCGATCGGCCCCAAGGACACGCTCGGCACCGTCTATTTCGACCGCCTGTTCCCGATGGGCGTCGACGCCATGCTCGAGTCGGTCGATCTCGTGAAAGCCGGCAAGGCGCCGCGCATCAAGCAGGACGAGTCGCTCGCCACATATGAGGGCCGCTGCACAGCCGAGACCGCGCGCATCGACTGGGGCAAGTCCTGGCGCCAGATCGATCCGCTGATCCGCGGCTGCAATCCGGCGCCCGGCGCCTGGACCACCCTCGACGGCAAGACGCTGCAGATCTTCGATGCCGAGCCGATCCCCGCGAAAGACCCGAAAGGCATCGGCGGCAAGCTCGGCGAGATCGTCGAGGTCAGCGCCGACGGCTTCACGGTCGTGTGCGCGGATGGCCGCTTCAAGGTCACGCGCGTGAAGCCCGCCGACGGCGGCAAGGTCGGCGCCGGCGAATGGGCCAAGGCTGCCAACCTCGCGGCCGGCGCCCGCTTCGGCTGATTTCCTCTCCGTTTCCCTCCCGCGTATCTCTCACCAGCAGGCCGATCCCATGCCCGCCTCGCAGCACCAGAATCCCAAGTCGGACATCGAAATCTCTCAGGCCGCGCAGAAGCGGCCGATCCTCGACATCGCGCGCGAGAAGCTCGGCATCGCGCCCGAGCACCTCGAGCCCTATGGCCACTACAAGGCCAAGGTGTCGATGGACTACATCAAGTCGCTCAAGAACAAGAAGGACGGCAAGCTGATCCTGGTCTCGGCGATCTCACCGACGCCGGCCGGCGAGGGCAAGACCACGACCACGGTGGGTCTCACGGACGCGCTCAATCACATCGGCAAGAAGGCGATGCTCTGCCTGCGCGAGCCATCGCTCGGCCCGTCCTTCGGCATGAAGGGCGGCGCTGCCGGCGGCGGCTATGCCCAGGTCGTGCCGATGGAGGACATCAATCTCCACTTCACGGGCGACTTCCACGCGATCACCTCGGCGCACAATCTGCTCTCGGCGCTGATCGACAACCACATCTACTGGGGCAATGAGCTCGGCATCGACAGCCGCCGCGTCGCCTGGCGCCGCGTCATGGACATGAACGACCGCGCGCTGCGCGAGATCGTCTGCTCGCTCGGCGGCGTTGCCAACGGCTATCCGCGCGAGGCCGGCTTCGACATCACGGTGGCGTCCGAGGTGATGGCGATCTTCTGCCTTGCCAAGGACCTCGATGACCTCAAGGAGCGCCTCGGCAACATCATCATCGCGTATACGCGCGACCGTAAGCCGATCCGCGCCAAGGACGTCAAGGCGCATGGCGCCATGACGGCGCTGCTCAAGGAGGCGATCGCGCCGAACCTGGTGCAGACGCTGGAAGGCACGCCCGCCTTCATCCATGGCGGCCCGTTCGCCAATATCGCGCACGGCTGCAACTCGGTGGTCGCCACCCAGTCGGCGCTCAAGCTCGCCGACTACGTCGTGACCGAGGCCGGCTTCGGCGCCGATCTCGGTGGCGAGAAGTTCCTCGACATCAAGTGCCGCAAGACCGGCATGGCGCCGGATTGCGTGGTGCTGGTCGCCACCATCCGCGCGCTCAAGATGCACGGCGGCGTCAAGAAGGAGGATCTCAAGTCCGAGAACCTCAAGGCGCTGGAAGCCGGCATGGCGAACCTGCAGCGGCACGTCGAGAACATCCAGAAGTTCGGCCTCGCATCGGTGGTCTCGATCAACCGCTTCAGCGCCGACACGGATGCCGAGATCGCGCTCGTGAAGGAAGCCTGCAAGAAGCTCGGCGTCGAGGCCGTGATGGCCGACCACTGGGCCGAAGGCGGCAAGGGCGCGGCGGACGTCGCGCGGGCGGTCGTGAAGGTGATCGATGAAGGCAAGAGCAAGCTCAAGCTGCTCTATCCGGACGACATGCCGCTGCTCGACAAGGTGCGCACGGTCGCGAAGGAGATCTATCGCGCGAAGGACGTCTCTGCCGACAAGTCGGTGCGCGACCAGCTCGCGAGCTTCGAGTCCATGGGCTACGGCAAGCTGCCGATCTGCGTCGCCAAGACGCAGTATTCGTTCTCGACCAATCCGGACGCCAAGGGCGCGCCGGTCGATCACGTGATCCCGATCCGCGAGGTGCGGCTCTCGGCGGGCGCCGAGTTCGTGGTGGTGATCTGCGGTGAGATCATGACCATGCCGGGCCTGCCCAAGGTGCCGTCCGCGGACTCGATCGACGTCGGCGCGGACGGGAAGATCGTCGGCTTGTTCTGACGAGTGGCATGCCACCGCCCTGAGCGTTTCAACGAACTGCCTTGCGCCGGCTTCATGCCGGCGCAATTGCGTTTGGATTGACGCGCGTCGGCATCGGCATAGACTTTCGTTCACGGGCTGGGCAACGGGGTCACCCGATATGTCCGGAGGGTCAGACGGCTGCGGATGCGGCGCGTGCCACCCGCAGGACGAGAACGCTTCAGAACCCGCTTCATTCGCGCGCCGCGAGTGGCTCCTGACGGCGCTGGCGGCGGGCGTGGCATCGGCGCTGCCTGACGCTGCGGTCGCGGGCGATCCGAAGGCGATACGGCCGCAGGAGGGCGACCAGTTCGTCTATGTCGCGGGCGAGCGGCAAGGCGAGGTGATCGCGCCGGCCGATCTCGTCGGCAAGCCGCCGGTGTTCGCCTGGCCGATGGATCCCGCGAACCGCATTCTGCGCGACGGCTCTCGCCTCAATCAGGTGCTGCTGGTCCATGTCGGCGAGGACGCGCTCGACGAGGAGACGCGCGCGCGAGCAGCAGGCGGGGTCGTGGCCTACTCGGCCTCCTGCACGCACGCACTCTGCCCGGTGACCGGCTGGAAGGCCGAGCAGAAGATCCTGAAATGCCATTGCCACAATTCCGAATACGACCCGCGGCTCGCCGCCAAGGTCGTGTTCGGTCCGGCGCCGCGGCCGCTGCCGGCGCTGCCATTGCGATTGGCCGACGGCGCTTTGGTCGCCGCCGGTCCGTTCATCGGGAGGGTCGGGCATGCCTCCGGATGAAGATGACGTCATGCCCGTTCGCGGGGGGCGCTCGACGAAAGCTCATTAACGGGAGGACGTGATGCTCAGAGGAAGCGTGAGCCTGAGCGCTCTTGCGCTCGCACTGCTGCTGGTTCCGACCGAAGCCTGGTCCGGCGAAATCAAGAACTATTCGTCCGTCACGGATCAGCGGCTCGCCAAGCCGGAGCCCGGCAACTGGCTGATGTATCGCCGCACGCATGATGGAATGAATTTCAGCCCGCTCGACAAGATCAATGCCGGCAATGTCAGGAACCTGGTGCCGGTCTGGACCTTTGCGACCGGCGTGAACGAGGCGCACGAGGCGCCGCCGATCGTCAATAATGGCGTCATGTTCGTCTCCACGCCCGAGGGCCAGGTAATCGCGCTCGACGCCAAGACCGGCGATCTCCACTGGCGCTATAAGCGCAAGCTGCCCGAAGATCTGTTCCAGCTGCATCCGACCAATCGCGGCGTCGCGCTCTGGCAGGACAAGGTTTATCTCGCGACCACCGACGCGCATCTCGTGTCGATCGACGCGAAGACCGGCAAGGAGCTCTGGGCCAGCAAGGTCCAGGACTACAAGAAGGGTCACTACATGACCCTGGCGCCGCAAGTGATCGACGGCAAGATCCTCATCGGCGGCTCGGGCGGCGAGTTCGGCGTGCGCGGCTATATCGCGGCCTATGACGGCAACAGCGGCAAGGAGCTGTGGCGCACCTACACGGTGCCGGCGCCGGGCGAGCCCGGCTCCGAGACCTGGCGCGGCGACGACTGGAAGACCGGCGGCGGCTCCGCCTGGCTCGGCGGCAACTATGATCCGGAGCTCAAGATCGCCTATTGGGGCGTCGGCAATGCCGCGCCGTGGCCGGGCGATGCGCATCCGGGCGACAATCTTTACACCACCTCGGTGATCGGGCTCGATCCGGACACCGGCAAGATCAAGCAGCACTTCCAGTATCACCAGAACGACTCGTGGGACTGGGACGAGGTCGATCCGCCGATCCTGGTGGACGTGCGGCGCGGCGATCGCACCGTGAAGGCGCTCGTGCATCCGGGTCGCAATGGCTATCTCTGGACGCTCGAGCGCGCCGGCGAGGGCATCAAGTTCGTCGCGGCCCAGCCCTACGTGCATCAGGACGTCTTCACGAAGGTGGACGAGAAGACAGGCCGGCCGACCTATGATCCCGCGAAGACGCCGGCGGTCGGCAAGACCGTCACGTTCTGTCCGTCATTGTGGGGTGGCAAGGACTGGCCTTCGGCCTCCTACAGTCCGTCGACCGGGCTGCTCTACATCCCGGCCAACGACAATCTGTGCGGCACGCTGGTGGGCGAGAAGAAGCCGTTGGTGGAGGGCCAGCTGTGGCTCGGCGCCGACGTCGACAAGCTCGACCTCAGCCTGCCGCGCTCGCAGACTTACATCGGCGAGATGCAGGCCTGGGATCTGGTGTCGGGCAAGAAGGTCTGGTCGCACAAGTTCCCGCACCAGCTCTTCGCGTCCGTGCTCTCGACCGGCGGTGGCCTCGTCTTCGCGGGCGGCACCAATGATCGCATGTTCCGCGCCTTCGATGCCAAGACCGGCGAGGTGCTCTGGCAGCAGCGCACCAATTCCGGAATCATGGGCGCGCCCGTTGCCTTCGAGGTGGACGGCGAGCAGTACATCGCGGTGCAGTCCGGCTGGGGCGTCGACGGCCAGCGCATCCAGGACGCGCTGAGCAAACTCAATGTCGGCGTGGTGCCCGACGTGCCGCAAGGCGGCGTCGTGTGGGTGTTCGCGCTGAAGAAGTGAGGTGTGACCTGCCGACTGGCGGCGCTCTCAGCCGGCTCTCTCCCCCGCTTGCGGGGGGGAGTTGGAGAGGGGGCGCCGCTTGCTCCGTGTTTGCAGTCTTCGGAGCGCCTCGCGGATTTCGCTTCGCTCATCCGGGCTACGGTCACGCATCGAAGGTCTGCGCCAGCCGCCGCGCTTCCGCGACCAGCGCCGCGGTGAGCGGCGTCATCGGCTCGCGCTGTGGCACGACGAGACCGATCGTGTGCAGCGCTTCGGGCTCGGCGATCGGGATGGCGCGGATCTGGTCCGTGAGGCCGAGCGTCTCGGCGAGCTTGGCCGGCATGATCGAGGCCCAGCGCGCGGTGCGCACATGGGAGAACAGCACGATCATCGAGTTCGACTCCAGCATGGGCTGCGGATCGCCGCCGGCGGCGCGCAGCAGGCTCTCGACGATGCGGCGGTTCTGCATGTCGGGCGTGAGCAGGCAGAGCGGCACTTGCGCGACCTCCGACCAGGTGACGCTGTCGCGATTGCCGAGCGGCGCGTCGGACGCCGTGATGAGCTGATAGCGCTCCTGGTAGAGCGGGATTGCGGTGACGCGGCCGAGCGGCTCGTTGTCGAGATAAGTAAGGCCGGCATCCACCTCGAGGTTCTCCAGATGCGTCAGGATCTCGATCGAGGTGCGCGACAGAATCGTGAAGCGCACATCGGGATGGCGCGCGCGGTAGGGCGTGGTGAGCGCCGCCACCATGGCGAGCGCCGTCGGGATCGCGGCGATCCGCACGCGACCCGCGAGGCCGTGCTTGAGCGCCTTGATCTCCTCGCGCATGGCGCGCGTGTCGCCGACAATGCGCAGCGCCCATTCGCGCGTGCGCTCGCCCTCCGCGGTCAGGCCGATGAAGCGGGAGCCGCGCTGCACCAGGAGCACGCCGAGCTGCTCCTCGAGCTGCTTGATGCCAGCCGAGAGGGTGGGCTGGGTGACGCCGCAGGCCTCCGCCGCGCGGCCGAAATGGCGCTCGCGGGCGAGCGCCAGCAGATATTCCAGCTTGTCGATCACAGAGGGCCCCAATCTGGGAGCTAAGTTCCTATTGCAACTGCATAATCCGCTCGATAGAAATTTTCAATCGTCGGATCGCGAAGAGGGTATTGTTTCTGGTATGCCAGAGAGTCACTTTTCCGGAATGGCTCAAAACAACACCGCAACCGCCGCTCCGCCCCCGATGAATGGCCGCCGCCGTCCGCGCGGCACCCCGAAGGGCCGGCAGGTCGACCTCAAGGCGCTGGACGAGGTCCGCGCCCTGCTCGGGGCGCGCCCGCGGCGCCGCGATCTGCTGATCGAGCACCTGCATCTGATCCAGGACCGGTACGGCCATCTGTCGGCCGCGCATCTCGCGGCGCTGGCGCAAGAGATGCGGATGGCGCTGACCGAGGTCTACGAGGTCGCGACCTTCTATGCGCATTTCGACGTCGTGAAGGAAGGCGAGCTCGCGCCGCCGGCCGTCACGGTGCGCGTCTGCGATTCGCTCTCCTGCGCGATGGCGGGCGCCGAGCAGATGCTGGAACGGCTGCCGCAGATCCTTGGCCCCGGCGTGCGCGTGATGCGCGCGCCCTGCATGGGCGCGTGCGACCAGGCGCCGGCCTGCGCGATCGGCCATGTGCAAGTCATGAACGCGACGCCGCAGAAGGTCACGGATGCGCTCGCCGAGGGCACGCATGCGCATGCAGCCGAGCCGGGCCGCGCGCTCGATCTTTATCGCCTGGAGGGCGGCTATCGCCTCCTGGAAGCTTGCCTCAACGGCGAGAAGACCCGCGAGGACATGATCGCGGCGGTCGATGCGGCCGGCCTGCGCGGCCTCGGCGGCGCCGGCTTCCCGACGGGACGCAAGTGGACCTTGGTGCGCAAGGAAGCGGGCCCGCGCCTGATGGCCGTGAACGGTGACGAGGGCGAGCCCGGCACGTTCAAGGACCGCCACTATCTGCGGCTCGATCCGCATCGCTTCCTCGAAGGTATGCTGATCGCGGCCTGGGTCGTCGAGGCGCAGGAGATCTTCATCTATCTGCGTGACGAGTATCCCGAGCTGCGGCTGATGCTTCTGGACGAGATCGCCAAGATCGAGCGCGCCGGGCTGACGCGGCACACGCGCGTGCATCTGCGCCGCGGCGCCGGCGCCTACATCTGCGGCGAAGAATCCGCGATGATCGAGTCGATCGAAGGTAAGCGCGGGCTGCCGCGCCACCGGCCGCCTTATGTGGCGCAGGTCGGCATCTTCGATCGACCGACGCTGGTCCAGAACATCGAGACGCTCTACTGGATCCGCGACATCGTCGAGAAGGGCGCCGACTGGTTCACGTCGCACGGCCGGCGGGACCGCAAGGGCCTGCGCAGCTTCTCGGTATCAGGGCGCGTCAAGGAACCCGGTGTGAAGCTCGCGCCGGCCGGCATCTCGCTGCACGAGTTGGTCGAGGAATATTGCGGCGGCATGGCACCCGGACACACCCTCAAGGGTTATCTCCCGGGCGGCGCCTCGGGCGGCATCCTGCCGGCCTCCATGGCGGACCTGCCGCTCGATTTCGGAACCTTGGAGCAATACGGCTGCTTCGTTGGCTCGCACGCAGTCGTGGTGCTCTCGGAGCAGGACGATATGAAGGCCGTGGCGCTCAACCTGATGCGCTTCTTCGAGGACGAGAGTTGCGGCCAGTGCACGCCGTGCCGCGTCGGAACCGAGAAGGCCGTGAAGCTGATGCAGCAAGGGCCGTGGGACGAGAATCTGCTCACCGAGCTCTCCGCCGCCATGCGCGACGCCTCGATCTGCGGCCTCGGTCAGGCGGCTCCCAATCCGCTGCAGAGCGTGTTCAAGTATTTCCCCGACGACGTGACGAAGCCGCTGAAGCAGTGGTGATGTCGCCGAACCCGACCCCGAGGGTGTGACTCATGGACGATAAGACGAAGGCGCCGGTCGGCTACGGCCACGACCAGAAGGGCGCGGCCGGCGGCGAAGCCAAGAACGATGGCCGCGTGCATGTGGTGCATGCGGAGGCCGAAGGCGCCGGCAAGACCGTGACGTTCATGCTTGATGGCCGCGAGGTCGCGGCGGGCGAGAACGAGACGATCTGGCAGGTCGCCAAGCGCCAGGGCACGGACATCCCGCATCTCTGCTACTCGCCCGAGCCCGGCTATCGGCCGGACGGCAATTGCCGCGCCTGCATGGTGGAGATCGAGGGCGAGCGCGTGCTCGCGGCGAGCTGCCTGCGCAAGCCGACGCAGGGCATGAAAGTCGTCACCGCGTCGGATCGCGCCAAGACGGCGCGTCGCATGGTGTTCGAGCTGCTGGTCTCGGATCAGCCGCAGCGCGAGACGCAGGCGCACGACCCGATCTCCAAGTTCTGGAGCTGGGCCGAGCGCATGGACGTGATCACGGGCCGCTTTCCGAAGGGCGAGCGGCCGGTCGCGGACCGCAGCCATCCCGCCATGGCCGTGAACCTCGATGCCTGCATCCACTGCAATCTCTGCGTCCGCGCGTGTCGCGAAGTGCAAGTGAACGACGTCATCGGCATGGCGGGCCGCGGTCACAACGAGAAGATCGTCTTCGACTTCGACGATCCGATGGGCGCGTCCACCTGCGTTGCCTGCGGTGAATGCGTGCAGGCCTGCCCGACGGGCGCGCTGATGCCCGCGACGCTGGTGAACGAAGAGAATGTCCGCACCGAGTTTCCGGACCGCAAGGTGGACAGCGTCTGCCCCTATTGCGGCGTCGGCTGCCAGCTCACCTACAACATCAAGGACGACAAGCTGCTTTACGTGACGGGGCGCGAGGGCCCGGCGAACGAGAACCGGCTCTGCGTGAAGGGCCGCTTCGGCTTCGACTACGTGCATCACAAGCATCGCCTGACGCAGCCGCTCATCCGCAAGGAGGGCGTGCCGAAGCATGCGAACGACCAGATCGATCCCGCCAATCCGTGGACGCATTTCCGTCCCGCCACATGGGAGGAGGCGCTCGAGAAGGCGGCCTCGGGCCTGAAGCAGATTCGCGATCGCGACGGCTCGAAGGCGCTCGCCGGCTTCGGCTCCGCCAAGGCCTCGAACGAGGAAGCGTATCTGTTCCAGAAGCTGGTGCGCGCCGGCTTCGGCACCAACAATGTCGACCACTGCACGCGGCTCTGTCACGCGAGCTCGGTGGCGGCGCTGCTGGAAGGCGTCGGGTCGGGCGCCGTGACCGCCACCTTCAACGAGGTGAAGAATTCGGACGTCATCATCGTCATCGGCGCCAACCCGACCGAGAACCATCCGGTCGCCGCCACCTACTTCAAGCAGGCCGCGAAGCGCGGCGCCAAGCTCGTCATCATGGATCCGCGCGGCACCGCGATGAAGCGCCACGCCGCCTATATGATGCAGTTCAAGAACGGCACCGACGTGGCGATGCTCAACGCCATGCTCAATGTGATCGTCACCGAGAAGCTGTACGACCAGCAATACGTGCAGACCTACACCGAGGGCTTCACGGGCTTCGCGGATCACATCAAGGACTTCACGCCCGAGGAGATGGCGCCGATCTGCGGCATCCCGGCCGACACCTTGCGTGAGGTCGCGCGCGTCTATGCGCGCGCCGAGCGGGCGATCATCTTCTGGGGCATGGGCGTGTCGCAGCACACCCACGGCACCGACAATGCGCGCTGCCTGATCGCGCTGGCGCTGCTCACCGGCCATGTGGGCCGGCCCGGCACCGGCCTGCATCCGCTGCGCGGTCAGAACAACGTGCAGGGCGCTTCGGACGCCGGCCTGATCCCGATGTTCTTCCCGGACTACAAGTCGGTGGAGACGCCGGACATCCGCCTCAGGTTCGAGAAGGCCTGGGGCACCACGCTCAATCCGAAGAAGGGCCTCACGGTCGTCGAGATCATGAAGGCGATCGACGCGGACGAGATCAAGGGCATGTACATCCTGGGCGAGAACCCGGCGATGTCGGACCCCGATCTCAACCACGCGCGTCACGCGCTGGCGCATCTCGAGCATCTCGTGGTGCAGGACCTGTTCCTCACCGAGACCGCGTGGCACGCGGACGTGGTGCTGCCCGCGTCGGCCTGGCCCGAGAAGGACGGCACCGTCACCAACACGAACCGTCAGGTGCAGATCGGCCGCAAGGCGCTCCCTCTGCCGGGCGATGCCAAGCCCGACTGGTGGATCACGCAGGAGATCGCGCGCCGCATCGGCCTCGATTGGAACTACACGCATCCGAGCGAGATCTTCACCGAGATGGCCTCGCTGATGCCGTCGCTCGACAACATCTCGTGGGAGCGCGTCGAGCGCGAGAGCTCGGTCACCTATCCGACCGACGCGCCGGACAAGCCCGGGCACGACGTGGTGTTCGGCGACGGCTTTCCGCGACCGGGCGGCGTCGCCAGGCTGGTCGCCGCCAAGGTCACGCCGCCGGACGAGCAGCCCGACGCCGAGTATCCGATGGTGCTCACCACGGGCCGGCAGCTCGAGCATTGGCACACGGGCGCGATGACGCGGCGCTCCGACACGCTCGATGCGCTGGAGCCCGGCCCGACCGCCGGTCTCTCGCGCGGCACCATCGCGCGGCTCGGCATCACGGCCGGCGATCTCGTGCGCGTCACCACGCGGCGCGGCACCGTCGATCTCACGGCACGCCAGGACGACGCGGTGCCGGACGGCGTCGTATTCATCCCCTTCGCCTATGTGGAGGCGGCCGCGAACCTGCTCACCAATCCGGCGCTCGATCCGTTCGGCAAGATCCCCGAGTTCAAGTATTGCGCCGCGCGGGTGGAAGCGATCGATCCGGCGACCAGGGTGGCCGCGGAGTAGGGGAGTCGGCTTCGTAGGGTGGGCATCGCGCGGCTCGGCGCCTCCACACCTATATGCGTTTCTGACGCGATGCCCACGCGTGCTGACTCGCGAGTCAGAACCGCGTGGGCAAAATCGCATTCGAGCCGACATGCGGCGCGGCCATGCCGAGCACGGCGATTTTGCCCACCCTACGAACCGGCGCTCGCGCGCCGTCGTCGGCAGGCACGATCCCTGCGTCTCTCCGGTGTCGTGGTATGTCGCGGTGTGAGCGGATTTCACCGCCGCGCACGTGTGCGGCTCGCTATCGAGGCGAGCCATGTGGGCGCCCGAGGATGCCCTTGATCGAGCAGCACAATCGCGACCGCGTGGCGGAGCCGACCGGGTTCGGATAGAATGCTCATGTCAGGAGACCCTCCTGGGGGGAGGGACTTCTTGAGGGTCTGACAATGGATAGGTTCATTGCGCGGGAAAACATCCGCCACTTTTGCGAGATGCTTTCCTCGAACGTCGAGCCTCAGGTGCGATCGAACGTGCACGTGCTGTTGACACGAGAAGAGGACAAGCTCGGCAGGGACCTGGAGACTCTCGTCGCCATCGAGAAGCACGTTGCGGAGTGCGCGCGGCGGATCGAGGCTCAGAATGGCCGCGTGCGCGCGATGCAAGCGGATGGTCATCTCGATCTCGGACAAGCGCAGGCGCTGCTGGATGGAATGTTAGAGAGCCAGCGGCTCCTCCTCACTTACCATCAGCACGTCGTTCGGGAAATCGACCGCAATCGCCTCTTGGACAGGTGAGCGCAGCCTCACGTCAGGGCATTGCCGATCCAATCTCGCCAATGCGTCGGCTGCACGTCGACCCAATGCCTGGACGCCGCGTCAATCCAGCCGCCCGGAACGCGGCGGCACGGAAATACGAGCGCGTGCTCGCCATCCTCGTTGATCACGGCAAGCTCGAGATCACGGTCGAATGGGGCCGATGAGATCAGCTGCCACATGACGGATTCGACGCACGCGTCTGCTCCCGGAGCACTGATCTAAGTCAACGCCATCCACTTGGGGCGGGTGCTTGCCGAGGCGCTTCCCCATATGCTTTCAATACGAGCCGGGCCCTGAAACGCTGGTTCGGCAGTCGAAACAAACGTTTAGCGACCCGAATGAGCGACAGGCTCGCGACCCGCATCGGCAGTGTGCGACTGAAGAACCCGATCATCGCGGCGGCGGCCGAGCATCTGATCGAAGCCGACGGCGTGCGGGCTGCATTGCGCGCGGGCGTCGGCGCCGTGGTCGTGAAGTCGATCAACGAGCTCGCGGCCGGCAAGGATCAGCTGCAGCGCGCCGAATACATGGTGCTCGACGAGCACTGGCGCCCGGTGCCGTGGAACACCGACGCACCCGCGAGCGTCACCATCGCGTGCCGTTCGGGCCTGACGCCGCAGTCCTTCGCGGCGTGGCTCGACCAGACCGCGCGGCTCGATCGCGAGGCGCGCGATCACGATGCCTATGCGATCGCGAGCCTGATCCTCGCGGATCTCGATGAAGCCATGACCATGGCAAAGCAGGTGGAAGCCGCGGGCATCCGCGTGCTCGAGTTCAATATCGGCACGCCCTACGCCAAGGAGGCGAAGGGCGTGGTCGCGACCGAGCTCGATCCGGTGCGCATCACGGCGATCGTCTCGGCCATGCGCCGTGCGGTGTCGCTGCCGCTGTGGATCAAGATCACGGGCCAGAGCGAGCGCGTACCGGAGCTCGCGCGCGCCGCTTTCGCGGCGGGCGCGGACTCGGTCGTGATGGCGGGGCGCCTGCTCGGCTTCGTGCCGGACCTCGACACGCTCGAACCGATGCTCGGCACCAGCCTCGGCGTCGGGGGCTTCTGGAATCTGCCGCTCACCTGTCATTGGCTGGCGGTGTCGCGCGCCGCGCTCGGCCCGCAGCATCCGCTGATCGGCATCAATGGCGCGCAGAGCGGCCACGACGTCGCGCGCATGATGCTCGCGGGCGCCTCGGCGGTCGCGATCGCCTCGCCCGTGATGCTGCGCGGCTTCTCGCTGCTGAGCGACGCGATCGACGAGCTCGCGCGCTATCTCGACACGAAGAGCCTGCGCGCCGAGGAGCTGATCGGCCGCGCCGCCGACCAGCGCAAGACCTTCGCGCAGATGCCGCTCAAGCCAGACAACTGGCGGCGCTATGTGCCGCCGCTCGATTCATAAGGAGGATTTCGATGCGCAGGATGTTGCTTGTCGCCGCGCTTGGATTGTTTGCTGCGGCCCCTTCGGCGCTCGCGCCCGCGCAGGCGCAGAGCTGGCCGACGCGACCCGTCACCGTGGTGGTGCCGTTCACGGCCGGCACCACATCCGACGTGATCGCCCGCGCGGTGTTCGAGAAGGTCGGCAGCGCGCTCGGCCAGCAGTTCGTGATCGACAATCGCGGCGGCGCCGGCGGCAATATCGGCGCCGCCATGGTCGCGAAGGCGGCTCCCGACGGCTACACGCTGCTGCTCGCGACCACCGGGCCAGCCGCCACCAACAAGCTGATGTACAAGAATCTGACCTTCGATCCGCAAAAGGACCTCGTGCCGATCGCGCTGATCGGCAAGGCGCCGATTCTGGTCGTGGCGCGGCCCGAGGCGCCCGTGCGGGATCTGAAGGGACTGGTCGAATACGCCAAGGCCAATCCCGACAAGCTCAATATCGGCTTCCCGGGCAACGGCACGCTCGGTCACATCACGGGCGTGCTGCTGCAGCAGCGCGCCGACGTGAAGTTCGGGCAGGTGCAGTATCGCGGCAGCGCGCCGATCATGACGGATCTGCTCGGCGGCCACATCGATGTCGCGATGGACTCGATGGCTGCCTATGTGCCGAACGTGAAGGAAGGCAAGCTGCGCGCGCTCGCGATCGCGGGCGGCAAGCGCTGGTCGGGCCTGCCCGACGTGCCGACCGCGTCGGAGTCGGGCCTGCCGGGCTTCGAAGCGAGCGTCTGGTACGTCGTGATGGCGCCCGCCGGCACGCCGCGCGAGATCGTCGCGAAGCTGAATGGCGAAGTGAATGCTTATCTCAAGACGCCGCAGGCCATCGAGATGTTCGACAAGCTCGGCATCCAGCTCGAAGGCGGCACCGATGCGGATGCGGCCGCGTTCATCGCGGCCGAGATCGCGAAGTGGGAGCCGATCGTGAAGGCCGCGAAGATCGAGTTTTGAGATTCAGAACCGGAAATTCACGCCCGCGCGCGCGATGTGCGCGGTGAGGTCGGTGGTGGTGCTGATGGCGTGGACATATCCGCCCGGCTGGGTCACCAATCCGGACGCCGTGATCGAGCCGAAGTCGAGGTAGAGATATTCGGCCTTGACGCTCCAATTGCGCGCGAAGGCCCATTCGAAGCCGCCGCCGATGGTCCAGCCCGTCCGGGTTTCGGAGGCACGCCAGGCACCAGTGGCGGGGCCGTTGACGTTCGTGTCGACGTAGCTGTGGCTGGCCTCGACATTGGTGACCGCCAAGCCGCCGGTCGCGAACAACAGCGCATTCCCGAAGGCCCAGCCGATGCGCCCGCGCGCCGTGAACAGCCAGTCGGTGTCCAGCGCGCTCGCGACCGTATAGACCGTGCCGCCCGGGACCGCCAAACCGCCGGTGACCGTGAGCTGGCTCACCGCGCGGGAGCCGCCCACGTCGAAGGCGCCGACATCGAGCTCGGCGCCGAGTACCAGGCTGTTGATCTGCCAGTTGTAGCCGGCCTGCACGCCGCCCGTGAATCCGGTGCGCGACATGGAGCCGGTGCCGGCCGCCGCGACCGGCGCCGCGATGCCCGGCGAAGCGCCGGCGCAGAAATAGGCCGGAGGAGAGACCAGTCCGGCGCACGGAATGCTCGTCGCGACGTCCGAATGACCTCGCGCCGCGCCCGCATTGAGGCCGACGTAGAAGCCGGTCCAGTTGGTGACCGGCTGTGCCTGCGCGGCGGCCGTGAGCGCGACCGTCGAGACAGAGGCGAGAGCAAGGGCAATGTGAGACGCACGCGTCATCGAGACCCCCCAAGACGCGAATCGAAGGCGCCTGCAGGATAAGGCGGCCATGCCGCTGCGGAAGCTTCCAGCGCCGTGGTGGATCACACAATGGGCGATTAATCATCAGCGTTGCAGCGTTGCCACATACACGTGCGTGTAAGTTGGACTGTCGGGCAACACTGCGCGGATGGAAGCTCGGACGGTCACGGTTTCCCGGTTTCGGCCAGCAGCAGCGCCTTGAGCTGGGCGCGGTTCACCTTGCCGTTCACGCCGCGGGGAATGGCCTGCAGCGCGAACACGCGGATCGGATGCGCGATGCCGCGCATGCGTGCGATCGTCTCGAGCGCCTCGGCGCGCGCCTCCTTGCCGTCGACCACGCCAACCCAGATCTGCGGCGCAGCGCCGCTCGGCTCCATCAGCACGGCCGCCGCGTCGCTCGTATCCCATTCGAGGCGCAGCAGGTGCTCGACTTCGTGCGCGGGCGAGATCGCGCGCGTGCGAGCCGCGCGAACCGTCGACGGATCGACCTCCGCGGCGCGCCCCAGCACGTAGAGCCGGCCGTCGGGCTCCTGCCATCCGATGTCGCCGAGATCGATCCAGGCGTCGCCCTGTCGCACTCTCACATGGCCGGCCGTACCATCCGTGCACGGATGCCCCTGGGCGTCGGCCACGCTCACCTGCACGCCGGGCAGCACGTAGCCCGCAAGCCCCGGATCGTCGAGCAGCACTTGCGCATGCGCCTCGGCGATCACGCCGGTTTCGGACGCGCCATAGCGGCAAAGCACGTCGCGGCACAAATGCATCATCGCGGCCTCGAGAAGCGCGCGCGTGACGAGGCCGCCTCCGACCCAGACAGTGTGCAGGCTCGCGAGATGCGCGCGCGTCCTGCGCGCGACGCGCGTGAGCGCCACGAGCTGCTCCGGTGACACCACCGCGGCGTTGATCGCGAAGAGGTCCGCCATGCGCAGCGCCTGATGCGGCGACTCGGCGAAGCATACGGTGCGCGCCAGCGCGAGGGCCGCGCAGGCGGCCGTGAAGCCGAAGCTGGAGCCGAGGCCCGGCATGCACAGGAGCGAGCGCCAATCCGCGTACTGGAAGCTCTGCACGCGCTGGCCGATGTCCGCGATGTGATGGCCGATCAGCTTCGGGGCGCCGGTCGAGCCCGAGGTGAGGCTCAGGCGGCAGACATCCGTCGCCCCGGCGAAGCCGGCCGGCAGCGTGCCTTCGACCGGCGCGCCGAACCAGGCGTCGGTCACCTCGATCAGCCGATGTCCGGAGACGACGAAACGCGCCGCGTCCTGGTCGCCGAGCACGACCGAGGGACGAACGCCGTCGAGTCCGGGCTGCCCATGCACCAACGAAATCGACGGAAGCCCCAGCCGAAACAGCGCGAGCGAAAGCGTCATGTCGCGGATCGGATTCTTCAGCATCAGCGCAACCGGCGCATCGCGCGGCAAGCCGAGCTGGTGCAGGCGCCGTGCGCACATCTCGAGCGCAAAACCGAGCATGCCGTAAGTGATGGCGCGGTCCTCCATCACCATGGCGGGCGTCTCGGGTCGCGTCCGCGTGTGGAAGAGGATGTGCTCGAACCAGTTGTTCATGGCGCTTTGCCTCGGGCGCTCGCCTGCGCAGTGTCCAGGAAAAGCGAATGGCCGGCAACGTGGCGGGCCCTGTGCCGGCTCCATTCGGTCTCCTGGATCACAAATGAACGCTGGACCCGCGCAACCCCGTAGGCCATTTTCGGTCGGCTATGCACAAGCTCGACGACACAGACCGCCAGCTCCTCGCGCTGCTCCAGGAGGATGACCGCCTCTCGCTCGCCGAGCTCGGCAAGCGGATCGGCATTCCGGCGTCCACCATCAATGACCGCATCAAGCGGCTCTCCCGCAACGGCGTGATCGCCGGCTTCCAGGCGCGCGTCGCGCCGGAGGCGCTCGGGCTCAACCTCCTCGCCTTCATGATGGTGAGCTGGAGCAATCCGAAGGTCGAGACCGAGTTTCTGGCGCGCATCAAGGCGTCGCCCGCGGTGCTCGAGTGTCACCACATCACGGGCGCCTGGAACTACCTGCTCAAGGTGCGGGTCGGCACCACGCGTGACCTCGAGCGCTTCCTGGCGGACACGATCAAGGGCGTCGACGGCGTCGAGCGCACCGAGACGCTGATCGTGCTCTCCTCCGCAAAGGAGACATCGGTGGTGATGCTGCCGGGGGAACGTACGTCGTCATCTTCGTAGGGTGGGCAAAGGCGGCCGAGGCGCTTGCGGGATTTGAGGTGCAGCTTCCGCCGTGCCCACGCGGACGCTTCAGGATACGGATGCGCAGAACGCGTGGGCAAAATCGCGCCGCGCTCTCGCATGCGGTGCGGCCGAGCGAGCGATTTTGCCCACCCTACAGAGGCAGCCCCACATAGTTCTCGGCGAGCGCGGTGCGCGCTGCGTCCGAGCCGAGCAGATAGTCGAGCTCGGCGCGCTGAATCTTGCGGTCGAAGCCGCTCGCATCCGGGAAGGAATGCAGCGTCGAAGTCATCCACCAGGAGAAGCGCTCGGCCTTCCACACGCGCGCGAGCGCGCGCTGCGAGTAGCCGTCGAGCGCATCGGATGCGTTGCGCTTGTAGAACGCCTGCAGGGCGTTCCAGAGATAATAGACGTCGCTCGCCGCGAGATTGAGCCCCTTGGCGCCGGTCGGCGGCACGATATGAGCGGCATCGCCGCAGAGAAACAAGCGGCCGAAGCGCATCGGCTCGGCGACGAAACTGCGCAGCGGCGCGATGCTCTTCTCGATCGACGGGCCGGTGACGAGCTGCTGGTTCGCTTCGTCGTCGAGGCGCAAGCGCAGCTCCTGCCAGAAGCGCTCGTCGGACCACGCCTCCACGTCCTCGTCGAGACCGCATTGCAGATAGTAGCGGCTGCGCGTCGGCGAGCGCATGGAGCAGAGCGCGAAGCCCCGCGCGTGGTGGACGTAGATCAATTCGTCCGACACCGGCGCTGTGTCGGAGAGGATGCCGAGCCAGCCGAACGGATAGGTGCGCTCGAAGGTCTCGATGCGATCGGCCGGAATGCTGCGGCGGCTCACGCCGTGGAAGCCGTCGCAGCCCGCGACGATGTCGCAAGCGATCTCGTGCGGGACGCCATCCTTGACGTAGCGCACGCGCGGCGAAGCACTCGTGATGTCGTGCAGGCTCACGTCCTGCGCCTCGTAGACCACGGGTGTGCCGCGGCGCGCCTCCATGAGGTCGCGCGTGATCTCGGTCTGGCCGTAGACGATCACGGTCTTGCCCGTGAGTGCGCGGAAGTCGATGCGATGGCGCGCGCCGCCGACGCAGATCTGCGTGCCGTCGTGCACCAGGCCTTCGCGCTGCATGCGCGCGCCGACGCCCGCGGTCTCCAGCAGGTCAGCCGTGCTCTGCTCGATCACGCCGGCGCGGATGCGCCCGAGCACATAGTCGGCGGTCTGCCGTTCCAGAATGATGTTGTCGATGCCGCTCTTGTCGAGCAGTTGGCCGAGCAGCAGCCCGGAAGGGCCGGCGCCGACGATGACGACTTGCGTCCGCAATAGGGGGTCCTTGCGCTCGAGACGTTCGCGCAAGGCCATACGGTTTCGCCCTCAGGCGAATCCAGGACGTTTCCCAGGAATCAGTGGGATATCAGCGGCGGAGGCCGAACGGGCCGACCGCGGCCTCGCGGCGCGCCGCATAGTAGAGCGCGTCCTGCGCGTTGGTCGGCCGCACCACGATCGCGCGCGGCGTGCCATTGGCGGACCGGGACATCACATGGATTTCGTTCGCGGGGCGCGCGACCGGCGCCGGACGTTGCGCGCGCGGCACGGAGGGCAGCGTGTCGAGCGAGGCGCGGAAGGCCGGCTGCTCGCGGACCGGCTCGGGTTTGGCTTCGGACTTGGGCTCGGGCTTGGGCTCGGGCTTCGCGGCTTCGACCCGCACGGGCTCCGGCTTCGCCGGCTCGACCTTGTTGGGCTCGGCCGCGACCGGCCCGGGAGCACCGGGCGCGACGACGTCAGCATGCATCGCCTCTGGCGGCGCCGCATCGACCGCGATCGCAACCGCGACGCGCGTCGGCTCCGGCGCGGGCGTCGCGTTGGCCACGGGCGCATCGGTCTTCGGCGGCGCGGTCCACTTCAGGCACTTGCGGTCGATCATGGGCCAAGCCTGCTCCTTGCAGGGCAGGCTCGTCTCGGCGGCTGCGATCACGGTCGGCCTGGCGGCCGACTCGGGCTTGTCCTGGTCGAGGAACGAGACGGCCGCGAGCGCGCCGGATCCCAGCAGCATCCAGACGGCGAACATCTTCGTGAGCGTGCGCAGCTTCGACACGTGAGCCTCCCCAGGCTTTTGTTGAGCCCAGCATCAATCATTAAGTCTCAAAGAGGCGTGTTCCGGCGAGGTATGCAGCGAGTGAATCTCGGCAGGTGCCTAACAGGTGGTAACCACTCGCCCGTTAGGGTTACCGGGGCGCGCATGGCGAAGCGGCATGGCAGGACGGAATGATGGTTTTTGAGGACTCCATCAAAAATCATCAAAGCAAGCGGCAGGAGTTTGCGGGCGGCTGGCCAGATCTCGCGGATCTGCGCGGCTTTCTAAACGTCAGCGATACTGCCGAATGCCTCAATTTCCCTCATTTGGGATGTCGCTCCGGTGGCGAGGAAATCAATGCGACCGCGTCAGCGCCGGTAGTCGTACGCCACGTCCTCGCGCTCGAGGGCGAGCTCGGCGAGCTTCGCGTGATGCGGCGAGAGATGGCACACCGGATCGGCCGCCCGCGCGTCGCCTGTGAGCGCCAGTGCCTGGCAGCGGCAGCCGCCGAAATCCTCGTGGCGCTTCGGGCAGGTGCGGCAGGGCTCCTGCATCCACTCGTCGCCGCGGAAGGCGTTGAAGGCGGGCGAGTTCTGCCAGATGTCGAGCAGCGAGTGCTCGCGCACGTTCCAGAACACCAGGTTCGGAATCGTCTCGGCGGCGTGACACGGCAGCACCTTGCCGGCCGGCGTCACGTTAAGCGAGCGGCGGCCCCAGCCGCCGACGCAGGCCTTGGGGAAGCGCGCATAGTAGTCGGGTACGACCGCATCGATGACGATCCGCCCGTGATGCTCGGCGCGCAGCGCTTCGACGACCTTCACGGCGCGCTCGACCTGTTCGCGCGTCGGCATCAGCTGCTTGCGGTTCTTCAGCGCCCAGCCGTAATACTGCACATGCGCGATCTCGACGCGGCCAGCGCCGAGCGCGAGCGCGAGCTCCACCATCTGCGCGACGTGATCGATGTTGGCGCGATGCATCACGGCATTCACGGTGAGCGGAATGCCGTGGCGGATCACTTCGGCCGCGAGCGCCTGCTTGCGCGCATAGGCACCCTTGTAGCCCGCGATGTGATCGGCGGTGGCCGGGTCGCTGTCCTGGATCGAGATCTGCACGTGATCGAGTCCCGCATCCGAGAGCGCCGCGAAGCGCTCCGGCGTGACGCCGACCGCGGAGGTGATCAGGTTGGTGTAGAGGCCGGCGTCATGCGCGGCTTTCGTGAGCTCGACGATGTCGCGCCGCGCGCAGGGCTCGCCGCCCGAGAGATGCACCTGCAAAACGCCGAGCGTCGCGGCCTCGCGGAAGACGCGCGTCCAGGTCTCGGTGTCGAGCTCGCTCGCGCGCGCATCGAGCTCCAGCGGGTTCGAGCAATAGGGGCATGCGAGCGGGCAGCGGTGCGTCAGCTCGGCGAGCAGGCCGAGCGGGCGCGGCAGGCTCCTGGGCGTCGCATCCATCATGGCTCTTGCAGCTCCAAGAGCTTCTTGTCAGCGAGACCAACGATCAGTGCGGTCACGTCCGTCATGATGCGGTCGCGCGGCGCATTGTAGGTCGCGGCGAGGTCATCGACGATCGCGCCGAACGTCGCCTCGCCAGTGCAGCGCTTGACGATCTCGACCGCGATCGGATCGGGCTTGAACACCCGCTCCGGCGCCAGCAACAGCCACCCACCCTGCGCCTCGTTATTGACGAGCCGCACCCCGCGCGGCAATCGCGGCCGCGCGTCGGGCGAGATGGTGCGGGGGGTGTCGGTCAACGAAAGCCTCTCAATCCTTCAATTCACTCTGAGTCTCGCTCCCTCCCCCGCTTGCGGGGGAGGGGTGGGGAGGGGGCGCCGCTTGCTCCTGCGTCTGCTGCAAGAACCCCCTCTCTAACTCTCCCCCGCAAGCGGGGGAGAGAACCTGCTGAGTATGCGGCGCGGCTGTCACCCACCGCGCACCTCACTCCTTCGGCACGAACGCGCCCGGCGGCACCATCTTCGGGTCCACATAGGCGCTGTAGAGCGCGTCGAGCTGCGCCCAGAGCACGTCGCACTTGAAGGTCAGCGCGGCGAGCACGGCTTGCTGCTCGGCGGGCGTCTTGGCGTGGCGCTTGACGTAGTCGAGCGCGAAGTCGGAGTCGCGCTGCGCCTGCGGCGGGCGCTTGGAGAAATAGGCGAGCGTCTCGGCGGTGACGAAGGGATAGCCCTTCAGCATGCCTTCCATCCGTTCGCCGATGATCACGGGCGAGAACAGCTCGGTGAGCGACGACGCAACCGCTTCGAGCAGTGATTTCTCGCGCACGAAATGCACATAGGCATCGACCGCGAAGCGCGTCGCCGGCAGCAGCCCGCGCAGCGAGGTGACATAGTCGCGGTCGAGGCCGAGGCCGTCCGTGAGGCGGAGCCAGCGCGCGATGCCGCCGTCGCCTTCCTCGGCGCCGTCGTGATCGACGAGGCGGCTGCGCCACTCGCGGCGCAGCGCGCTGTCGTCGCAGCGCGCGATCAGGCTCGCGTCCTTCACGGGGATCTGGGACTGGTAGTAGTAGCGGTTGAGCGCCCAGGCCTGCACTTGGCCCTTGCTGCACTTGCCGCCGTGCAGCAGACCGTGAAACGGGTGCAGGCGGTGATAGCGCCGCGCGCCGATGTCGCGCAGCTTGGCTTCCAGCTCGTCCGGACTCAAGAGTCTCACAGCACGATCTCCATTCCGTCGGCCGCTATGTCCCACCCGGCAGCCGTGACACGGGCTTGCTCGGGGGAGCCTGCCACGAGGATCGGATTGGTGTTGTTGATATGGATATAGATGCGCCGGCCCGGGAGGTGACTCAGCGCCGCGAGCGAGCCGTCGGCGCCATCGATCGGCATGTGGCCCATGCGGCGGCCCGTCTTGGTGCCGGTGCCGGTGGTGATCATCTCGTCATCCTGGAACAGGGTGCCATCGAACAGTACGACCTCGGCGCGGGCGAGGCGCTGCTCCAGCGCCGGCGTCACCTTGGCGGCGCCCGGCACGAAGCAGAGGCGCGCATCGCCGGCCGTGATCTCGATACCGACATTGGCATCGGTCTCGGTGGCGGTCTCGGGATCGCCCTGCTCGAGATAGAGCGGCACCTTGCCGGGCACGCGGAACAGCTCCGCGGTCATGCCACCCGGCAGCGCGAACGGCTTTCCGCACGCGGTCGGATTGCGCGTGACGAGGTCGGGAGCGAGGGCGGCGAACATGGGATTCTCGGACAGCGTCTGCAGCGTGCCGGCCGTGGCATAGAGGCCGAAGGGCTGGCGCTCGCGCAAATTCAAGAGGCCGGCGGTCTGGTCGATCTCGGCGCCGGTCAGCACCACGGCCGCGATCGGGCTGGAACGAAGGCTGTCGCGGGGATGCAGCGCCGCAGTGGCCGCAATCTGCGCCCGCAAATCAGGCGCCGCGTTGAGCAGGACCCACGGGCCGTCACCAGTGGAAAGCGCGAGGCTCGCCTGCGTACGCGCGCTGACCCGTGCGTCGCCTTGCCAAGCGAGGCGACACACGGGGCAACGGCAATTCCATTGTGGAAAGCCGCCGCCCGCCGCCGATCCCAGCACGATGGCGGTAAGACGCCCCATGCCGGAACTCCGCGAAGGGCGGTGTCGATCAGAATTCAGCCGGCAGGTAGCCGTTGATCTCGAGACCGATGCAGATCTCGACGAGAGTCGGGGTGGTCCAGGTCATCGCTCGTTCCTCCTGAGGGGCCCGTTGAGAGTCTCCCGATGCGCACTTTTTCCATAGCGCAAAAGCACAAGTGGCACACCTTACGAATCTGTAATTCGAGTCCGGGGAACGCCTGAAATCACTTGGGAATTCGCCCGCACCCGGCTCCCCTCAGCGGAAATGAGCCAGGTAGTGGGCCAGGTCTGCGATTTGCGCATCGCTGATCGGGTAGAGCACCTGCGCCATGGCGGCGTCGTAGCCGGGGCGCGCGCCGGACTTGTAGTCGCGCAGCGCCTTCGCGAGGTAGTCCTCGCGCTGGTGCGCGATGCGCGGCATCTGCTCGCGGCCGGAGAAATCGGCATTGTGGCAGGAGGTGCAGCGATGCTGCTGCACCAGCGCGCGGCCGCGTTCCATGCGGCCGGGATCGCCGGCCTCTGCGGGCGGCTTCGGCGGCGGCAGCTTGCTGATAAACTCGGAGACCTGCCGCAAGTCATCGTCGGTGAGGCCCTTCGCGACGTCGTTCATGATCTCCACGCGTCGCTGCTTCTCGCGGAACATGAACAGCTCGATGGTCACGAACATCGCGGGCTGTCCGCCGAGCGATGGCACTTCGGGCGTCTGCGATTGTCCGCTTTCGCCGTGACACGCGAGGCACGCCGCGAGGCGCTCCTGCATCGGCTGTGCGGAGGCCGGCAGGGTGGCGAGGAGGGCGAGGGAAAGGACAAACGGGCGAAGATGCATTTCGGTCCGCGGCGCTCCGCGTCATTCCGGCCGAGCAAAGCGAGAGCCGGAATCCATAACCCCTGTCTGTCCGCTGCACGAAGACCGGGGACATGGATCCCGGATCGCCGCCGCGCGGCGTCGGGGATGACCTCTGAGTGAAACACAATGGCCGGGACAAGCCCGGCCATGACGCATCAGTGGAGGCCGGGGGAGGAGACCACCCCCGGCCACGCTGAGATCAACGCTCCGCGACGCGGCCGTTCTTGCCGTAGGTGATGCGGTAGATCGCGCCGTTATAGTCGTCGGACACGAGCATCGAGCCGTCCTTCATGAAGACCATGTCGACCGGACGGCCGATATACTTGTTGTCCTCGACGAAGCCCGTGAGGAAGGGCTCGACCGACTTCACGTTGCCCTTCTTGTCCAGCATCGCGACCACCACGTCGCCGCCGACCTTCTGCGTGCGATTCCAGGAGCCGTGCCGCGCGATGAAGACCATGTTGCGGTACTTCTTCGGGAACTTGTCGCCCGTGTAGAAGCGCATGCCGAGCGCGGCCGCGTGCGGGCCGAGCAGGGTCGCGGGCTTCACGAACTCGCTGCAGGAGCGTCCCCAGCCGAACTCGTTGTCGGGAAGATTGCCCTGGTGGCAGAACGGGAAGCCGAAGTGATCCTTGCCGGGGTTCGCGACGCGATTGAGCTCTTCCTCGGGCACGTCCTCGGAGAGCCAATCGCGGCCGTTGTCCGTGAACCACAGCTGCTTGGTCTCGGGATGCCAGTCGAAGCCGACCGTGTTGCGCACGCCGCGCGCGACGACCTCGACGTTCTTGCCGTCGAGATCCATGCGGCGGATCTGCGCGTGAGTCTCGGGCGGACTGCAGATGTTGCAAGGCGCGCCGACCGGAACATAGAGCTTCTCGTCCGGACCGATGCCGATGAACTTCCAGCCGTGCGGCTCGTCCTTCGGCAGGTCGTCATAGACCAGGGTCGGCTTCTTCGGGGCGTCGAGATTCTTCTCGATGTCGTCGTAGCGCCAGACCTTGGAGAGCTCGGCGACGTAGAGCGCGCCCTTGTGGAAGGCGAGCCCGTTCGGGCGATGCAGGCCTTCCGCGATGGTCTTCACCTCGCGCTTGCCGTCCTTGTCGACCACCGCGAAGACCTTGCCGATGAAGCGATTGCCGACGAACACGGTGCCGTTGTCGCCGACCCGCATGGTGCGCGCGTTCGGAATGCCGCTCGCCCAGACCTCGATGTTGAAGCCGCGCGGCAGCTTCAGCTTGTTCACGGGCAGCTTGTCGGCGGCGGTCGGGATCGGCGGCGGTGCGACCGGCGCGAGCTTCATGGCGCCTTCGCTCGAGTCGGGGCGTCCTCCGGCCCAGGAGGGCCGCTCCTGCGGGGCCGGTGCGGGCTGTGCAGCGGGCGCTGGTCGCTGCTGCGCAACGGCCGGCCAGCTGATCGCAGCCGACAGAAGCGTGCCGGCCAACAGCAATAGGCGTGAGCCTGAACCTGACATGCAATCCTCCCCTGTTGCGGAAGTCGTGACTCGTCATCCGAAAAGGGGGGCTGGGGCTGAGGATGACGATGCTTCCGCGAACAGTCTCCGACATTTCCCGCGAAGAGCCAATCGGAGATGGCGTCGCAACCGCGCGCGATCAGCGGGCGAATTTCATCCTTCGGAAACAGGCGAGTTGAAATCGCGCTGCGTCAGCGCAGCCGTGCGTGTGCGCGCTTGATCAGCGGACGCAAATGCGCCTTCGCCTCGTTCAGGCGCGCGAGGAAGCGGCCCGGCAGTTCGGCCGCCGAGACGCGGCCCGCCTGCGCGCCGACATTCATCGCCGCGACGGTGCGGCCGGTCGAATCGATCAGCGGCACCGCGATGGAGACGAGCCCGACCTCGAGCTCCTGATCGATCACGCAGAAGCCCTGCTCGCGCGCGGCGCTGAGCGTGGACATGATCTCCTCGACGCGCGTGCGCGTATAGGCCGTGAGCGCGCGGCGCTCGCTCGCCTGCAGGCGCGTCATCGCCTCGGCGGGATCGAGGGCGGCGAGCAGCACGCGACCCATTGACGTGCAATAGGCGGGCAGCCGCGTGCCGACGCCGAGATCGACCGTCATGATGCGTTTGCGCGCCGAGCGCGCGATATAGAGGATCTCGTTGCCGTCGAGGATCGAAGCCGAGCACGACTCGTCGGTCGCCTCGCTCACCTTCTCGAGGAAAGGCTGGATCAGCTGCGGCAGCTCGCTCGAAGCCAGATACGCATAGCCGAGCCGCAGCACGCGCGGCGTGAGCGAGAAGAACTTCCCGTCGAACTCGGCGTAGCCGAGGCGCTGCAGCGTGAGCAGGCAACGGCGCGCGGCGGCACGCGAGAGCCGCGTCATCTCGGCGACCTGCGCGATGGTCAGCCGCCCATGCGTTTCGTCAAAGCATTCGATGACCGCGAGCCCTTTGCCGAGCCCCGCGATGTAGTCGCGCTCTGCCGTGCGCTCGATCGCCTCGCTGACTTCGCTCATTGCCTTGCCCCGCTGGCGCCTCCTGCGGCTATTCGTTCGCTTTGCGCACTCGGTTGTCAAGAGCGCACTTGACCGCAAAGCCTCGTGTCCCATAAAGTTCGGGCTGAAGAATGCTGTGCGATAAACGCACGCTGCTCCCAAGGGACTTCCCCGGATGGCCAAATTCCTGTCGCTCTCACAGGCGGTCGAGGCTCACGTGCGCGACGGCGATACGGTCGCGATGGAAGGCTTCACGCATCTCATTCCGAACGCGGCCGCGCACGAGATCATTCGTCAGAAGCGCAAGCATCTGACGCTGATCCGCATGACGCCGGACATCCTCTACGACCAGATGATCGGCATGGGCTGCGCCGACAAGCTCGTGTTCTCCTGGGGCGGCAATCCGGGCGTCGGCTCGCTGCACCGGCTGCGCGAGGCGGTCGAGAGCGGCTGGCCGAACCAGCTCGCGATCGAGGAGCACTCGCACGCCGCGATGGCGAACGCTTACGAGGCGGGCGCCGCGAACCTGCCCTTCGCGATGCTGCGCGGCTATATCGGCGCCGACCTGCCGAAGGTGAACCCGAACATCAAGAGCATCACGTGCCCGTTCACGGGCGAGAAGCTCGCCGCGGTTCCGGCCATCCGGCCTGATGTCGCGATCATTCACGCGCTCAAGGCGGACCGCGCCGGCAACGTCTATCTCGAAGGTATCGTGGGCGTGCAGAAGGAGGCGGTGCTGGCTGCGAAGCGCAGCATCGTGACGGTCGAGGAGATCGTCGACGACTTCGGCCCGCGCAACGCCAATGCCGTGATCCTGCCGAGCTGGACCGTGAGCGCGATCGCGCTGGTTCCGGGCGGCGCGCATCCCTCCTATGCGCATGGCTACTACAAGCGCGATAATGCTTATTATATCGCGTGGGACCCGATCGCGCGGGATCGCGACACGTTCTTGGCCTGGATGAAGACCAACGTGCTCGAGAAGGGGCCCGAGGTCTTCGCCGAAACCGTGAAGCCGCTGCGCGAGAAGCCGGCCGGAATCGTGCAGACGATCGCCAAGGCGGCCGCGAAGCTGCTCGGCGGCGCGCCGGCTGCGAAGCCTCGGGGCGCAAAGCCGGCCAAGGCGGCGCCGAAGCCCGTGAGCAAAGTCAAGGCAAGCGCGGCGAAGCCGGGCAAAGCCAAGGCGAAGAAGGCAAGCGCCGCGAAGAAGGCCAGCAAGGCGAAAGCCAAGACGAAGTCCAGGACGCCCACGCGCAAGACGACGCGCAAGAAAGGCCGGTGAGGATCATGACCGAGGCCTACAAGCCCAACGAGATGATGACCATCGCGGCGGCGCGCGCGCTGCGCAACGACGATGTCTGCTTCGTCGGCATCGGCATGCCGTCGGCGGCATGCAATCTGGCGCGGCTCACGCATGCGCCGGACATCACGCTGATCTACGAGTCGGGCACGCTCGCGACCAAGCCGAATGTGCTGCCGCTCTCGATCGGCGACGGCGAGCTCTGCGATACCGCGCTCACCACGGTCTCGGTGCCCGAGATGTTCCGCTACTGGCTGCAGGGCGGGCGCATCACGCTCGGCTTCCTGGGCGGCGCGCAGATCGACCGCTTCGCCAATCTCAACACCACGGTGGTCGGCCCGTATGACAAGCCGAAGGTGCGGCTGCCGGGCGGCGGTGGCGCGCCCGAGATCGCGGTCGCGTGCGGCGAGATCTACATCATCATGGCGCAGTCGCCGCGCAGCTTCGTCAACAAGCTCGACTTCATCACGTCGATCGGTCACGGCGAGGGTGGCGATCACCGCGAGCGCCTCGGCCTGAAGACCAAGGGACCGACGCGCCTGGTCACGGATCTTGCGATCTTCGCGCCGGATCCCGAGACCAAGGAAATGACCATCGTCTCGATCCATCCGGGTGTCAGCCGCGAGCGGATTCAGGAGAATACCGGCTGGCCGGTGCGCTATGCTAACGACGTGGCCGAGACCGAGCCGCCCCGAAAGGAAGAGCTCGAAGTGCTGCGCGAGCTGCATGCGCGCACCGCCAAGGCGCACGGCGCCCAGGCCGCGTAAGAAGGAGCCTGACCATGCCGGAAGCATTCATTTGTGACGCCGTCCGCACGCCGATCGGCCGCTATGGCGGATCGCTCGCCAAGGTGCGCGCCGACGATCTCGCCGCGATCCCGATCAAGGCGCTGATCAAGCGCAATCCGAAGGTCGACTGGTCGCGGCTGGACGAGGTCTATTACGGCTGCGCCAACCAGGCCGGCGAGGACAACCGCAACGTCGCGCGCATGGCGCTGCTGCTCGCGGGCCTGTCCGAGAGCGTGCCCGGCGTCACCGTGAACCGGCTCTGCGCCTCCGGCCTCAATGCGATCGGCGCCGCCGCGCAGGCGATCCGTGCGGGCGACATCGATTTCGCGATCGCGGGCGGTGTCGAGTCGATGACGCGCGCGCCCTTCGTGATGGGCAAGGCGAGCGAAGCCTTCTCGCGTACCGCCGAGGTGTTCGACACCACGATCGGCTGGCGCTTCATCAATCCGCTGATGAAGCAGCAATACGGCGTCGACTCGATGCCGGAGACCGGCGAGAACGTGGCCGAGGAGTTCCAGGTCACCCGCGCCGATCAGGACGCCTTCGCGATCCGCTCGCAGCAGCGCGCCGGCAAGGCGATCGCGGCCGGCTTCTTCAAGGACGAGATCGTGCCGGTCGAGATCCTGGGGGGCAAGCAGGGCCCGATCGTCGTCGAGCAGGACGAGCATCCGCGTCCCGAGACCACGATCGAAGGCCTCGCCAAGCTCAAGACGCCGTTCCGCAATCCCGGCACCGTCACGGCCGGCAATGCCTCGGGCGTCAACGACGGTGCCGCCGCGCTGATCATCGCCTCGGAGGCCGCCGTGAAGGCGCATGGGCTCACCCCGCGCGCGCGCATCGTCGGCATGGCGGCGGCCGGTGTGGCGCCGCGCATCATGGGCATCGGGCCGGTGCCGTCCACGCGCAAGCTGATGGAGCGGCTGCGGCTGAAGATCGGCGACTTCGACGTGGTCGAGCTGAACGAGGCGTTTGCGTCGCAGAGCCTCGCCTGCATGCGCCAGCTCGGACTGCCGGACGATGCCGAGCACGTGAACCCGAACGGGGGCGCGATCGCGCTCGGCCATCCGCTCGGCATGTCGGGGGCGCGGCTCGCGCTCACCGCGGCGCATCAGCTGGACAAGATGCAGGGCCGGCTCGGCCTCGCCACCATGTGCGTCGGCGTCGGGCAGGGCGTGTCGCTCGCGCTCGAGCGCGTGAGCTGAGATCAAGAGGAAGATATGGCGCTCGTTTATCCGATCGACAGCAACAAGATCCATCCGACGCGGCCGTTCGCGGACTATCGCAGCACCGTGAAGCGCTCGCCGTCGAAGCCGCTGGTCATCGTGCCGCATACGCTCTCGGAGCTGACCGGGCCGGTCTACGGCCAGGATACAGTGCGGCCCGGCGACAGCGACCTCACGCAGCAGCACAAGGACGAGCCGATCGGCGAGCGCATCATCGTGCACGGCAAGGTGCTCGACGAGGACCTGCGGCCGGTGCCCGACGCGCTGGTGGAGCTGTGGCAGGCCAATGCCTGCGGCCGCTACATCCACGTGGTGGACCAGCACCCGGCGCCGATCGATCCGAACTTCACGGGCGCGGGGCGCGCCGTGACGGACCGCGAGGGCTACTACAAGTTCATCACGGTCAAGCCGGGCGCCTATCCGTGGGGCAATCACCACAATGCGTGGCGGCCCGCGCATATCCACTTCTCGATCTTCGGGCACTCGTTCCTGTCGCGGCTCGTCACCCAGATGTATTTCCCGGGCGACCCGCTGTTCCCGTTCGACCCGATCTTCAACTCGGTGACCGACGAGAAGGCGCGCATGCGTATGGTCTCGTCCTTCGACCTCGAGAACACGGTGCCCAACTGGGCGCTCTGCTACCGGTTTGACATCGTCCTGCGCGGACGCGAACAGACGCCGATGGAGCACTGATCATGTCTGGCGTTACTCCCTCGCAAACCGTCGGTCCGTTCTTCGCCTTCGGCCTGACGCCGAACAAGAAATACGAGTGGGTCGATACCTTCTCGAACAACTTGGTCACGCCCGATGCGGCCGGCGAGCGGATCCGCATCGAGGGGCGCGTCACCGATGCGGACGGCAAGCCGATCAACGACTGCATGATCGAGATCTGGCAGGCCGATGCGCAGGGCCGCTACGCCCATGCGCGCGACACCCGCGCGCTGCCGAACACGAGCTTCAAGGGCTTCGGCCGCGTCGGGACGGACGCGGACGGGATCTATACGTTCGACACCATCAAGCCGGGCGCGGTGCCCGGACCGAACGGGGCCATGCAGGCGCCGCACGTGATGGTGGCGTTCTATTCGCGCGGCCTGCTGACGCACCTCTACACGCGCCTCTACTTTGCGGACGAGGCCGCGACCGCCAGCGACCCGATCCTGGCCATGGTGCCGGCGGACCGTCGCGATACGCTGATCGCCAAGAAGGAGCAGCGGGGCGGGGCCACGGTCTACCGCTTCGATATCAGCTTCCAGCCCGAGAACGAGACGGTCTTCTTCGACGTCTGAGCGGTCTTTCGGCTCGGCGCCAAGGCGTGCGCCTTGACGGGGGCCGCGCGCCGTATACAGAACGTATCTAATCAAGAATGCCCGGGTCTGCCCGGGCGATGGATACGTTCAGGACAGCTCATGGCGCTTGCAACCGCCGAAGCCGTCATGCGCGAGCATGAGCGGCTCGCTTTCCGCAATATCGAATTCGCGTTGCGCAACGAGCGCGCGCCCGGCCTGGCGCCGCGCGCGGCGCTGATCCGCGGTCGGGCGGCGGCGCACGCTCTCTGAACACCCCATCGATACGATCCTGGAGGACACCATGAAACGCACCAGAGCCCCATTTCGGGCAGACCATGTCGGCAGCATCCTGCGCTCCGGCCCGCTGAAAGACGCTCGCACCAAGCATCAGAACCGTGAGCTCAGCGACGCGCAGCTCAAGGAGATCGAGGACCGCGAGATCGAGAAGATCATCAAGAAGCAGGAAGAGATCGGCCTGCAGCTCGCGACCGACGGCGAGTATCGCCGCTCGTGGTGGCACTTCGACTTCCTCAAGAAGCTGAAGGGCGTCGAGAGCTACGTCGCCGAGCACGGCATCCAGTTCAAGGGCGTCGAGACGCGCCCCGAGGGAATTCGCGTGGTCGGCAAGATCGACTTCGACGGGCACCCGTTCCTCGAGCACTTCCGGTTCGTCAAACAGCACACCAAGGTGACGCCGAAGATGACGATCCCGTCGCCGACCGTGCTGCACTTCCGTGGCGGCCGGAAGGCGATCGACGCGAAGATCTATCCGGACATGGCCGAGTTCTACTCGGACCTGGGCAAGGCCTATCGCAAGGCGATCCGCGCCTTCTACGATGCGGGCTGCCGCTACCTGCAGCTCGACGACACGGTCTGGGCCTATCTCTGCTCCAAGGAGCAGCTCGAAGGCGCGCGCGAGCGCGGCGACGATCCGGACAAGCTGCAGGGCATCTATGCGGACATGATCAACTACGCGATCGCGGACCGGCCGTCCGACATGGTGATCACGACGCATGTATGCCGCGGCAATTTCCGCTCCACCTTCATCTCCTCGGGCGGCTACGAGCCGGTCGCCGAGACGCTGCTGCAGCGGGTGAACTACGATGGCTACTTCCTGGAATACGACACCGACCGCGCCGGCGGCTTCGAACCGCTGCGCTTCCTGCCGAAGGGCAACAAGATCGTCGTGCTCGGCCTGATCACGTCGAAGTCCGGCACGCTCGAGAAGAAGGACGACGTCAAGCGCCGCATCGACGAGGCGACGAAGTACGCCTCGCTCGACCAGTATTGCATCTCGCCGCAATGCGGCTTCGCCTCCACGGAGGATGGCAACATTTTGGCCGAGGAGGAGCAGTGGGCGAAGCTGCGCATGTGCGTCGAGCTCGCCGATGAGGTGTGGGGGAAGTAACCTCGGCGCACGATCCTCGATCCCGTCATCCTGAGGTGCGAACATCAGTCGGCGTGAGCCGGCTGATGTGAGCCTCGAAGGATGAACGGCCGAGGTGTTGCAGCGTACTCGTTGCGAGTCCCGGGCCGTCGCCCTTCGAGGCCCGCGCTGCGCGCGGGCACCTCAGGGTGACGGATCTGAGGTTGAGATTAGGCAAGGCGATATCATGCAACGTACCAAGCCCCCCTTCCGCGCCGATCATGTCGGCAGTCTGCTGCGTCCCGCTGCGCTGAAGGAGGTGCGGGCGAAGCGGGAGCGGGGAGAGATCGGCGTCGAGGAGCTGCGCGCGATCGAGGATGCGGAGATCATCCGTGTCATCGAGAAGCAGGAGGCGATCGGCCTGAAGTCGATCACCGACGGCGAGTTTCGCCGCGCCTTCTGGCAGATCGACTTCCTCGAGAAGCTCGATGGCGTCGAGTCCTATCTGGGCGAGCGCAAGATCAAGTTCCAGGGGCCGCAGCCGCGCCCGGTGCTGCTGCGCGTGAAGGACAAGCTCGGCGCCTTCCACGGCCATCCGATGATCGACCACTATCGCTTCGTCGCCGCGCACACGCGCGCGACCGCGAAGATGACGATCCCGTCGCCCTCGGCGCTGCATTTCCGCTACGGGCGCGCGGCCGTGCCGGAAACGATCTATCCGGACATGGCCGAGTTCTATCGCGATCTCGGCAGCGCCTATGCGAAAGCCGTGCGCGGCTTCTCGGATGCGGGCTGCCGCTATCTGCAGCTCGACGAGGTGAACCTCGCTTATCTCTGCGATCCCGCGCTGCGCGACCAGGTGCGCGAGCGCGGTGACGATCCCGCGACGCTGCCGTCCGTCTATGCGGGCATGATCAACGCCGCGATCGCCGACATCCCGGCGGACATGACGATCACCATGCATCTCTGCCGCGGCAATTTCCGCTCCACCTTCGTGGCGAGCGGAGGTTATGAACCCGTGGCCGAGATCCTGTTCAACGGCATCAACGTGCACGGCTACTTCATGGAGTACGACAGCGAGCGCGCCGGCGGCTTCGAGCCCTTGCGCTTCGTGCCGAAGGGCAAGACCGTGGTGCTCGGCCTCGTCACCTCCAAGACCGGCACGCTGGAGAGCCGCGACGCCATCCTCCGGCGCATTGACGAAGCCACGAAGTACATCGACATTGACCAGCTCTGCCTCTCGCCGCAATGCGGCTTCGCCTCCACCGAGGAAGGCAACGAGCTGGCGCAAGACGAGCAATGGGCGAAGCTCGCGATGATCGTCGAGCTCGCGAATGAGATATGGGGATGAAGATGTCCGTGATGGAAGCCACCAAGGCTCGCACCAAGCCGCCGTTCCGCGCCGACCATGTCGGCAGCCTCTTGCGCACCGCGGCGCTGAAGGACGCGCGCGCGAAGCATGCGAAGGGCGAGATCTCGGCGGCCGATCTCAAGGCCGTCGAGGACCAGGAGATCACGCGCATCATCCGCAAGCAGGAGGAGGTGGGCCTGCGGCTGGTCACCGACGGCGAGTTCCGCCGCTCCTGGTGGCAGTTCGACTTCATGAAGGAGCTCGACGGGCTCGAGCTCTACGACACCGGCAAGGGCATCCAGTTTCACGGCGTCACGACCCGCGCCGAGGACATCCGCGTGTCCGGCAAGATCGGCTATTCGGGCCATCCGATGCTCGATCACTACCGGTTCGTCGCGCAGACCACGCGCGTGACGCCGAAGATGACGATCCCGAGCCCGACCGTGGTGCATTTCCGCGTCGGCCAGAAGCCGGTCACCGAGGGTCACTACAAGACCATGGACGCGTTCTTCGCGGATCTCGGCGCGGCGTATAGCAAAACCGTGCAGGCCTTCGCGGCCGCCGGCTGCCGCTACCTGCAGCTCGACGACACCTCGTTCGCGCATCTCTGCGACAAGGACCGCCGGCAGATGCTGAAGGACCGCGGCGAGGATCCGGACCAGCTGATGCATACCTATGCGAAGCTGATCAATGCCGCGATCGCGGGCGTGCCGTCCGACATGGTGATCGGCATGCACATCTGCCGCGGCAATTTCCGTTCGACCTTCATCTCCTCGGGCGGCTACGAGCCGGTCGCCGACGTGCTGTTCAATTCCACCAACGTCAACGCCTACTTCCTGGAGTACGACACCGACCGCGCCGGCGGCTTCGAGCCGCTGCGCTTCGTGCCGAAGGGCAAGCACGTGGTGCTCGGGCTGATCACGTCAAAATTCGGCACGCTCGAAGCCAAGGACGACATCAAGCGCCGCATCGATGAGGCGACGAAGCATGTCGGCCTTGACCAGCTCTGCCTCTCGCCGCAATGCGGTTTCGCCTCCACCGAGGAAGGCAACGTGCTGGCCGAGGACGAGCAATGGGCGAAGCTCGCGCACATCGTGCAGATCGCGGACGAGGTGTGGGGGCGGTGACGCAGGCGCCTCACTCGATCCGTCACCCTGAGGGGCTCGCCACGAAGTGGCGAGCCTCGAAGGGCGACAGCCGCTGAGCTTCCGCGAGCATGCTGCGGCGCCCGGGCCGTTCATCCTTCGAGGCTCGCTCCGCTCGCGCCTCAGGATGACGGAATTGGGTGGTTGACCCCGCTGCGGCGAGGCCATCTTATGCGCGCCGGAGAAGCGGAAGAACGTTTGCGCACCAGGGACACGGCATGGCGATCGTCTACGACAAGTTGATGGCGTTGGGTTTTCCGGACGCCGAGGTCTCCTACGAGCCGCGCGACGTGATGCTCTACGCGCTCGGGGTCGGGCTCGGTCAGGACCCGCTGAACGAGGACGAGCTCGCCTTCGTCTACGAGAAGAACCTGAAGGTGCTTCCGACCTTCGCATCGATGGTGGGCTATCCGGGCTTCTGGCTGCGCGACATGGACACCGGCGTCGACTGGGTGAAGGTGCTCAACGGCGAGTACGAGGTGCGGCTCGACGGAGCCCTTCCGACGGCCGCGACGGTCGTGAGCCACATGAAGATCATCGACGTGGTCGACAAGGGTGCCGACAAGGGCGCGGTCATCTACACGGAGCGCACGACGCGCAACAAGATGACGGGCGCCGTGCTCGCGACCACGCGGCAGAGCGTGTTCTGCCGCGGCGACGGCGGCTTCGGCGGCCCGTCGCGCTTCTCTCCGCTCGTGCATGCGATCCCGGATCGCGCGCCGGATCGCGTGCAAGACTTTGCCACACGGCCCGAGAGCGCGCTGATCTATCGCCTGAGCGGCGACTACAATCCGCTGCATTCAGAGCCCGCGATCGCCAAGGCTGCCGGCTATCCGCGGCCGATCCTGCACGGGCTTGCGACCTTCGGCGTGTCGGGACATGCGGTGCTCAAGACCTATTGCGGCTATGATCCGGCGCGCATGGCGTCGATCGCGGGGCGCTTCTCGGCGCCCGTATTCCCGGGCGAGACCATCCGCACCGAGATGTGGCGCGACGGAAATGTCGTGAGCTTCCGCGCCCGCGTCGCGGAGCGCGACGTCGTCGCGATCAACAATGGCCGCGTCGAGATCAGGGAGTAGGTGATGGACGCCGCCGCGGCGCATGACGATCTTGCCAGCATCCGTGAATCGGTGCGCGCGCTGTGCGCCCGCTATCCGGGTGAGTATTGGCGGAAGCTCGACCGCGAGCGCGCCTATCCGAGCGAGTTCGTGCAGGCGCTCACCGATGCGGGCTTTCTCGCGGCGCTGATCCCGGAGGATTATGGCGGCAGCGGGCTTGGCCTCTCGGCCGCGGCCGCGATCCTGGAGGAGGTCCATGCCAGCGGCTGCAACGGCGCGGCGTGTCACGCCCAGATGTACATCATGGGCACGATCCTGCGGCACGGCAGCGCCGAGCAGAAGGCGCGCTTCCTGCCAGGCATCGCGAGCGGTGAGCTGCGCCTGCAGGCCTTCGGCGTGACCGAGCCGACCTCGGGCACCGACACGCTGAGTCTGCGCACCGTCGCGGTGCGCGAGGGCGACCACTATGTGGTCAATGGCCAGAAGATCTGGACCTCGCGCGCGGAATATTCCGATCTCATGCTGCTGCTCGCCCGCACCACGCCGCGCGAGCAGGCGAAGAAGCGCACCGACGGGCTCTCGGTATTCCTGGTCGACATGCGGCTCGCCAAGGGCGATGGCATCAAGATCAATCCGATCCGCACCATGATGAACCATGCCACCACCGAGGTGTTCTTCGACGACCTCCGCGTGCCGGCGGACAATCTGGTCGGCGAGGAAGGCAAGGGCTTCCGCTACATCCTCTCGGGCATGAATGCCGAGCGCATCCTGATCGCGGCGGAATGCATCGGCGACGCCAAGTGGTTCATCGCGCGCGCGAGCGCCTATGCGAAGGAGCGCGCGATCTTCGGCCGGCCGATCGGGCAGAACCAGGGCGTCCAGTTCCCGATCGCGCGCGCCTATGCGCAGATGCGCGCCGCCGAGTTGATGGTGCGCGAGGCCGCGCGCCGCTACGAGGCGGGCGAGGACTGCGGCGCCGAGGCCAACATGGCGAAGCTGCTCGCCGCCGATGCGTCCTGGGCTGCGGCCGACATGTGCGTGCAGACCCATGGCGGCTTCGGCTTTGCCGAGGAGTTCGACATCGAGCGTAAGTTCCGCGAGACGCGGCTCTATCAGGTGGCGCCGATCTCGACCAACCTGATCCTCTCTTACTTGTCCGAGCACGTGCTCGGCCTGCCGCGCTCCTATTGAGGCGCGCATGAGCGGTCCGCTTTCGGGACTTCTGGTCGTCTCGCTCGAGCAGGCCGTCGCGGCGCCGACCTGCACGTGCCGGCTCGCCGATGCGGGCGCGCGCGTGATCAAGATCGAGCGGCCCGAAGGGGATTTCGCGCGCGGCTATGACAATCTCGCCAAGGGCGAGAGCGCCTATTTCGTCTGGCTCAACCGCGGCAAGGAGTCGATCATCCTCGATCTCACGCGCGCCGAGGACAAGGCGCTGCTCGAGGCGATGCTCGGACAAGCCGATGTGTTCGTGCAGAACCTCAAGCCCGGCACCATCGGCAAGCTCGGCTTCCCGATCGCGCGACTGCGCCAGGAGTATCCGCGGCTGATCGTCTGCTCGATCTCGGGCTATGGCGAGAGCGGGCCTTACGCCGGCCGCAAGGCTTATGACCTGCTGGTGCAGGCCGAGTCCGGCCTCGCCTCGATCACGGGTGGGCCCGAGGCGCCGGCGCGCGTCGGTGTCTCGGTGGTCGACGTGGCGACCGGCATGAACGCCTATGGCGCGGTGCTGGAAGCGCTGATCGCGCGCGGACGCACGGGCGAGGGCGCCGAGATCAACGTCTCGCTGTTCGACGCCATGGCGGACTGGATGACGGTGCCGCTCCTGCAGACCGAAGGCGGCAAGCCGCCCCAGCGCGTCGGCCTCGCGCATCCGTCAATCTCGCCTTACGGTGTGTTCAAGTCGCAGGACGGTGTGGACATCCTGATCTCGATCCAGAACGACCGCGAGTGGCGCATCCTCGCGAAGGATGTGCTGGGCGATGCCGCGCTCGCCGCCGATCCGGAGTTCGCCACGAACGTGAAACGCGTCGCGCGCCGCAGCGAGACGGACGGCAAGGTCGCCGCCATCTTTGCCGCGCATACAGCCGCGGAGCTCGTCGACAAGCTCACGGCCGCCGACATCGCGTTCGGCCTGGTCAACGACGCTGCCGGCCTCGCCCGCCACCCGCACCTGCGCCGCATCACGGTGATGACGCCGAGCGGCCCCGTCTCCACGCCGGCGCCCGCCGCGATCCTTGCGGGCGAGGAGCGCCGCTACGGCGCGATACCGGCGCTCGGCGAGCACACCGAGAAGGTGCGCGCGGAGTTCGCGGGGTCGTAGGGTGCGCTAAGCGCGCGGCGAAGCGCCAGTTGTGCGCGGCGCGTTGATCGCGCGTGCGCACGCGGACCAAACGGCGCACAAGATCGCAACGCTCGGGCCGCTTAGCGCACCCTACGCGATCCCGAGCTCGGCAAACGCATCCATGTGATGCCGCGCCGATGTCTCGGCGAAGCAGCAGAACACGGCGCGTGTCAACAGGCCGGGATCCGCCGAGAGCTCCGACACCACGGCGCCGACCGCGATGCGCGCGGCGCGATCCGCCGGGAAGCCGTAGATGCCGGTGGAGATCGCCGGGAATGCGATCGAGGTCAGCCGATACTCGCGCGCGAGGCCAAGCGCCGTTCGATAGCAGGACGCGAGCAGGTTCTCCTCGTTCGAGTCGCCGCCCTGCCAGGCCGGGCCGACCGCATGGATCACGTATTGCGCTGGAAGCCGGTAGCCGCGCGTAATCTTGGCCGATCCGGTGGGGCAGCCGCCGAGCGTGCGGCACTCCGCGAGCAGCTCGGGCCCGGCGGCGCGATGGATCGCGCCGTCGACACCGCCGCCGCCGCTGAGCGCACTGTTGGCCGCATTGACGATCGCATCGACCGTGAGCGTCGTGATGTCGGCGACGATGATGTCGAGCTTCCCGGGGCCGATCTCGGCGGTGAGGAGCGGAGTGGTCATGACGGCAGTGTAGGACCGGCTGCCAACGGCGTCATCCCGGCCGCCCGATTTCTGTTTTTCAGGACTTAATTGTGTTGCGGATTTCCGGAAATCATGCATACTGCCCTCACTCCTGCTCGTGAGGGGCGTCCCCGGGTACTGCCGCGATGGAGCAAGGAGGCGGCCCCTGCGGGCCCGGGCTAGTAATCCGGGCTCCCGGGCGGAATCGGGAACCAACGACCGGCGGCATCACGACCGCCTGCCAGTGAGTTTGGCTGTAGGTGACCGGCCCTTCGGGGCGCGACGCCGAAGAGCGGCCCGACCGAAAAATGGCCGTAGTGGAGCGCCGAGAGGCGCAGGGGTCCCGGCAATAGGACCCCGGGCGGCGCCGTTGCGCAGCCCAGGCCGGAGAAAGCCCGGCTGGCTCGGGCTTACGCCCGAGCATCGGCCTGCCTCACAAGCGGGCCGCGCATCTCGGTGCTCCACTCCCCTCGTGGGAGGAAGCTGCCGCAAACCTCCGGGCGCCAAGCCGCGGAGATGAAGGCGTTCGTAGGGTGTGCTCGTGCGGCCAATGAGTTCGCAATGTGCTCATGCTTCGATCCGCACGAGCGCACGCGTGCCGAGTCGCCGCGCGCGTGCGCTCGGCGCGGTCAGCTCAGTATTTATTGTCTCGGCCCATCGGCGCGCCGAGCACACCCTACGAAGACATTCACGCCAGCTCCGCGCGCGTCTCCGCGCGCAGATCCAGCGTGCTGCGCTTGCCGATGTCGTCGAAATGCGCGTCGAGGAAGTTGCGGGCGGCGCGGCGGCCGCCGTCGCGGAGCATCTCGAAGAAGTCGAAGTCGGAGGAGAGCTTGCTGTCGGCCGTGAGCTTGCGGAACACGTCGTCGAGCGCGATGCGGTGGACGTTGATGCGGCGATACTGGCCGGGGCCGCGGCCGCGCTGCAGATGACCCTGGTCGATCAACCGCGTGACGAAATCGATCGCGCGATACTCCGCCAGCAGCGAGGAGTTGAACGTGATCTCGTTGATGCGGTTCATGATCTCGTGCGCGGAGGTCGGCGTCGTATGGCGCTCGATCGGATTGATCTGCACAACGATGATGTCCTCGGCCTCGCTCGCGCGGAACAGCGGAAAAATCGACGGATTGCCCATATAGCCGCCGTCCCAGTAGGGCACGCCGTCGATCTCGACGGCGCGGAACAGCAGCGGCAGGCAGGTCGAGGCCATCACGACGTCGGCCGTGATCTTGTCATGCGGGAAGACGCGCAGGCGGCCGGTGTGCACGTTGGTGGCCGAGATGAACAGGCGCGGCGACTCGCAGGCGCGGATCGCTGCGAAATCGACGAAGCGCTCGATCACGTCCTTGAGCGGATTGATGTTGAGCGGGTTGACGTCATAGGGCGAGAGATAGCGCGAGAGCGGGCCGAACCAGGTCAGCGGCGAATTGTCGAACGGCAGGAAGGAGAACAGTCTGTCGAACACGGCGCGCTGCAGCGGCGGCAGCTTGCCGTCCAGGCTCGCGGCGCGCCAGAAATCGGCGAGGCGCTTCTGCGCCTCGGCGCGGCCGCCGCGGCAGAGTCCGTCGGCCAGCATCACGGCATTCACGGCGCCCGCCGAGGTGCCCGAGACCGCGCCGATCTCGAGGCGCTCGTCAGCCAGCAGATGATCGAGCACGCCCCAGGTGAAAGCGCCGTGGGCGCCGCCACCCTGCAGCGCCAGGTTGACGGTCTTCGTCTTCGGCGCGCGCGATTTGAAGGGCCAGATCACTGGGCGGTCCAGCCGCCGTCGATGGACAGGTTCGCGCCCGTGATCTGCGCGGCCGCGTCGGAACAGAGATAGAGCGCGAGGGAGGCGACTTGATCGACGGTGACGAACTGCTTGGTCGGCTGGGCGGCGAGCAGCACGTCGTGCTTCACCTGCTCCTCGGTGAGGCCGCGCGCCTTCATGGTGTCGGGAATCTGCTTCTCGACCAGCGGCGTCCAGACATAGCCGGGCGAGATGCAGTTCACCGTGATGCCGTGGGTCGCCGTCTCGAGCGCGGCCGTCTTGGTGAGACCGACGAGCCCGTGCTTGGCCGAAACATAAGCCGCCTTGAAGGGCGAGGCCGTGAGCGAATGCGCCGAGGCCGTGTTGATCACGCGGCCCCATTTGCGCGCCTTCATGCCGGGAAGCGCGGCGCGCATGGTGTGGAACGCGGAGGTGAGATTGATCGCGATGATCTGGTCCCATTTCTCGATGGGGAAATCCTCGATCGGCGCGACATGCTGGACGCCCGCATTGTTGACCAGGATGTCGACGGCGCCGAAGGCCTTCTCGGCCGCCGCGATCATGCCGGCGATCTCGGCCGGCTTGGTCATGTCGGCGGGCGAATAGATCGCTTTCACGCCGAACTCGCGCTCGAGCCCGGCGCGCTCGCGCTCGATGGCGTCCGCCTCACCGAAGCCGTTGATGGCGACATTGGCGCCCTCGCGAGCAAGCGCCCCGGCGATGGCGAGCCCGATGCCGGAGGTGGAACCCGTAACGACGGCGGATCTGCCTTTGAGCACGGCGATACTCCTGTGGCCTTCTGATATTGTGCACTGCACAATAGGGAGCCGGTCCGGGCTTCTCAAGAGCGTGCCGTGGCGGCCACGGCTGCAAAACGGCCCGGCCCGCCATGTCCGAACGGACGGGGTCGTAGAGCCTTGATCGGCCGCCTATATCCAGGGTCGGTCCATGGCGCACCGGATTTTGTCGGGACGGCCCAAACCGCTAGAGTGAGCGAAACACAGCACCCCAAATGACCGAAGTCTTTCCCGCGCCCGGCCACGATCACACGCGCTGCACCAGCGATGCCATGGCGCATGCGGAGGCGCGCTGCGCCGAGCGGGCGCAGCGGCTCACCCCGATGCGCCGGCAGGTGCTGGAGGTGCTCACCGCCAGCCACCAGCCGCTCGGCGCCTACGAGATCATGGACCGCCTCGCCCGGGACGGCGGGCGGCCCGCGCCGATCACCGTCTACCGCGCGCTCGATTTCCTGATGGAGCAGGACCTGGTCCATCGCATCGAGAGCCGCAACGCCTTCCTGGCCTGCGTTCGTCCGCACGAGTCTGGCGCGCCGGTGGTGTTCCTGATCTGCGAGACCTGCGGCGCGGTGGGCGAAGCTGCGTCCGCAGCCGTCGGGCAGAGCTTGAGCGCCGCTGCCAAGCAAGCCGGGTTCACGCCGAAATCGCCGGTGGTGGAGATCACCGGCATCTGCTCTCATTGTCGCGACCGCTGATCCCGCATGAGCATGTCGCAATCGCAGGCGATCCCGACTGCGCGCCCGCTCGATGCGGTCGCGTCCGCCATCATGGTGATGCTGTGCCTCTCCTGGGGCTTCAACCAGGTCGCCGTGAAGCTCGCGATTCCCGACATTCCGCCGCTGATGCAGGCGACCATCCGTTCGGTCGGCGCGCTCGCAGTCATCACGATCTGGGCTTGGCTGCGCCGTGTCCCGATGACGGAACGCGACGGCACCATGTGGCCCGGCATCGTTTGCGGCGTGCTGTTCGCGGTCGAGTTCATCCTGATCTATCGCGCGCTGGTCTGGACCACGGCGAGCCGCGCCGCGCTGTTCCTTTACACGGCGCCGTTCTTCGTCGCGCTCGGCGCGCGCTGGCTGCTGCCGGGCGAGCGGCTCTTGCCGTCCCAATGGATCGGCCTTGCGCTATCCTTCATCGGCCTCGTGGTCGCGTTCGGCGTGCCGAGCCCGGACCGTTATGCGCTGATCGGCGACGCCATGATGGTCGGCGCGGGCGCCTTCTGGGGCGCGACCACGCTGGTCATCAAGGCGAGCGCGCTCGCCAAGGCGCCGGCCGAGAAGACGCTCGCGTGGCAGCTCGCGGTCTCGATCCCGATCCTCGCGGTCGCGACACTGCTGGTCGGGGAGCGCGTCGACCACGCGCCGGGGGCGGTTGCGCTGTCGTGGCTCGCCTACCAGACCTTCTGGGTGGTCAGCATCACGTTTGCGATCTGGTTCGCGCTTGTGAAGCGCTATTCGGCGAGCCGTCTTGCGGCCTTCACGTTCCTCACCCCATTGTTCGGGGTCGCGGCCGGGCATGTCGTCATGGGCGACGATCTCGCGCCCGGGTTCCTGATTGCGGTGGCCTTGGTGGTCACCGGCCTCGTGCTGGTCAACCGGCCACGTTGACGGTGTCGTCCTGGTCTGGCAGGGCGAAGGAATGGAGCAGAACATGACCAATGCGGCCCCCGCAGCGCGCCGGAACTCCGTTGCCGTCTCGGTCGGCGGCGTCACGGTCGGCGGCGGCGCGCCCGTGGTCGTGCAGTCGATGACCAATACGGACACGGCCGACGTGGCGTCGACCGCCGCACAGGTCGCGGCGCTCGCTCGCGCGGGCTCCGAGCTGGTGCGCATCACGGTGGACCGCGACGAAGCCGCGGCGGCGGTGCCGCATATCCGCGACCGGCTCGCGCAAATGGGCGTGCGCGTGCCGCTGGTCGGCGACTTCCACTATATCGGCCACAAGCTGCTCGCGGATCATCCGGCCTGCGCGGAGGCGCTCGACAAGTATCGCATCAATCCGGGCAATGTCGGCTTCAAGGAGAAGAAGGACCGGCAGTTCGGCGCCATCGTCGAGACCGCGATCCGCCACGACAAGCCGGTGCGCATCGGCGCCAACTGGGGCTCGCTCGATCAGGAGCTGCTCACGCATCTCATGGACGAGAATGCGCGCAGTCCCGATCCGCTCGATACGCGCGCGGTGACGCGCGAAGCGATGGTGCAGTCCGCGCTGCTCTCGGCGGAGCGCGCCGAGGAGATCGGCCTGCCGCGCAACAGGATCATCCTTTCGGCGAAGGTCTCGGCCGTGCAGGATCTGATCGCAGTCTATCTCGAGCTCGGGCGGCGCTCGAACTATGCGCTGCATCTCGGGCTCACCGAGGCCGGCATGGGCTCGAAAGGCATCGTCGCCTCGTCGGCCGCCATGGGCATCCTGCTACAGCAGGGGATCGGCGACACGATCCGCGTCTCGCTCACGCCGGAGCCGCAGGGCGACCGCACGCTCGAGGTGAAAGTCGCGCAGGAGCTGCTGCAGACGATGGGCTTCCGCGTGTTCGTGCCGCTGGTCGCGGCCTGCCCGGGCTGCGGCCGCACGACCTCGACCACCTTCCAGGAGCTCGCGCGCGACATTCAGGACTTCATCCGCGACTCGATGCCGGCCTGGAAGACGCAGTATCCGGGCGTCGAGGCGCTCAATGTCGCGGTGATGGGCTGCATCGTGAACGGCCCGGGCGAGAGCAAGCACGCCGATATCGGCATCTCGCTCCCGGGCACCGGCGAGCAGCCGACCGCGCCCGTCTTCATCGACGGTAAGAAGGCCGCGACCCTGCGCGGCCCGACGCTGGCGGCCGATTTCAAGCAGATGGTGATCGACTATATCGAGCGCCGCTTCGGCACTGCGGGACGCAGCGCGGCGGAGTAGGGCACTCGTGCCCCCCATGCGCCCGGCGCGCCGATCGTGAATTGACGGCCGCGCCGGCTTGTCCGAACCTTTCGGAAAGCGAGATACAGAGGGAGGCTCGGTCATGCTCGACAAGACCATCGACTCCGGTACCGACGTCGGCGCAGCGCAGCAGCAGGCGCGCGTCGATCTCGCGGCGGCGCATCGGCTCGCCGTGATGCACGGCTTCAACGAAGGAATCTTCAATCACCTCACGGCGCGCGTGCCCGGCACGACCGACCGCTACTACCAGATCCCGTTCGGGCTGCACTGGTCGGAAGTCACCGCGAGCAGCTTCATGGAAGTTGGCTATGACGGCACGCGGCTCTCGGGCGACGGCGAGATCGAGCAGTCCTGCTACTGCATCCATGCGCCGATGCACCGGCTCGTGCCGCATGCGACCGCGGTGTTTCACACGCACATGCCGTTCGCGAGCGCGCTCGCACGCCTCGAAGATCCGCGCATCCTGCCGATCGGCCAGACCGAGCTCGCGATTGCGACCTACACGGCCTATGACGACACCTATACGGGCCCGGCCTACGATCCTGCGGAAGGCGAGCGCCTGTCCGAACTGATCGGGGACAAGAAGGTGCTGATGATGGCGAACCACGGTGTCGCCACGGTCGGCAAGACGATCGCCGAAGCCTATGACCTGCTCTACTACACGGAGCGCGTCGCGCAGGTGCAGATCTATGCGATGTGGACGCAGCGCCCGCTGAAGATGCTGCCGCAGGACGTGATCGACGCCACGATCGCGGAATTCCGGAGCGGGCGCACCTATGGCGGCAAGAAGCCGTCGCAATGGCACTTCGACGCGCTCAAGCGCATCCTCGATCGCAACGAGCCGGACTACAAGCACTGAACCGCGCAGGGCTGCGCATAAACGGAGACCGCATGTCCAAGTTCACGTATGACCACATCCATCTGCGCAGCCCCGATCCGGAAGCGACCGCCGCCTGGTACGAGCGCATGTTCGGCGCCGAAGTGATCCGCACCACGCAGGACGGCCAGCCGCGCATCGATCTGCGGCTCGGCGGCGCCAGCATCTTCATCGCGCCAGTGAGTAAAGGTGATGGCGTCAATCCGCCGCCGACCACGCCCTACCAGGGGCTCGATCACTTCGGGCTGACCGTGCAGGGCATCGAAGGCGTGGTCGCCGAGCTCAAGCAGAAGGGCGCGGTGTTCACCAAGGAGCTGACGCAGGCCCGGCCGGGCGTACAGATCTGCTTCATTCGCGGGCCGGAAGGTGTGTCGATCGAGGTGCTCGAGCGCAAGCCGGTCCGATAGCTAAGGTCAGCGGCGCGCTCAGAATTTGCCGTATTTCTCGTACGCCTCTTGCGGGTCCATGCCGCCGAGGATCGCGGTGCGGATCTTGTTCTCGGTGCCGACCGAGGCTTCGGCCTTCAGGATGATGTCGTGGGCCTCGGCGCGCGGCAGGATGACGACGCCGTCGCGGTCGGCGAGCAGATAGTCGCCCGGATTGATCGAGACCGGGCCGATCTTGATCGGCACGTCGATCGCGTCGGCCATCCAGTAGCCGACCACATCGCGCGGCGTCGTGTAGCGCGCATAGACCGGAAAGCCCATCTCCATCAGGAACTCGACGTCGCGCGTGCCGCCGTCGACGATCACGCCGGGCACGCCCTTGCGCATCAGCGTCTCGCCCGAGAGCTCGCCCATATGGGCGACCTCGGAGTCGTTCGCCTGGATGACGACGACGTGGCCAGACTTGGCTTTGGACAGAAAGCCGGTCCAGGCCATCAGCGTGTCATGCGCGCTCGCCTTGGCGACCTTGCCGCTCACCGTGAAGACCGGACCCGCGAAGTGCTTGGCCACGGTGATCGCATGGATCGTGTGCGGCAGGGTGAAGTTCTTCTTGCCCATGTCGCGCATCGTGTCGTGCACGATGCCCGTGTAGAGCTTGGCGAGCCGCGGCGTCAGGTTCTCGGTGGTCTCGGACAGCTCGGCCGTCGCGGCGTTGGCGCGGGCGGTGGCGGCGCGCGCCATGGCGACAGGGTCCTTGCGGTTCGGCATGCTGTCCTCCTCCATCACGGCCGTTGCTCGGGCGCGTGTGTCGGCCGCTTGGCGCTATTCGAACCTTATTCGCGGATTTGCTCAAGCACGACGTGCCGCAATGAAGCGGGCGCAGGCCTGGAGGACGGCGGCGGCCGGGCCAAAGGGGGCGAGCGCGGCCTCGGCCTCGGCGACGAGATCGGCGAGGCGCTGCCGGGCGCGCTCGGGGC
>JAEYAU010000263.1 GCA_023404705.1 Pseudomonadota bacterium
CCGTCGCACAGCCGCAAGCCGTGCCGCCCGCCGCCCCGGCGGGCGTCGCGGTATCAGAACCCCCCGCAGAGCCGTCCGCGCCCTCGGCTCCCGCGACGCGCGAGAGCGGCGACACGCCGCCCGCGCCGCGCCGCGATTCCAATGGCCAGGTGGTCGTCGACATGCGCCGGCAGGGCGATGCGCTGCGCATCACCTTTCCGTTCAAGCAGCAGACGCCCTCGGCCGTGTTCCGCCGCGGCGACACGCTCTGGCTCGTGTTCGACTCGGGCCAACCGATCGACGTCACCGATATGGTCGCGAAGTCGGCGCGCGTGATCCGCACCGCGACGGTGAGCAAGTCGCGCGGCGGCCAAGTCGTGCATCTCAAGCTCGACCGGCCGCAGCTCACCAGCATCGAGGCCGACGGCAACAACTGGACCGTCATCCTCGGTGACATGATGCTGGAGCCGACCAAGCCGCTCGGCATCGTGCGCACGGTCGGCGGCGGCGGGCGCGTGAGCGCGGCCATCGCCTTCGACCAGCCGCAGCAGCTGCATCGCATCTCGGATCCCGAGATCGGCGACATGATCATGGTGATCACCGCGCTCGCGCCGGCACGCGGCTTCCTCAAGACGCAGGACTATGTCGAGTTTCGCGCGCTCGCTTCGACGCATGGCATCGCGATTCAGCCGCTCGCCGACGATCTCAATGCGGAGATCGGCGGCGACAAGATCGTGCTCACGCGCGCGAGCGGCCTGACGATGTCGGACACGCGCTCGCAGCCCAGTGCCAAGAGTGCCGATCCGCTCAGCGACGGCGGCCCGCGCGACAGCAGCTACCGTCCCTTCGTGTTCGACACGCAGCTCTGGGGCTTCGATCGCGAGGCCGAGTTCCGCGAGCGCCAGGAGCAGCTGGTGCGGGCCGCTGCCGACGCGCCGGAGGCGCGCCGGCCGGCCGCGTGGCTCGCGCTCGCGCGCTTCTATCTCGCGCGCAACATGCCGCAGGAAGCGAAGGGCGTGCTCGACCTCGCGGTCGCGGCCGGCAAGGCCAATCGCGAGGATCCGGCGACGCTGGTGATGCGCGCGGTGAGCAGCATCATGATGGGCCGCGGCGGCGACGCTCTGAAGGATCTCGCACATCCGGCCGTCGGCAACCAGCACGACGCGCCGCTGTGGCGGGCGCTCGCCTATGCGCAGCAGGGCAAATGGATCGAGGCGCGGGTCGGCTTCAAGACCATCGAGACGGCGCTGCCGACCTTGCCGATCGAGCTGCAGCGGATCGCCTACAAGGACGCGATGCGCGCGGCGATCGAGGTGAAGGACTTCGGCGACGCTGTGAGGCTCCTGCAGGAGCTCGAGACCATCGGCGTGCCGCGCGACCTGCAGCCCGTCTTCCGTGTGCTCAAGGGACGCGTCGCCGAGGGCATCGGCCGCGCCGCCGATGCCGAGACCTCGTATCGTGCGGCTGCGGATTCCTGGGACCGCGCGGCTGCTGCGCAAGGCCGCCTGCGCTCGATCGTGCTGCGCCACTCGCTCGGCGAGATCAAGCGCGACGAGGCCATCGCGGGTCTCGAGAACATCACGACGACGTGGCGCGGCGACGAGACCGAAGTCGAGGCGCTGCAGCTCCTGGCGCGGCTCTACACCGACGAGGGGCGCTATCGCGACGCCTTCCATGTGATGCGCACGGCGCTCGCCGCGCATCCCAACTCGGAGATGACGCGCCGCATCCACGACGAGGCGGCCGCGACCTTCGACGCGCTGTTCCTGGGCGGCAAGGGCGATACGCTGCCGGCGATCGACGCGCTCACGCTGTTCTATGACTACAAGGAGCTGACGCCGGTCGGCCGGCGCGGCGACGAGATGATCCGCCGGCTCGCCGAGCGGCTGGTCTCGGTCGACCTGCTCGACCAGGCCGCGGAGCTGCTGCAGCATCAGGTCGATCACCGGCTGCACGGCGCGGCACGCGCGCAGGTCGCGATCCGGCTCTCGGTCGTCTACCTGATGGCGCGCAAGCCAGACCGCACGATCCAGGTGCTGCGCGAGACGCGCACCGGCGACCTGCCGAACGAAGTGCGCAACCAGCGCCTGCTGATCGAGGGACGCGCGCTTTCCGACACCGGCCGCCACGACGTCGCGCTCGAGGTGATCGCCAACGTGCCGGGCCGCGAGGCCGAGCGGCTGCGCGCCGACATCCTGTGGACCGCGCGCCGCTGGCGCCTGGCCTCCGAGCAGATCGAGAAGTATTTCGGCGAGCGCTGGCGCGACTTCTCGGCGCTCACGGTCGCGGAGCGCGCCGATCTCCTGCGCGCCGGCATCGGCTACACGCTCGCCGAGGACAAGCTTGGCCTCGACCGCTTCCGCCAGAAATACGGGCCCGTCATGGGCGAGAGCCCGGACGCGCGCGCCTTCGACACCGTCACCATGGCGGCGCCCACCAGCACGGAGTTCATCGAGATCGCCAAGTCGATCGCGGCGACCGACACGCTCGACAACTTCCTGCGCGACATCAACGCGCGCTTCCCGGATTCCAGCGCGACCTCCACGGTGCCCGCGAACGGCACGCGCCCGTCGAGCGAGGCGGCCCCGCGCCGCCCAAGCGCCGCCGCACCGCCGCCCGTGCCGGCCAACGGCACGCGCATCCCGGCTGGGTGAGGCGACGTAGGCGCAACAAGCTCGATCGCCAATTCCGTCATCCTGAGGTGCTCGCGCGGCAGCGCGGGCCTCGCAGGGTGGCCGGC
>JAEYAU010000222.1 GCA_023404705.1 Pseudomonadota bacterium
CGTTGCGGATGATGATGTCCGGCGCGCGCAGCTCGATCAGCCGCTTCAGGCGGTTGTTGCGGTTGATGACGCGGCGATAGAGATCGTTCAGGTCCGAGGTCGCGAAGCGGCCGCCGTCGAGCGGCACCAGCGGCCGCAGGTCCGGCGGGATCACCGGCACCACGGTCAGGATCATCCACTCCGGCTTGTTGCCGGACTGCTGGAACGCCTCGACGATCTTCAGGCGCTTGGCGACCTTCTTCTTCTTGATGTCGCTATCCGAGGTCGCGATCTCCTGGCGCAGATCCGCCTGCATCTTGTCGAGGTCGAGCGCCTTGAGCATGGCGCGGATCGCCTCGGCGCCGATCATGGCCGTGAAGCTGTCCTGGCCAAACTCGTCCTGCGCGCGCAGGTACTCGTCCTCGGAGAGGAGCTGGCGCTCCTTCAGCGAGGTGAGACCCGGCTCGATCACCGTGTAGTGCTCGAAGTAGAGGATGCGCTCGAGATCCTTCAGCGTCATGTCGAGCAAGAGGCCGATGCGGCTCGGCAGCGACTTCAGGAACCAGATATGCGCGACCGGCGCCGCGAGCTCGATATGGCCCATGCGCTCGCGCCGCACGCGCGACAGCGTCACCTCGACGCCGCACTTCTCGCAGATGATGCCCTTGTACTTCATGCGCTTGTACTTGCCGCACAAGCACTCGTAGTCCTTGATCGGGCCGAAGATGCGCGCGCAGAACAGGCCGTCGCGCTCCGGCTTGAAGGTCCGGTAGTTGATCGTCTCCGGCTTCTTGATCTCGCCGTAGGACCACGAGAGAATCTTCTCAGGCGACGCGATCGAGATGCGGATCTGGTCGAAGACCTGAGCCGGCACCTGCGGGCTGAAGAGATTCATCACTTCCTGATTCATCACCGTCTCCTCATTGGGAGGCCGAGCCGCTCCGCGCTCCGCCCCCGAGGGTTCGCATTCGAATTACTCAGGCCGCAGCCCGGCTCAACCGGACCAGGGCTCGCCGGCCGCAGGCGCGAGCGCGCCGCGGCCGACCGTCATTTCGTTACTCCGCAGCCTCGGCGCCCTCGATACCGGCGCGCTGCTGCTTCGAGTTGTGCAGGTCGACATTGAGGCCGAGCGACCGCATCTCCTTCACGAGCACGTTGAAGGACTCCGGAATGCCCGCCTCGAAGGTGTCGTCGCCGCGCACGATCGCCTCGTAGACCTTGGTGCGGCCCGCGACGTCGTCCGACTTCACGGTCAGCATCTCCTGCAGCGTGTAGGCGGCGCCGTAGGCTTCGAGCGCCCACACCTCCATTTCGCCGAAGCGCTGGCCGCCGAACTGCGCCTTGCCGCCCAGCGGCTGCTGGGTCACGAGGCTGTACGGGCCGATCGACCGGGCGTGGATCTTGTCGTCCACCAGGTGATGCAGCTTCAGCATGTAGATGTAGCCGACCGTCACGGTACGATCGAAGGGATCGCCCGTGCGCCCGTCGAAGAGCGTCACCTGGCCCGAATGGTCGAGCCCGGCGAGATCGAGCATGCTCTCGATGTCGCCCTCCTTGGCGCCGTCGAACACCGGCGTCGCGATCGGGACACCCTTGCTGAGGTTGCCGCCGAGCTCGATGAGGCCATCCTCGTCCAGCGACTTGATGGTCTCGTCCTCGCCGTAGATCTTCTTCAGCGTGTCCTTGAGCGGCTTGGCGTCATGCTTCGCCATATAGGCGTCGACCGCCTGGGCGATGCGCTGGCCGAGGCCCGCGCAGGCCCAGCCGAGATGCGTCTCCAGGATCTGGCCGACGTTCATGCGGCTCGGCACGCCGAGCGGGTTGAGCACGATGTCGACCGGCTGCCCGTCGGCGAGGAACGGCATGTCCTCGCTCGGCACGATCATCGACACCACGCCCTTGTTGCCATGGCGGCCGGCCATCTTGTCGCCGGGCTGGATCTTGCGCTTCACCGCGACGAAGACCTTGACCATCTTCATCACGCCCGGAGGCAGCTCGTCGCCGCGCTGCAGCTTCTCGACCTTGTCGAGGAACCGCTGCTCGAGACGCTTCTTGCTCTCGTCGTACTGCTTCCGGATCGCCTCGATCTCGGACATCACCTTCTCGTTCGAGACGGCGAACTGCCACCACTGCGAGCGCGGGAACTCGTCCATGCCCTGGCGCGTGATGCGCGTGTCCTTCTTGAAGCCCTTCGGCCCCGCGACCGCGTTCTTATTCTCGAGGAGCTCGGCGAGACGGCCGTAGACGTTGCGATCGAGGATCGCCTGCTCGTCGTCACGGTCCTTGGCGAGCTGCTCGATCTCCTCGCGTTCGATCGCGAGCGCGCGCTCGTCCTTGTCGACGCCGTGGCGGTTGAACACGCGCACCTCGACGACGGTGCCCTGCACGCCCGGCGGCACGCGCAGCGACGTGTCGCGCACGTCGCTCGCCTTCTCGCCGAAGATGGCGCGCAGCAGCTTCTCTTCCGGCGTCATCGGGCTCTCGCCCTTCGGCGTGATCTTGCCGCACAGGATGTCGCCTGCGCGCACTTCCGCGCCGATATAGACGATGCCGGCTTCGTCGAGGTTCTTCAGCGCCTCTTCCGACACGTTCGGAATGTCGCGCGTGATCTCCTCCGGCCCGAGCTTGGTGTCGCGGGCCATCACCTCGAACTCTTCGATATGGATCGAGGTGAAGACGTCGTCCTTCACGATCCGCTCGGAGAGCAGGATCGAGTCCTCGAAGTTGTAGCCGTTCCACGGCATGAACGCGACCAGCACGTTGCGGCCGAGCGCGAGCTCGCCGAGGTCGGTCGAGGGACCGTCCGCGATGATGTCGCCCTTGCCGACGTGGTCGCCCACCTTCACCAGCGGACGCTGGTTGATGCAGGTGTTCTGGTTCGAACGCTGGAACTTCATCAGGCGATAGATGTCGACGCCCGACTTCGACGGATCCAGCTCTTCGGTGGCGCGGATGACGATACGGGTCGCGTCGACCTGATCGACGACGCCCGAGCGGCGCGCCGCGATGGCGGCGCCCGAGTCACGCGCCACCACGCCTTCCATGCCGGTGCCGACGAACGGCGCCTCGGCGCGCACCAGCGGCACGGCCTGACGCTGCATGTTCGAGCCCATCAGCGCGCGGTTGGCGTCGTCGTTCTCGAGGAACGGGATCAGCGCCGCGGCGACCGAGACGAGCTGCTTCGGCGACACGTCCATGAAGTCCACTTTATCCGCCGTGACCATCAGCACGTCGCCGGCGTGGCGGCAGACGATCAGGTCCTCGGTGAAGCGGCCCTTGGCGTCGATCGGCACGTTCGCCTGCGCGACCGTGTAGCGCCCCTCCTCCATGGCCGAGAGATAGACGACCTCGTCGGTGACGCGGCCATCCTTCACGCGGCGATAGGGAGTCTCGACGAAGCCGTACTTGTTCACGCGCGCATAGGTCGCGAGCGAGTTGATCAGGCCGATATTCGGACCTTCCGGCGTCTCGATCGGGCAGATGCGGCCGTAATGCGTCGGGTGCACGTCGCGCACCTCGAAGCCGGCGCGCTCGCGCGTCAGACCGCCCGGGCCGAGCGCCGAGAGACGCCGCTTGTGCGTGATCTCGGAGAGCGGATTGGTCTGGTCCATGAACTGCGAGAGCTGCGAGGAGCCGAAGAACTCGCGCACCGCGCCCGCCGCCGGCTTGGCGTTGATCAGGTCCTGCGGCATCACGGTGTCGATGTCGACCGAGCTCATGCGCTCCTTGATCGCGCGCTCCATGCGCAGCAGGCCGATGCGGTACTGGTTCTCCATCAGCTCGCCGACCGAGCGCACCCGGCGGTTGCCGAGATGGTCGATGTCGTCGATCTCGCCCTTGCCGTCGCGCAGGTCGACCAGCGTGCGGATCACCGACACGATGTCGTCCTTGCGCAGCACCCGCATGGTGTCGGGCGCGTCGAGGTCGAGGCGCATGTTCATCTTCACGCGGCCGACCGCCGAGAGGTCGTAGCGCTCCGGATCGAAGAACAGCGAGTGGAACATCGCTTCCGCGGTGTCGACCGTCGGCGGCTCGCCCGGGCGCATCACGCGATAGATGTCGAACAGCGCGTCTTCGCGCGTCATGTTCTTGTCGATCGCCAGCGTGTTGCGGATATATGCGCCGACATTGACGTGGTCGATGTCGAGCACCGGAATCTCTTTGTAGCCGGCCTCGTTGAGGATCTTCAGCGTCTTCTCGGTGATCTCCTCGCCGGCCTCGACGTGGATCTCGCCCGTCTTGGTGTTGACCAGGTCCTCGCCGATGTAGTTGCCGACCAGTTCTTCGTCGGTGACGCGCAGCGCCTTAAGGCCCTTCTCGGAGAGCAGGCGCGCCTGGCGCACGGTCAGCTTCTTGCCGGCCTCGACCACCACCTTGCCGGTGTCGGCGTCGACCAGATCGTTGATCGCCTTGTAGCCCTTCATCCGGTTCGGATCGAACGGCAAGCGCCAACCGTCCTTGGTGCGCTTGTAGGTGATGTGGCGGTAGAAGGTGGAGAGGATCTCCTCCCCGTCCATGCCGAGCGCGAACAGGAGCGACGTCACCGGAATCTTCCGGCGCCGGTCGATACGCGCATAGACGATGTCCTTGGCGTCGAACTCGATGTCGAGCCAGGAGCCGCGATACGGGATGATGCGGGCCGCGAACAGCAGCTTGCCCGACGAATGGGTCTTGCCCTTGTCGTGGTCGAAGAAGACGCCCGGCGAGCGGTGCATCTGCGAGACGATCACTCGCTCGGTGCCGTTCACGATGAAGGTGCCGTTCATCGTCATGAGCGGGATGTCGCCCATGTAGACGTCCTGCTCCTTGATGTCCTTCACGGACTTCGCGCCGGTCTCCTCGTCGATATCGAACACGATGAGGCGCAGCGTCACCTTGAGCGGCGCCGCATAGGTCATGCCGCGCTGACGGCATTCGTCGACGTCGTATTTCGGCGGCTCGAACTCGTAGCGCACGAACTCCAGCATCGAGGTGCTGGAGAAGTCGGAGATCGGGAACACCGACTTGAACACGGCCTGCAAGCCCTCGTCGGGACGCCCGGCCTGCGGCTCCTCGATCTGCAGGAACTGGTCGTAGGACGCCTTCTGAACCTCGATGAGGTTCGGCATCTCGGCGACTTCCTGGATCTTGCCGAAGGACTTGCGGACCCGCTTGCGACCAATGAACGTCTGCGCCATCGTGGCCTCTTCCTTGTTGCCCGAGGGGCAACTCTGCTTGCGCGCGCTGGGACTACGAACCTACGCGCCAGACATGAAACAACCGGCCGGATGCCTACCGCATCCCGCCGCGCCAAACCCCTGATTCACACTTCTTGGACCGAATCGGTCTATCTCCTGGCGCCGGAGCATATGCCCGGCGATATAGGCGATTCCGCGGTTTTGACCCCGCGGAATCGCTTGTCTGATCTCAACTTTACTTGAGCTCGACCTTGGCGCCGACCTTCTCGAGCGTCGCCTTGATCTTCTCGGCCTCGTCCTTGGCCACGCCTTCCTTGACGTTCTTCGGCGCGCCCTCGACGAGGTCCTTGGCTTCCTTGAGGCCGAGGCCGGTGAGCGCGCGGACCTCCTTGATGACCTCGATCTTCTTGTCGCCCGCGGCCGCGAGAACGACCGTGAACTCGGTCTTCTCCTCGGCCGGAGCCGCAGCCGCGCCGCCGCCCGGAGCCGCCGCCACCGCGACAGCCGCCGCAGCCGACACGCCCCACTTCTCTTCGAGCATCTTGGCGAGCTCAGCCGCCTCGAGCACGGTCAGATTCGACAGATCGTCGACGATTTTACCCAGATCAGCCATTTCATAAGTCCTTGTTCGGTTCGAACCTTGAGGAATTCACGAAGTGTCAGAGTCTCACGCGGCTTCGCCCTTGGAGGCATAGGCCTGGACCACGCGGGCCACCTTGGCGGCGGGCGCGTTGGCGAGCTGGGCCAGCTTGGTCGCCGGAGCCTGGATCAGGCCGACGAGCTTGGCGCGCAGTTCGTCCAGAGACGGCAGCGAGGCGAGAGCCTTCACGGCGTCCGGGTTCAGGGCGGTCTTGCCCATCGCTCCGCCGAGGATGACGAACTTCTCGTTCGCCTTGGCGAAGTCGACGGCGACCTTCGGCGCCGCGATCGGATCGCCCGAATAGGCGATCAGAGTCGGCCCCTTCATCAGGGGCGCGATGCTCGCGACGTCCGTGCCATCAAGCGCGATCTTGGCGAGACGGTTTTTCGCGACCTTCACCTGGGCGCCCGCCTGCTTCATCTGCTTCCGCAGAGTCTGCATTTGCGCGACGGTGAGGCCGGAATAGTGAGCAACGACGACGACGTTGGTGGTCTTGAAGACCTCCGAGAGCGTCGCGACGAGCTCCTTCTTTTCCGCTCGATCCATATCGGGCTCTTCGTGTTGGCCGGCGGGAGGCCCGCCAGCCGGTTGCACCTGCCGCCCTGTTGCGGTCCCTCGCGGGAACGCCACATCCGACGGCGACTTGGTCTGTCCGCCGGACGAAGGTTGCCCCTCGTCAGGTGCACCGCTCCAAGTCGGGAGCAGCGTGCAAGGCTCGAACCGGACTTGAACGGCCGGGCGCAACCCCTTGTGGGCGCAGACCCTGCCGGTGCATCCGTTTCGTCCCCGTCTATGCAGGCCCGGAAGAATTAAGCCGTTGCCGAAGCGCGGGCGCCTGCAGTCTCGGACAGAGCATGGCCGGATCGAGCCAAAGGAAGCCCCTTGGCTCGCCGGCCTATCCCATCCGGTTTCCCGAATGGCATCCTGATGTCGAAGTTCGGCCGCTCAGCCGACCTCCGTTGGTCTTGGAAAGGTGGGTTCGAGGGGGCAAATAGCCCCTTTCCACATATCTTACAAGGGGGCCGGCAAAAAAACCGCTGGACAGTCGCCGTCCCGTCATGGACCGCGACTGACTCGCGAGGTTCTGTCCGCCCCCTCAACCGGCCCGCGAGGCGGGTCCGTAGGGCGCAATAGCGGCGCAGCCGCGTATTGCGCCGACTGAGCCAGAAACGGCGCAATACGCCCCTTCGGGGCTATTGCGCCCTACGGGCTGAGTTACGCCCCGAACAGGGACGACGGCTCGACCTTCACGCCCGGGCCCATGGTCGAGGACAACGCCACGCGCTGGACGAAGGTGCCCTTGGCACCCGCCGGCTTCGCCTTCTGCACGGCATCCGCCAGCGCCTTGATGTTCTCGACCAGCTTCTCTTCCGAGAACGAGGCCTTCCCGACGCCGGCATGGACGATGCCGGCCTTCTCGACGCGGAACTCGACCGAGCCGCCCTTGGCGCCCTTGACCGCGGTGGTGACATCCATGGTCACGGTCCCGACCTTCGGGTTCGGCATCAGGCCGCGCGGGCCCAGTACCTTGCCGAGACGGCCGACGAGCGGCATCAGGTCCGGGGTCGCAATGACGCGGTCGAAATCGATCGCCCCGCCCTGCACCTTCTCGACCAGATCCTCGGCGCCGACTATGTCGGCTCCCGCGTTCTTGGCTTCCTCGGCCTTGGCGCCGCGCGCGAACACGGCGACCCGCAGGGTGCGGCCCGAGCCGTTCGGCAGGTTGACGACGCCGCGGACCATCTGGTCCGCGTGGCGCGGATCGACGCCGAGGTTCATCGCGACCTCGATGGTCTCGTCGAACTTCGCCTTGGCGCGCGCCTTCACGAGCTTCACGGCGTCGGCGATCGGGTAGAGCTTGTTGCGATCGATGCCCTCGCGGGCCTGCGTCATACGCTTTCCGAGATTCGACATGATCAACCCCCGACCTCGATGCCCATGGACCGTGCCGAGCCCTCGACCATGCGCATGGCCGACTCGACCGTGTCGCAGTTGAGGTCCTTCATCTTCTTCTCGGCGATCTCCTTCACTTGCGCCTTCGTGATCTTGCCGGCCTTGTCGCGGCCCGGCGCCTTGGCGCCGCTCTCGATCTTGGCGGCCTTCTTGATGAAGTAGGACACCGGCGGCGTCCGCATCTCGAAGGTGAAGGACTTGTCCTGGTAGATCGTGATCACCACCGGAATGGGTGATCCCTTCTCCAACTGCTGGGTCTGCGCGTTGAAGTCCTTGCAGAACTGCATGATGTTGAGACCGCGCTGGCCGAGCGCGGGACCGATCGGGGGCGACGGATTCGCGGCCCCGGCCGGGACCTGAAGCTTCAGGTAGCCCGTGACTTTCTTTGCCATGTCTTACTCCTGTGGCTGGGTCACCCCAGCGGTTCGCTCGCGTTGGCGAGCCTCAGGTTTCGTGGTGCGGTTCGGACGGTTGGCGGCCGCCCTCTCCTTCCACGCGTTCTCGGACTAGCGCATGATCCCGAAAAGTGGAAACCGGTTTTCGGATAAGATCATGCGCAGATCGAAAGCTACATCTTCTCGACCTGCCCGAACTCGAGCTCGACCGGGGTTGCCCGGCCGAAGATGCTCACGGCCACTTTCAGCCGCGAGCGCGCATCGTCGACTTCCTCCACCACGCCGTTGAAGGAGGCGAACGGCCCGTCGGAGACGCGCACGTTCTCGCCCACTTCGAAGGACACCGACGGCTTCGGCCGCTCGATGCCTTCCTGCACCTGGTTCATGATCCGCTGCGCCTCGGTCTCCGAGATCGGCATCGGTTTCTTGTCGGCGCCGAGGAAGCCCGTGACCTTGGGCGTGTTCTTGATCAGGTGATAGGCGTCGTCCGTGAGGTCGGCCTTCACCAGCACATAGCCCGGGAAGAACTTGCGCTCGGCGTTGACCTTGCGGCCGCGGCGCACCTCGACGACGTTCTCGACCGGCACCATGATCTCGTCGAACAGGTCCGACAGGCCACGCTGCTTCGCTTGCTCGCGGATCGACTCCGCGACCTTCTTCTCGAAGTTCGAGTAGGCGTGGACGATGTACCAGCGCTTGTCGGCCATGGCGGGGTCCGAAATGTGCCTCAGCTGAACAGGGTCAGCAGGCGGGTAACGCCGAAGCGGATCAGCTGATCGGCGATCAGGAAGAAGATCGAGGACACGAACACCATGACGAACACCATGGCGGTCGTGATCAGGGTCTCGCGGCGCGACGGCCAGGTGACCTTGGCGGTCTCGGCGCGCACCTCCTGCAAGAACACGAACGGGCTCTTTCTCGCCATGGTGAAGTCCAGATAGGCTTTCGCCGCCCCACCTTTCAAGGATGAGACCGGCGAAGCGGGTCCTTTTTGGGAAACAGGTTCGCGGCGGATGTCCGATGCCGGGCCGCCCGCGATGCGGCTTCCTACTGCCGATGCAACCGCACGTCAAGGGCGGCTCGGCAGTGAGCACGACCCGGCGCGGGGCCGCAGAACGTCAAAAGAGCGAGCCGGGCCAAACAGATGGCCCGGAAGCCTGAATCGATCTGCGAACCGCAGGCCCGCCCTGGCCGGAGGGCTTCCCGGTGGGAGAAGCCTTCCAAGCCGGAAGCGTCACTTAGTAGCAGCGCTCGACCCAGCGCCAGACCCGGCGTCCAGTCGGGAGCGTGTAGCGCACCCGCACCATCTCGCAGGCCGGCTGGGCGTAGTAGAACGGGTCGTAGCCCCACCCATAATAAGGTGCGAAGCCGAACGCGAAGCCGCGGTGCCGGTGGTGCCGGCCGTGCCAGCGTCCGCCATGGCCGCTCCAGTTTCCGCCGCTCCAGTTGCCGCCGCTCCAGTTGCCGCCGCTCCAGTTCCCGCGCGGGCCGCCCGGGCTGCCGACGATCGCGCCGCCCGGAGCTCCGGTCAGTCCGCGCCCGATCGATCCTCCGC